>JBKJUK010000285.1:0-2547 GCA_046590705.1 Thermoanaerobaculia bacterium
CGCAGAACTGCGGCAGCGCTTCGAAACTCTGCGGCGGGTTGATTGCGCGAATCGAGACCTCGCGGACCACCCTCCCCAGAACACTGAACTCGAGCGCCCGCATGTTCGGATCAAGAAGATAGTTCACATATGAATTCGCGACGAGTTCGATGACAGCATCCGACGGATCGAGGGGAGAGATCGTGACTGCCGCAGCTCTGGGACGAAGCAGGTAGATGGTCCGAAGCCCGAATTCAGATTGAGCGAACTCAGTTTCATCCAGCGTCAGAAAGCGTTTGTCCCAGCTGGGGTGCGAAGGGACCATCCTCGGGAGTGCGTCGCTGGAGCCGAACATTCCGGCGACCGAATCGCCCCACAGGCGGATGTTAGGATAGGCCGGCATGGCACTGATGCTCCCTTCGCCAGGACTCAGCGCCAGTACGTCCTCGGTAAGCACCCGGTGACCAGCAGCGCGAAACGCCGCCGCGATGGTCGACTTCCCGGCGCCAGCAGCCCCGACAAATGCAACCGCTGCGTTTTCGAGAACAACGGCGCTGGCGTGAAGAAGCACCTTCCCGCGCAAACGCAAGACGAAACCGAGCACAGGTCCGAGCAGATACGTCACGGCATCTTCGAGCGTCAGGTCTGCAGGCCACTCGACCCAGATGACGGACGCGGCGGCGTTCACGACAAAGTGGGTGTGATCGCGATAGGTGAAATGGAACGATCCGGCGTCGTCGATCGTGACTGTCAAGCGATCATTCAGAGTGCCGGGTCGCGACGCGTCATGTAGCGTCGCGGATGTGGCGACGCTGGGAGGTGCGAAGCCGAAAAGGACGGTGACGTCAGCTGGACGGGAGGCGATGCGCTCCGGCAGGCCGGGGATGGGCTTATCCGCGTCGAGTTGCAACCCGTACGCCTCATGTCTCCGCATCGAGATCAGCCGGTCTTGTTGTTTCCTTGCCCGGTTGCATCCACGATTTTTGTAGCGCTCCCGCCGCCCCGCGTTATCGCGCGCAGATCACCGTAAACTCGCACCTCAGGCGGGGAGTAAGTTCGCCGGGCCCGTTCAGGCTTATCTTCATTCATAGCGTCTGGCAAGCGTTCCATGACGTAAAGCTACGCCACTCCTATGAATTATTCAACCATAACAGCAACTCCAGAGCTCGGAGCGGGGCCCAGTCCACCGGCTGATCGCGGGGCAAACGTTCAGCCCGGACATACCGCCTGACAGCGCTCCAATCTTTATCAGCGAACAGGTCGTCCCCGAACAACGCCAATGGACAGAATGCCAGCGGCATCTTCGGCCGGCTGACAATCGAGGCTGGAAGCCGGTCGCGGCCTGCTTCGCGAAAAAGTTGTTTGTCGCTGCACCACGGCAGCGTTGGGAGGGAAAGTAGAAATTGAACGAGTTCGACATCGAACAGTGGATAGCGGGTCACCAGTGGGAGTCGCGTCACTGCCGGCGAGGCAGCCTCGAACACACTGGACCAGTATGGAGTGCCCATGGAATGCAAGGCGGCCGCTCTCCATCCAGAGCCTGCTGCTCTGTTCGACCAATTCTCGAAACGCTGCTGAAGATTCGTCGCGGCTGCGAATTCCGGTTCGATCCATTCGGGAAGAATCGGTTGCGGCTGACGACGAGGAACCAGCCGTCGGAGACCAGTTCGGATGCCGAGTTGCGGTGGCCGGCCGTCACGCATCTTCAAACTCATGGCGATAGCCTCGGGCACCCGCCTCATTTGCAGCTCACTGAGTGGAAATGGAGATGAATGAAGCACCGCATCACCGGAGTCTCCCGTCAACATGATTCGGCCATTCGCAAGGGCGTGGGAGGAGATGTCGTGATAGATGGCCATAAACGGATGATCGATAGGCTCGGGTCGTCGCAGTTCATCGCTCCCGAATCGCCCGAGAGGTGGATAGTCGTCAACTGGCATTCGCTCGAAAGGGATCTGCAGATAGTCAGCGACCAGTCCGGCCAGCCGCGGTTCGTCGTCTTTGATCAATTTTTCGAAGCCGACGGAAATCGCATACAGAGGATGGGAACGCCCAGCAAAAGCAGCGACGATCGTCGAGTCCAGACCCCCACTCAGCTTGATGGTCACGGGTGCATCGATTCGATCGTTCACGGCCCTGGTGAGCAACTCTCCGAATCGCTCCAGGCACTCCGCACTCGTCCAGGCAATTTCCGAAGGCCTGGCCTCGATGGAAAAGTAACGCTCGATTTTCTTTGCGTCGGGACTCAGTTCCAGTCGATGCGCCGCGGGGAGCCGATGCACCGCGGCGAACGACGTCTCCGTTTCGGTCTGTGTAAACGTGAACAGCAGAAAATCACCGATCGAATGCTCGTTCAGATCGCTCCGCACACCGGGTAAAGTCCGCAGAATGTCTAACGAATCGCTGCAGGCGAACAAAGCGGGTTCATCCACGTAGTAGAACGGTGCCACGCCAAATTGGTCGCGTGCCGCGAGGAGTCGTCCTGACTTCGCATCGAAGATCACGAAGGCAAAATCACCGCGAAGATGATCAACCAGCGCACTGCCCCAACGCCGGTAGGCCGCGAGC
>JBKJUK010000047.1:0-8589 GCA_046590705.1 Thermoanaerobaculia bacterium
ACGTCCAGACTCGCGAGGTAGGTCCAATACGTCCAGAGCGGAACGAAGCGGAAGCAGGAGAGCAGTTCCAGGGTCATCGAGAAATGCGACTTCAGCCCGCGACGCCATCCCTCTTTATCGATTTTCGAACGGTGCGAGGTGCCCGGCAGCAGCCTGATGGCAGTAGGCATCCGGCCTCGGGCGATCACTTCGTTGATCATGATCTCGATCTGAAAGCCGTTTCGTTTCGACTCCGGAATTGCCTCGAACACGCTTCGTCGAATGGCGCGCATTCCGGTAATCGGAGGGAGCCGGAGGAAGAGAGGGTTCTTCAGCGGTCCATAGTCGATCAGACCGCAGCACATCTGCCATTCTCCGCACAGCAGCGGTGCTGCCAGTGATTCGACGTGACCGGGCTCTACTCCAAGGATGTCGGCGTCGAAGAAAACCAGTACGTCACAGGATGACTCTGACACGCCTGTGGCCAGTGCCTGCGCTTTGCTGCGGCGTCCGCGGGAGCGAACCACGCGCGCTCCCGCTTCCATCGAGACGCGAGCCGTGTCGTCCGAGGAATGGTCATCGATGACGATGACCTCGCCGCATCCTCGCGCTTTCCGAGCCTGACGAATCACATGCGCGATCGTAGAAGCTTCATTGAACGCTGGTATTACGACATCGTAGGAAACGAAGTCATTCTCGATACCGGCATCGCCTGATGCACCTTCAGTCATTTGTCAGGTAGTAAGAGGCTGCTCCATCCGGGAGACGAATTTTCCGATGCGGGCAATCGATTCCAGGATGACATCTTCGGGCGCCGCGTAGGAGATTCGGATAAATCCCTCGCCCCGTGCACCGAAGGCGATCCCCGGGATGGTCAGCACGGACGCTTCATCGATGAGTTGTCTGGTGAAAGCCAGCGAGTCACAGACCGGAACCGGAATGAAGAGATAGAACGCGCCACCCGGAATCTGCAGAGGAATCTGGAGATGTTCACGCACCGCTTCCACGGCCACGTCTCGCTGCCTCATGAACTGCGCACGCGTTTGACGGAGCCATCGTTCATTCCATGCAGGAGAAGAGAGAATCGATTCGGCCAGACCCTGCGCGAAGGTCGAGGCGCAGGTGGCGATGTATTGATGCGCCTTCAAAATCGTCTTCATGACTTCAGGATCGGCGAGAGCCCATCCAAGCCGAAGCCCGGTCATGGCGTGACTCTTCGACATCCCGTTGACCACGGCCACATTCTTAGACCGTCCCGCCACGGAGCCAGGTCTTTCCTCGAAGTAGAGCTCACCGTAGACTTCGTCTGCAACCATCAGGAAATCGTGCTTCTCAGCGAGACCCACCAGCCTCTCCAGAAGATCCTTTCTGATCACGCCACCGGTCGGATTCGACGGCGAATTGACGATCATCAGGCGCGTGCGCGGCGTGATCTTCGACTCGATATCCTCCAGATCTGGTTGCCATGTTTCCGTCTCCACGACGTAGGGAATCGAAGCGCCACCCGCTAGTCTGGCCAGAGTCGGATAGGCGGAGAAACCTGGATCGGGCACGAGCACTTCATCTCCCGGACTGACGAATCCCTGAAAGATCGAGTAAAGCGCTTCTTCGGTACCGGCCGTCACGCAGACGGAGGAAGCGGGATCGGCGGCGGGAGTGAACCGCTCCGAGATCAACTCGCGTAACCGCAATGTCCCGGCGTTGGCGGAGTAGTGCCAGGAGCCCTCACTCGCCACGCGCCGCGCCATCTCACGGAACTCTTCGTCGGGTTCGACATTCGGTTCGCCGATTCCGACATTGAAAGTCGAGGGCGTTGCCATCGCGGCCATCTGGCGGATGAGCGAAATCTCCACATCCGCAATTCGTTTCGAAGGTTTCATTCCGTCTCCAGGAGTGGGCTGTTCCTCAACTCAACGCAGAGCGTCTTCCAGCGTCGTCGCCAGATCGGTCTTCTCGTCGCGATACTTCACGATCATCGGCGCCGCGAGATGCAGTCGATGCTGCTCGGCGAAATCACCGCGGATCGGGCGGGATCCGGGAACGACTACCGCCCCCGCCGGAATTTCCAGCGGCCGGCCGCCTTCCCGCCGGAGAATCAGACCATTGACCACATCGTACACGGGCGTCGAACCGGTGATCACAACGCCAGCTCCAATGACCGCGCGCGATCTGACGATAGTGCCTTCGTAGACGCCGCTGTTTCCGCCGACGATCACATCGTCTTCGATGATGACCGGAAGCATGCCCACCGGCTCGAGCACTCCGCCGATCTGCGCCGCTGCGCTCAGATGCACTCGTTTCCCAATCTGCGCACAGGACCCTACCAGTGCATGTGAGTCGATCATCGTGCCTTCGTCGACGTACGCACCAACATTCACGTAGGCCGGCGGCATCATCACCACGCCCTTCGCCAGAAACGCGCCGCGGCGCACGGACGATCCACCGGGCACCACTCGTATCCCGTCCTCAACGCTGAAGTGACGCGGGGGAATGGTTTCCTTGTCGACGAACGAGAGCGGCCCCGAGGAGTATTCGCGGAGACCGGAGAGCCGGAACGCAGCCAGGATGCCCTGTTTTACCCAGGTCTGCGCGGCCCAGATTCCATCCGCATCTCTGACCGCCGAGCGAATCTCTCCACTCTCGAGCGCGGAAAGAAATCGATCGATCACCGACCTGGCCTCTTCCCTGTCACTGATCAGATGAATCGATCCGATGAGGTCTTCCAGTTCATTCATCTGCTGCTCTCCCGGTGGTGTTGAGACCACACTCTCGCAGGATCTCCTGCAGCAATGCGCGATTCTTGAATGTGATCGGCGCGAGCGGCGATCGCACAACGTCATTGGCGAGTATTCCCATCATCTTCATGGCCGCCTTCACCGGAATCGGGTTCGACTCGATGAAGTTGCCGGTAAGCAGCGGAAGCAGACGATTCTGAATGAGACGGGCACTGTTCAACTCTCCAGCCATGGCGCTGGTGACCAGCTGCTTCATCAGCGCAGGAATCTCGTTTCCTGCTACGGAGATCAATCCATCCGCACCAGCAGCGATCAGAGGCAGCGTCCAGGCGTCATCACCGCTGAGAACCAGAAATCCGGCAGGCCGTAGACGCATCACCTCGAGAATCTGCTCCATATTGGCCGAAGCTTCCTTGACTCCCACCACGTTCGGCACAGACCTGGCGATCCGCAGCGTGGTCTCAGCAGTCATGTTCACACCTGTACGACCTGGAACGTTGTACAGAATGATGGGAAAGCCGGACTGCATCTCTTCGACTGCGAAAGCCTGCGCGGCGAAGTGTCGCAGTAATCCGTCGGGTGTGGGCTTGTTGTAGTACGGAGTAATCGACAGCAGACCGTCGCATCCGAGGTCGACGCACGCTTTGGCCAGCTCAATGGCTTTGTTCGTTGAATTGCTGCCCGCACCGCCTAGTACCGGAACGCGACCGCGCGCTGCCTTAACCGTGAGTTCGATGACCCGAAGGTGCTCCTCATGAGTCAGCGCAGGGTTTTCGCCGGTCGTGCCGCAGGGAACCAGAAAGTCTGTTCCCTCCCGGATCTGCCAGTCGACGAAAGCCTCGAATGCTGCTTCGTCCAACGACTCGTCATTGCGGAATGGCGTGACGAGCGCAACTCCCAGTCCTCGAAATTGATCCGACATCAGTTCCCCTTCTCCACTTCACCCTCGTCATCGATGATTCTGAGCAACTGTTCGAACGTAAGAAAACCTGAGCGATTCAATAACTGCTCTGCCGCCATGACCGCCCCGCGTGCGAAACCGTCACGAGAACGCGCACGGTGCGAGATCTCGACAAGATCATCCGGCGAGTCGAAAAAGAGCGTATGCAGTCCAAATTCGCTGCCTACACGCGAGGCCGAAATGGGCGCATCGATCAAGTCGTCGCTTCCTTCTCTCACCGCTTCCGCGATTTTGATCGCAGTTCCGCTGGGCTTATCTTTTTTCTGCGAATGATGCCGCTCTTCAATGCCGCCCGAATACTCGGGGAATTTCGAGAAAAGAGCCGCAGCCTGCCTGGCCAGAGTCATCATGATGGTGGCGCCGGGTGAAAAGTTGGCTGCGTGAACGACTGCGATTCCGGCCTGCTGGCAACGCAACCTGATCTGCGGCAGTTGCGCATCCCATCCCGTGCTGCCGATCACCAGAGCAGTTCCGGCTGCACAGGCAGCTTCGACAACCGGACCGAGCGCCTCGGCATGTGAGAAGTCGATCATCACGTCGGCTCCCCGAAGCGCTTCCACGTTCATCGGCCGGCGACGATCGAATTCAGCAGCGATCGAGTGTCCACGCTGGCACGCAATTCGGAGTACGGCCTGTCCCATTCTTCCTGATCCATGGATGGCGATTTTCATGACGTCGTCTCTTCAAAAAGCACGCGGTGGATGTCCACGATGGCCCTCTCAGCTACTGAAGCGTTTACCACGATGCTCAAATTCAACTCCGAGCGTCCAAGCGAAATCATGGAAACAGCAACTCCGCGCAATGCACCAAACAGACGCTCACACAAGGCTGCGTCACTTCCAATCCCGCGGCCTACCACCGCGATGATGGCCTGCTCACGATCGATGCGCACCTCAGCCACCGGCCGCAGCGCGTCCTTCAATTGCTCGATCGCGCTCTCATCCTCGATGGTCAGCGAAACCGACACTTCCGAAGTCGTCACCAGATCGACGGCCACACCCAGCCTGTCGAACACCTCAAAAATGCGCGCCAGGAAGCCATGCGCACCGAGCATCTGATTGGAGGTCAGATGCACCGTAGTGATCTGCTTCTTCAGGGCGATTGCTCTCGCACCAGCCGTGCCCTCGGCACCAACTGCCGTAATCAGGGTTCCCGGGCTGTCTACGTTGTGCGTGTTGAGAACACGAATTGGAATCCCTCGCTCCACTGCTGGTGCGATGGTCTTCGGATGGAGAACCTTCGCGCCGAAATACGCGAGTTCAGCAGCCTCCACGTACGAGATGCGGTCGATCACGCGGGCCTGGGCAATGAGACGCGGATCACAGGTCATCATGCCGTCCACATCCGTCCAGATCTGGATTTCCTCTGCGTCAATCGACGCACCGACGATGGCCGCGCTGTAATCCGAGCCCCCTCGTCCAAGCGTGGTGGTCGCTCCTGACTCCGAGCGCCCGATGAAACCGCCCATCACCGGGATGTGACTTCGCATGAGCTCCGGCAGCAGAACGGCCTGCGCCGCATTACGAGTGAGGGCCATCGAAGGAACCGCTTCACCGAATCGTGAATCGGTAACGATGACATCCTCGGCGTCGATGTGCACTCCATTGAGAGTCTTGAGTCGCATCGAGTACGAAAAGAGAACGGAGGAGAGCTTCTCGCCGATGGCCACTACTTTGTCCTTCGCACGCAGGCTTACTTCACCTACCAGTGCGAGGCCCTGAAGAATCTGAAGAATCTGATCGGTGTGCTTTCTGAGCTGCGCCAGAAACGATTCGAGATAGTCGGTTTTCTGCGCGACCAGTTCAAAGGCGATTTCTTCGTGCCTGAGGCGCACCGAATCGACGATTTGAACGACTCGTGCTGTGTCTCCGGCGATGGCGGCTCGCGTCGCCTCTACGAGCAGATTGGTGACACCGGAAAGGGCCGACACGACCACCACCGGCTGCCTCTCACGCGCAGCAGCAACGATCTCGATGGCCCGCCTTAGATGGATGGCATCGCCGACAGATGTCCCTCCGAATTTGATCACGATCATCGCGTAAAGAGTTCCGCAAAGAGCAAAGAGTTGGTCATGAGCGAAGGTAACCGGTGGCCTGCAGGAGTTCAGCGTTCAGAATTGCGGCTCCGGCGGCGCCGCGTACAGTGTTATGCACCAGCGCCACCATGCGCAGATCGAGCAGCGAACAGGGTCTGATCCGGCCGACAGAGACGGTCATCCCCGACTCGCGGTCGCGGTCCAGCCTCGGCTGAGGCCTGTCATCCTCTTCGAAAAGATGCAGTGGATAGTCAGGTGCCGATGGAAGTTTCAGACGCTGCGGCTCGCCGACAAATGTTCGAATCGCGGACTTCACGTCCTCGATCAGTCGCTCGATCGGGAAGTGCTGACGAAGAAGTTCTCCGCCTCGAAAGCTGATCGACATACACAACATATGGCCGTCGATCACTGGAACACGATTGGCCTGGGCTGAAATTGTCATTTCCGCCGGCGAAAACTCATCATTGAACCAGGACCCGAGTATCTTGCGCGGTTCGCTCTCGATCTTCTCTTCCTCGGAACCAATGAAAGGAACGACGTTATCGAGAATCGAGAACGCAGAAACCCCGGAGTAACCGGCGCCGGAAATAGCCTGCATGGTCGTAACGTGGACTTTGGCCACGCCATGCTGCGACTCGATGGGAGCCAGGGCCAGAGCCAGACCAACCGTGGAGCAGTTCGGATTGGTGACGATGAATCCGTTCCCATTCCTCCGCTTCCTCTGCACGTCGATCGCAGCCAGATGATTGCTGTTGATCTCCGGAATCAGCAGCGGGACGTCGGGATCCATACGGTGATTCCGGGAGTTCGATACCACCGCCGCTCCGCGGTCGGCATAAAAGTCTTCCGCCTCCCCTGCCACGGAAGAGTCGAGGGCAGAGAAAATGAGAGGCGCGGTCAACTCCGAGTGCAGCGGTTTGACCGTCAGTGCGGCAGCTTCGCGCGGCATCTCTGTTGATAGCCGCCAGCTGGTTGCCTCGCGGTACGACTTGCCGGCACTCCGCTCCGAGGCTACGACCTCGCTGAGTCGAAACCATGGGTGGTCTTCCAGCAGTTGGATGAAGCGCTGGCCGACGGAGCCTGTGGCTCCGAGAACTGCGACAGGGATACGGTCGACGGGCGCGGAGCCGCTGTGCGAGCTTTTTGAAGTCATGTTGGTCAGGCGGGAGGATGCCACGAAGCCTCCACCATGACAATCGAGAGGGAGTTCGAGGACGGCGGAGGCACTGTCATCCCGAGCCCCCGACCGCGAAGCAGGATCGCTGTGCATCCTCAGGAGCCCCGTCATTCCGAGCGGCGGGCTGGATGGGTGCGAGGAATCTGCGCACAAGGCCTGCGCTGTAAATGTTGAGCGCGAACCTTGCGCGTAGATTCCTCAGTCGCAGTCCCATCTGCGCTCGTCATTACGCACGGCGTGCTCCTTCGGAATGACGCAGCTGGTGAACGCTCCGCAACGAGAAAACCGCCCCCCCAACAACGACGCCTCAGACCGTCAGATCACCTGCAGGTAGTGGACGCTGAACAGCTGCTCCGCATCTGTCCAGACTTTCGTTGCTCGAAAATCGGTTCCCTCGAGCAGGGCGTGAAAGCCTTCCACTGTGTACTTGTAGGAGTTCTCCGTGTGGATGGTCTCGCCAGCGGCGAAGCTGAACTTCGTCGATCCTACGACGATGGATTGCTCGACAAGGCTGCGTAGATGCATCTCGATGCGGCCTTCTGCCGCGTTGTAGAAGGCTACGTGTTCGAACTGGTTTTCGTCGAACGCGGCACCGAGTTCGCTGTTGACGTGCGTAAGGATGTTTCTGTTGAACGCAGCGGTCACGCCTGCGGCATCGTTGTACGCGGCATGCAGCCTCTGCTCGTCCTTGCGCAAGTCGACTCCGATGAGCAGTGCGTCGCCCGCTTTCAGCGCGCGGGCCGTGTCGCGCAGAAACTCATGCGCAGAGGCAGGCTCTAGATTCCCGATGGTCGAACCTGGAAAGAAAACCACCTTCTTGTCGTAGCGCGTGCTCTCCGGAATTTCGAATTGGGCGGTGTAGTCCGCGCACACAGCAATGATCTGCAGATGTGGATAGTCCACGGCCAGCGCTTCAGCTGACTCCCGCAGATGAATCTCGGAAATATCGACCGGCATGTATACGGTCTCGGGTCCGACATGATCGAGAAGGATCCGCACCTTGGTGCTGCTGCCGCTTCCGTACTCGATCAGGGCGAAGCGGCTCCCGAGCAGCTCGGCGATCTCAGCTACGTTCTCATTCAGGATCGAGATTTCCGTTCGCGTCAAGTAGTACTCAGGAAGACGGGTGATGGCCTCGAAAAGCTCGGATCCCCGCTGATCGTAAAAGTACTTCGCGGAAAGTTCCTTCTGCGGACGCGAGAGACCCTCGACCACCTCGGTCAGAAATCCTGCGCGACGAGGATGAAGATCGATCAGCTCAATAGTTCTGGTGCAACCCTGTATTTGTGTCGCGTCCATTCGATTTCACTACGCTTTACGAGGCAGATCAGACTCGTCTTTAGCAGCGCTCATGCCGGAAAATGTAATTCGTATCGTAGCAGGACCGGGACGTCATTCCGAAGGAGCGCGCCGCGCCACTTCGCGGACCGAGACTGGTGCAGCGACTGAGGAATCTACGCACAAGGTTCGCGCGCGACTTCTACAGCGCACTCCCTGCGCCAGATTCCTCGCACCCACCCATCCCGCCGCTTCTAATGAACCTCCTTCCAAGGAACGGGAGCAAAGCCGAACCCGAATCGATCATCCGCTCATTTTTGTAAAACCGGCGTCACGCTCGCTCGCCACATGCGTTCGCCTCACAGGGCCGGAGGCCCGGCATCGTTGTAGCCACGGCCGTGAGGCCGTGGAAAACGCTCCCTGC
>JBKJUK010000160.1:0-5940 GCA_046590705.1 Thermoanaerobaculia bacterium
TCCCCGGACTCGAGGAAGTGGTGGCATCAGTAGGTCGATACTTCACGCGTGACGGCAAGCTCCGCGAGGATGCTTCGCCACAACTTCGCTCCATTCGACAGAAGATGCAGACGCGCAGGGCGTCGATTCACCGCACCCTTTCCGATCTCATGGATCGAAACAAGGACGCGGTGCAGGAACCGCTGGTCACGATCAGGGGAGATCGTTACTGCATCCCGGTGAAAGCGGAACGCCGCAGCGAACTTCCCGGCATTCTTCACGAGCGTTCCGGCTCAGGTGCTTCATTCTTCATCGAGCCGCTTCCGATCGTCGAGATGAACAACGACCTCGCGGAGCTTCTGATCCAGGAGCGCGAAGAGATCGCCCGCATCACCCGGCACATTGCCTGGCAACTCACATCATCGGCCGACTCCATCGCCGAGGCCGTGGGAATCGGCGCAGAATTCGACGCTATGCAAGCCTGCGCCATCTTCCACCAGACCGTCGGCGCATCGCGTCCCCACTTTTCCGAGGAAGGCGAGTTGCTGATCGTCGAAGGCCGTCATCCACTGCTGGACGAGAGGGCCGCTGAGATGCGACAGCAGGCCTTCGGAGAAGCAGAGAGCAACCGGAAAGTGATCCCCACCACCATTCATCTGACGCGCTCGCAGCCAACACTGGTGATCAGCGGTCCGAACGCGGGAGGAAAAACGGTTGCTCTGAAATCAGCAGGATTGCTGGTGGCCATGGCCCTCAGCGGCCTGCCCCTTCCGGCGGGAGAAGGCAGCATCATCCCCGTCGTCGACGGCCTCCACGTACTGATTGGCGACGACCAGGACGTGCTCGAGCAACTCTCGACCTTCTCTGCATACCTGACCAGACTGCGGCGAATTCTGGAGCAGGCCAGCACTCACTCCATGGTGCTCCTCGACGAACTCGGCTCGGGCACGGATCCTGAGGAAGGTTCCGCGCTGGCGGCCTCGGTGATCGAGTTTCTGCTCGACCAGGGTTCACTCCTCATCGCCACTACACATCTATCAGCGGTCAAGACTTTCGCAGTCAGCGATTCCAGGGTCGCCAATGCCTCCATGGAGTTTGATCCTGCCTCGGGACGCTCGACCTTCCGGATGATCAACGGTGTACCAGGTCGCAGCCGCGCCATCGACGTCGCAGCCGCAGTCGGCCTTCCTGCTTCAGTGATTGCCGCCGCACGAGAAAGAGTCGGAAGCAAGTTCGCCGATGCCGACGTCCTCATGAATCAGCTGGAAGGACAGCTTGCTTCCGTTCGAGCCGAACGGGACGCACTCGAAAAATTGCGTCAGGAAAGCGAGATCGTCGTTCGTGAGATCGAGAACGAGCGCAACGCCATAGCCGACGAGCGAAAAAAGCTGGGGACAAACTACCGCGAGCAGCTGGACCGCCTTCGCGACGGTGTCGCTGCGTCCGTCCAGCGCGAACTCAAACGCCTTGGGCAACTCGACCAGGGGACTCGCGAGAAGACCCGTGCATCTACGCTGGCCCGTCAGGTCGTCCCCGACGTCCTGCTGCCGCACGAAGCGTTCGCTCCACCGGCCGTGATCAAGCCGGGCGATGTCGTCGAGCATCGGCGCTTTCGTTTCCAGGGTTCGGTGAGCACCATCGACGGTGAGCGAGTGACCATGATCGTGAACGGCAAGAAGATGCAGGCTGAACTGGCCGACCTCACGCCACTGGTCAAAGCAGCACCGAAGAACACCACGAAACAGGCGCCGAAAGCGTCAGCCGATTCCGAGACGGCCGAAGTCGCGGCCGAACTCAATCTCATCGGGCAACGAGTTGATGATGCACTCGAGGAAATGGACCGATTTCTGGATCAGTCACTCCTGGGCGGCAAGCGTGCGGTAAGAATCATCCACGGTTTCGGCACCGGGACACTGCGCCGCAGCGTCAGGGAAGAACTGCGCCGCCACAAAGGCGTGAAATCACATCGACCTGGCGACGAACACGAAGGCGGAGACGGAGCCACGGTAGCAGTGTTGGACGTTTGAGAGACGAATGGAGAATGGAGAATGCAGAATGGAGAATGTTAAAAGCAAAGGCGCGGTTCGCCTTTGACCGTGGCTTCCGCTGCGACGTCATTCCGATGAGCACGCGATGCTTTGGCGAGCTTGCGAGGTGTGCGTGCGAAGAGGAATGATGACCGAATGGAGAATGGAGAATGCAGGATGGAGAATGTTAAAAGCAGAGTCGCAGTCCGCCTTTGACTTAACATTCTCCATTCTGCATTCTCCATTCTCCATTGCCTTACCTCGATCTCAATGATTCCGTAGTGGCGCAGGTGCGCGAGGCGGCCGATATGGTCGACTTTGTCGGACAGGTCACTCCGCTGAAAGCTGCAGGACGCAGCCATAAGGGTCTGTGTCCATTTCATCGCGAGAAGTCTCCTTCATTTCACGTCGACCGCGGCAAGGGGCTGTTCTACTGTTTTGGGTGCGGTGCTGGTGGCGACGTCTTCAAGTTCCTCATGCTGGCCGAGCGCTTCACCTTTCCTGAAGCTGTCGAGCATGTGGCGGCGCGTGTTGGAATCGAGCTGCCGAGGAAGAAACGCACAGGCGACGACATCGAGAAAGACTCGCTCTTCCAACTGATGGAAGATGCGGCCGAGGCCTATCATCAGGCGTTGGGATGGACGCCCAATGTGGCAGAGCGTTATCTTCGGGAGCGAAACGTCGATCCTGAAATCTGGCGACGATACGGATTCGGATACGCGCCAGACAGTTGGGATTATCTGCTCACCAGACTTGGTGGCAAACATGGGAACAAGAAGCTCGAGGCAGCCGGGCTGATCCTGCCGCGGAAAAGTGGCGAGGGGTTTTACGACCGCTTCAGGAATCGTCTGCTGGTGCCGATTCATTCGGAAGTCGGCTCATTGATCGGATTTGGCGGTCGTTCGCTTGACGGAACGGACCCGAAATATCTGAACTCTCCCGAGTCGGCGATTTTCAACAAGTCGAATCTTCTCTATAACCTGCATCGCGCGAAAGAGAAGATCAGAAAGTTGGAACGAGCAATCCTCGTCGAGGGTTACTTCGACTGCATCAGCCTCGATCACGCCGGAGTTCCGGGCGTCATTGCATCGATGGGGACGTCCTTGACACCAGGTCAGGCCAGTCTGCTTCGTCGCTACGCGAAGCGGGTGGTCATTGCCTATGACGGCGACGAGGCGGGACGAAACGCAACGTTGCGTGCAGCGCCGGTTCTCCTGGCCGCGGGGATTATGGTCCATGTCGTGGATGTGGGCGCTGGGTGCGATCCTGACACTTACCTTCGCGACCGCGGACTGGAAGCGACCATGGAACTTCTCGGACAACCTCAGGACGTGTTCACCTTCGCCATGAGTCGAGTCGCGGCCCGACCGGCCGAACTGAGCGGGACCGAGAAGACTGCGGCGCTCGAGCAGCTCGCTCCCCTTCTGACAGCAGTGACCGACCCTGTCATCCGCAACGATGCAGCGCAGCGCATCGCCGATCATTTTCGTCTTGAATTTGAGACGGTCTGGGCAAAATTCAGAGGGAAAGGACTGCGCGCGCTCAACGATCCGACAGTGCGGGCGCCCATTTCGACGGGCGAAACGATCATCCTTCGGGCAGCGTTGAACGAAGAGTTACCGCGCGAACTCGCTCTGCAATTGCGGGAAGAATATTTCGAAGACGCAACCACTCGGGCGGTGTTCCGCGCCATCGCTCCAGCACTTTCTTCTGGCCAACCCCTTGATTTTCCAGCGATTGCGACCGATCTTAAGTCCGAGACAGCGCTCGCCAAGCTCTCTGAAGTAGCACTGGCAGATGGAGCAGAGGACGGATACAACGCGAAATCGCTCGAAGACATCGTCCGTCGCATGGGCAGACGCTACCTCGAAAGGCGTCTGATGGAGATCCAGCTCGAAACCCAGGAGGCCGTCCGCGATGGTGACACTGAACGTCACCGATTACTCAACATTGAAAAGATCGAGCTCTCCAGACACATCCACACACTGAAATAATTGGTGTCCTCTGGCGATTACGTGATTGTCCTCTCTGGAGCCATTGCTTCGAGTCCGTACTCAACGATTACGGAAACGAAACAAGGTCTCGATCGAGATCTGAAGTGCCTGGTGGCTCGCGGCGGAGCGTTTCTGACGCTACTTACAAGAGAGCGATAAATGACAACACGTCTTTGCGCGGCCGGAACGGAACTGGAATCTTTTTGCACGAGGGGGTCGGCGACTTGAGTGTCGAAGACAAATACGTTGAGGTAAAGCAACTAATCGCCATCGGCAAGGAAAAGGGATTTCTTCTTTACGACGAAATCTACGAGACCCTGCCGGAGGAAGTCACCAGCCTTCCTGAAGAGCTTGATGAGATCTATATCCGTTTCAACGACCTCGGCATCGAGGTAGTCGACGACACGGAGAAGCTCACGTCACATAACAAAGAGATCACCATCGACGGCACCGTCGAGGACAAAGAGGTCGATCAGCGCGAGGAAGTTCAGGCTGATATCGCCGCCGCTGCGTCCGGAGTGATCGACAAGACCAACGACCCTGTTCGCATGTATCTGCGCGAGATGGGCACGGTCAAACTGCTCGACCGTCAGGGTGAGGTCGAGATCGCCAAGCGCATCGAACGTGGCGAGCGGAAGGTCTACAAGGCTCTGTCCGAGAACCGCATCATTCTCGAAGAGATTCTGAAGATCAACGAAGCTGCCAAGAAAGACAGCCGCGTGATGAAAGACATGATCGACCTGGCCTCGAATGAAGACGACGAGTATGTCGAGAACAGCGAGGCCAAAGCGGCCAACAAAATAGCCGAGATTGCCAAGATTTTCGATCTGATTCAGAAGACCGACAAGAAAATCAAAGACACGCGCATCAAGCTGGCTGACTCGAAAAACGTCAAGACCTCGGCGACGCTCGAGAAGTCCCTCGGCAAGCTGATGTCGGAGATGACCGATCTGGTTCGCCAGATTGACTTCACTCCGCAGACGCGTAATCGGATGATCAACAAGCTCAAGGACATCGATAACGAGCTTTCGCTTGCTTCCTCGATGATCCGAAAAGACGAGCAGGCCTTCAAGCGGGAGAAGGACAAAACCCGCAAAGATTTCTACAAGCGCCGCATCACCAAATATCAGGAAAAGCTCGGTGAGCTCGAACTGCAGTTTGGTGTGGTGCACGAGGAAATCAAGAAGACCATTCGGGAGATTCGCTCCGGAGAGGACGAGGCTGAACAGGCCAAGCAGGAACTCATCGTGGCCAACCTCCGCCTGGTCGTGTCAATCGCCAAGAAGTACACCAACCGCGGACTCCAGTTCCTCGACCTGATTCAGGAAGGGAACATCGGCCTGATGAAAGCTGTCGAGAAGTTCGAGTATCGCCGTGGCTACAAATTCTCAACGTATGCGACGTGGTGGATTCGTCAGGCCATCACGCGGGCCATCGCCGATCAGGCCCGCACCATCCGTATCCCGGTTCACATGATCGAAACCATCAACAAGCTTACCCGCACTTCCCGCGCCCTGGTGCAGGAACTCGGGCGCGAACCGATCGCCGAAGAGATTGCTGAACGTATGGACATGCATGTGTCCAAGGTTCGCAAGATCATGAAGATCGCCCAGGAGCCGATTTCCCTCGAGACCCCGATCGGTGAAGAGGAAGATTCGCATCTCGGAGACTTCATCGAGGATCGCGGAGTGGTCTCCCCGATCGATCACGTCATCGTGGCAAATCTGAAAGAGCAGACCAACAAGGTTCTGCGCACGCTCACTCCACGCGAAGAGCAGGTTCTCAAAATGCGCTTCGGTGTCGGTGACGGTTCAGAGCACACGCTGGAAGAAGTCGGTCGCTCATTCAACGTAACTCGTGAGCGCATCCGGCAGATCGAATCCAAAGCGCTGCGGAAACTTCGTCACCCCTCACGCTCTAAGAAGCTCCGTCCGTTCCTC
>JBKJUK010000252.1:0-3474 GCA_046590705.1 Thermoanaerobaculia bacterium
GTGTTTCCCCCTCCGGCAGTGGATACTCCGGAAACTGATAACCAAGATCGTCGAGCGTGAAATAGAGCTTCTCTGACAACGCGAAGGTCGCATCCAGCGCCTCGGGCAGATCGGCAAAAAGATCGTTCATCTCTCCGGTCGTTTTGAGATGACGCTCGGCATTGGGATGCAGAAGTCTGCCGAGGCGATCGAGATTCTTACCGAGACGGACTGAGGTCAACACGTCGAGCAGTTGTTTTTCTCCCGGTGAGGCGTGACGCACGCCGTTGGTGGCGATGAGTGGAAGGCGCAGGGCACGGGCCGCCCGCATAAGAGCCTGGTTTGCATGCTCTTCTTCCCGGCGATGATGGCGCTGCAACTCGACATGGGTGCGGCCCGGGTAAAGATTCTGAATCATGTCGACTGTTTTGCGCATGGAGTCGAGTCCCTGCTGTCGGAGCGTCTGAATGACCACTCCTTCGTCACCACCGGTGATGCAGTGCAGACCCTCGGTGTATTGCCCTAACAGTTCCCATGAGTACCGTGCTTTTCCTTTCTCGTGCCGGAGAGCTCCGGCGGTCAGCAGGCGACAGAGGTTTCGATAGCCGGTCCGGCTCTCGGCCAGCAGGGTGAGGCGGGGAGGGTCGGGGTTTGGTTCGGGAGTGATCGTGAGCGGAGGCGCGATCGGGCCGGGGGCCGGGGGCCGGGGGCCGGAGTAGAGGCCTTCGAGAATTACTTCGGCGCCGACAAGCGGGCGTAGGCCTGCTTTCTTTGCGGCTGCGTAGAAGCGTGGAGCGCCGTAGACGCCGTTGGTATCGACCAGCGCCATCGCAGACAGATCGAGTGCTGCAGCATGCTGCACCAGATCCTCGGGGAGCGAGGCTCCATTCAAAAAAGAGAACGCCGACGCCGCATGCAACTCTACATAAGGCCGGGCGTCATGTCGCGATGCAGGAGACTTCCAGGAACGCTGACGAGACTTTTCCTTCCGCGCACCGGCGGAAGAAGAAGGAAGACCGCGGGTGTCGAGGTCTCTAGAATGGAGAATGGAGAATGGAGAATGGAGAATGTTGGGGTCTTTATCCATTGGAACTACCGCGGGAGGCAGTTGCTTTTGAGTTACGGACGATTGTTGTGAGGATGGAGATGATTTCGTTAGCCTGCGTCAGCAGGGGTGCTGAAATCTCTGTTCCCAGCAGATTTGTTGCGATGAACAGACGCAGCCAGTAGTGGGCCTCGCGCGCCTCTTTCAAAGCGATGTTGCACTTGTTGATGAAGTCGGGCTTGGAGGACGCAGCAGATGCTTCTTCCATGTTGGCGCCAACAGATGTAGCAGATCTAAGAAACTGGTTTGCAAGCGGGCGCAAGTCGCGGCTCAAATACCCATAGATCGTAACTGCGTCGACAGCAAACAAAAACGTCCGCCGCTGAATATCGCGCTGACTCCCCGCCTCACTCATTCAACATTCTCCATTCAACATTCTCCATTCGCTTCAATCAGTCATACATCCCATCCACCCACCACCTTCCCGAGCTTCGCTCGTGGAACACCCTATAAACGGCTCCGCCTGTGAGTTCGAGGTCCCAGTAGTCGCGCGCAGCGGGGGAGTCGGACCACCAGCCTTCCTCGAGTCGCCAGGGGCCGGAGGCTACGCGGACGGTTCCTTCGATCCGCATGGGCGTTGGAGTGAAACTGCGTGGATCGTGGGCTTCGGTGATGGCTTTGATCGACTTCAGTTGCGTGTCAGGGAGATAGGGCGGACGGTCTTCCTCCAGCAGACTTTTCTCCACCGGGCTCATTTTTACGAAGCTTCGCTTGTCGTACCCGAGGTCACCGGGACGGAGGATGATGAATTCACCCGACGCAGGATCGCGAAGCGGCTGACTTTCACCTGTAGCCTCGGCGATGCGCGAACGAACCTGCCGTCGTGTTTCCTGGCCTTCTTCCACCACGACTTCCAGTTCCACGGGTGGACGAAACACGCGTACGGCCAGCAGTCCTCGATTTCGTCGAGGCTTTCTGCGGATCTCAGGTGGAGGTGGCGGATCGTATGCGCGTACTTCACACGCTTCGGGACGATAGGTGTTCATGATTTCGGCAGTGCCGATGCGATCAGGGCCGATGAGTGAAGCGATGCGGGCGATCGAGGTAGCCAGTTTGTCGGGAGACATGGCTGGAGGACCGAACAGTGACAGCTGTGCGCGGCGAGGCCGGTCGGGGTGAGCACGCAGTGTGAAACCTGCCACCGGTGCCCCGGGAGGATTCGCTTCGAGATCGAGGCGCAGCAGCGTGAGCATGGTCTTTACATCGCGTGTCGGCGCGGGAAGTTCGATGCTGCGATCGTAGAAACCATCCGGTTCCAGGCGTAGAGAAATGGTCAGCCTGGTGCAGGAAAAGCCCTGGATCTCCATCCGGCGCACCAGCCGGTCCAGTGCAGCATTAGCGATGAAGAGGAAAGGTTCGAGTGATACCGCGGCCCATTCCAGATCGGTCCCTTCCTCGAACAGCGGGGGAAGCTGCCGCGGAATGAGTGGTGTCGGATCAATCCCGCGTGCTGCGTAATGAAGTGCCCGGCCAATCTCTCCGAGGCGTGTGGCGACCTCGCCCTCGGGGAGGCCGGCCAGTTCGCCGACGAAGGCAATCCCCCAGCGGCTCAACGTAGCTGAGGCTTCGAGTTGCGGTGTCAGTCGTGTCAGAGGAAGAGGTGCGAGAAAGGACTGCTCTTCGCCTGGTGGCACGATGACCGGTGTTCGCGGTGATTCTGCGGCGATGCGTGCGGCCAGCTTGCTTGCGGCAATGCCGACGCGGATTGGCAGAAAGGCGATGGCACCGGTATTCACCGCTGATTGCGCGAGGCTCCGCTCCGCATCGAGCAGCCAGCGGCTCTCATCAGCTTCACGTAAGGAGACCGAAGCGTAGTGCGCATGCATGCCGCTGAGATCGAGATAGACGATCCCTTCGCCTGCGTCTTCCACGCGGGGGGAGAACTGCTCACCGATCTCCAGCAGGGCTTCCTGTGCGGCTCGTTCACATTCGACGTCACGTCCTCTGGCGATGAGTCGCGGAAGAATTGCGCGCGCCTGCGGCAGTGACAGTCCGACTCGGATTCCTGCCTGACGAGCCCTGCGTGTAGCAGCGACCACGTGTGCGGCATTGCCGTTGCCGGTGACGATGGCCACTGCCTCATGCAGAAGGTCAGGCTCGCTTCGCAGTCGCGCCGCGAGCGGGAAAAGGGGAAGAAGGAAGCAGGCAATCCGGAAGCTCATCGTGGCTCGGTTCCATCAACCTGCGTGAACTAGTCGGACCGATGGTGCGGCCGGTGCTAACTGCTCTGGCCTGCGCTGCGGCTGCTCTCTCTGCACCCCGATTAACTCTTCGTCCATGACCACCGTCAGCGATTCGGAATGATTCGGTGCGTGACCGCGGTATTTCTGCACCGTGAGCTGAGATGTTATGGCTGTGAGTACTCTGGGAGCGCGTCCCGTACCGCGCCA
>JBKJUK010000030.1:0-4824 GCA_046590705.1 Thermoanaerobaculia bacterium
AAGCGCCGCCACCGGATCAACCAGCAGCGGGTTTTACCGCCCCGGCGGGGCGGCAGAAGTGATGCGGTCATGCGGGCCGAAATCGCGACTACCCAGCAGACAATAAGGCTTTGGCTCCATTTTTTCGGAGTTCTTCCGCCCCGCCGGGGCGGTTGTGTTGTTGCGTGCAACACCCGGTGGCGGCGCTTCGCTTCGCCACCGGCTACCCTCTGTCGCGCCTCCGGCGCGAAGACCTACACGCCCTAGTCACGCGTGTATACCCGCCGAGTGCTCTCACCCATATTTTAGCTCTAAACTTGACGCCATTGGGCCTGACCGGCCTGGGCTACAGCGATGCCGGACCTCCGGCCCTGTAAGGCTTTTCGAGACGACCGACCGTCGTGTATAGAAAAAAGATTGCTGGTAGTCCGTAACAAAAAGCCATCACCGTCGCCGGCGCAACTCCGTCGTACAGCAGGTAAGAAGTAGGACTGACGACAGCCAGGAGCAGCAGCGTTCTGTGGCCCGACAACAGAGCGAAGGGCAGCACCGGCACCCAGTACCAGGGGTGGATGGTCGGAGCGAGCAGAAGCAGCGCAGAAAGAAGCAGCGCGAACTCGCTCTCCATCGTTCTGGCTCTTCGCAGAATCAATACGAGGGCCAGAACAATGCAGAGCGCCAGCATGCCCCGCGCGATCATTTCCGGATAGAGCGAGCGATAGACGAAAGGCGCAATGGACTCCAGCGACAGCGGGTCTTTCATCAGCGTGAAGAGCTGCTTGAGAAGTTCGCTGACTCCGAGTTTGCGGACCACCATTTCTGCAGCAGCATATGCGGGTGAATTGAACGACCAGCGTTGCGCGTACGCAGCAAAGCCGGGCATGAACCAGCCGCTGAATATGAAGGGAACGGTGAGACCGGCAGACACTAAGATGAAAGAAGGAAACACTCTCCATCGCGAACGCTTCAACAATGACGGCAGCACTGCCAGGGGCGTGATCTTGGTCAGGAAAGCCAGTGCCAGTTGCAGTCCGCTCGAGTGCCACCGCTGCTCGCGTGCGCTCACAAAGCAGGCCAGCAGCAGACAAGCGACGACACCTTCCAGATGTCCGCTCCAGGAAACCTCGACGAGAACCAGGGGACAGAACAGGTATCGAATCGCAAACGTCGGATTCAAACGCCAGAGCAGGAGGGCCGCAACTGCGTCGCTGAACAGCAGCAGGAGTTTCCAGAGTGGCAATGCCAGGACCCACGCGCCGACGGGGAGAAACAGTGCCTGTGCAAATGGTGGATAGATCGTGGCGATTTCCGGATGATTGATTCGCGAATGCCATTCGGTGCGAAGAGCCCGCAACTCCGGGGCGTCAGGAGCGTACCGGTAAGGGTTGATTCCGGCAGCCGCGACCCGGCCATCCCAGAGGTAACGATAGACGTCACCCGACAGCGCTGGCTCTGGTACCAGGAGGATAATTCGCAGCAGGATCGCCAGAGAAAGCACCGCTGCCGGTCTGAGCAACGTAGATGGTGCGGGGAGCGTCCACCAGATGGCGGCGGCAATGGCATATCCGGCCAGCATGGCCGGGAGTCCGATCCGCGACTGGAGCGTCGGAAGTGCTGCGACGACTGCCCCGAGTAGAATGAGCCGCAGAAAAATCCGATGAACACTCCTTTCACTGATGTCCTGATCGTAGTCGCCTATTACGCGATCCTGGCGGTGCTGTCCGTCTACAGTGTTCACCGTCTGCATCTTGTCAGAATCTGCCGGAAGGCGGGCCTGCAGAAGCCATCCCACTTCACTTCTACCTCGCCATGGCCATCGGTGTGCGTTCAGCTGCCTCTGTACAATGAGCCGAATGTGGCCGTGCGGCTGATCGATGCTGCTCTGGCGCTGCAGTATCCGGGAGTCCTGGAGATTCAGGTGCTCGACGACTCCACGGATGAGACGTCTGCTTTGGTCGAGCAGAGACTCGCCGGAGTTTTGCCCGGACACCAGATCCATCACATCCGGCGGCCTGGACGGGAAGGATTCAAGGCCGGGGCACTGGCGCATGGCCTGACTCTCAGTGAGGCTAGTCTTTTTCTGATCTTCGATGCTGATTTTCTTCCATCACCTGACATTTTGCTGCAGTTGGTCCCGGAGTTTTCGCGGGCCGATAATATCGGCATGGTGCAGGCCCGGTGGGGACACCTGAATCGCGAAGAAACGCTACTCACTCGGGTGCAGGCGCTCTTCCTCGACGGACACTTCGCCATCGAATCGGCGGCGCGCTATCTGGACGGTCGATTCTTCAATTTCAATGGGACAGCTGGAATCTGGCGGCGTGAAGCAATCGAGCAGGCTGGTGGCTGGTCCGCCTCGACGCTGACGGAAGATCTCGATCTTTCTTATCGCGCGCAACTGGCGGGGTGGCGGTTTGTGTTCATGTCCGAGGTCATGGTGCCTGCTGAATTGCCAGCCTCGCTCAGCGGATTTCAGGGACAGCAGCATCGCTGGGCCAAAGGTTCGATTCAGACCGCACGAAAGATTCTCCCATCGTTGCTGCGATCGCGCCTTCCCCTGAAGGTCAAGCTGGAAGCGCTTTTCCACTTGACCAACAACTCTGCCTACCTGTTGACTCTCTGCCTGGCATTGTTGCTCGTGCCGTCGCTCGAGATCCGCCACCGTCTGCAGCAGGAGTGGATTCTGGCGGTCGATCTCATCCTCTTCAGTAGTTCGATCGCGTCGCTTCTTCTGTTCTACATCGAAGGCCAGAAACGAATCGGAAACCGGCGTCCGGGCTGGAAAGAACTGGTCTCGGTGATGCCACTCGGGATTGGACTGTCCGTCACCAATGCCTCAGCAGTCATTGAAGGCATGATGCAGCGTGGTGGCTACTTCAGCAGAACACCGAAGCATGGGACCACCGCCACTGCGAAAAGCGACCGGGCGCCGCGCCTTCCACTTGCAGAGGCTTTGCTGGCGTTGTTCTTTCTCGGCGCGCTGGTCATCTTCGTGAAGGCCGGGCTCTTCATCGGAATTCCGTTTCTGCTGCTGTTCCTCAGCGGCTACGGGTACGTGGCCGTAGCGGGAATCAGGGAACGTTTCGTAGACGCGTGATGAGAGTGTTTCTTTTCCGGGTCTGTTCAACTTCACTCTCCTCTGCACAAAGGCAGAGTTGAAGTGGAATGTTTGTCCGCGAGGTCGGGCGACTCATTGCGTGGCTGCTGCTTAGGCGCGGAGAGCCGGCACCTCTCGAACTGTGAGATCACATGGTCTCGGCGACAGACTGCAGCCAATAGTCAGGCAATGTTTGGGCGTCAGGAAGTCGCGATGCCGCCCCTTTCGGGGCTCCGACGGAATTTCGGGCGCGTCAACCCCACCCTCACGGGTGGGGCTAATGCGATGCCGCCCCTTTCGGGGCTCTCGGCGAGAAGTAGCCTTGCGCTACTGACTTCGAAACCCCGGCCCCAGAGCCCCGGCCCCCGGCCTCCTTTCCCTGCTACCATGCTGCGCTCAGTTCAGGAGCCATTGTTGGACAAGAGAAACCTCGGAGAAATGCTGCTGGCGGCGAACCTCATCGACGAGGTTCAGATGCACGTCGCCCTCGCGGAACAGCAGCGTACAGGCAAGAAATTCGGATCCACGCTGGTCGAACTCAAATTCATTGATGAGAACGTGCTGGCGGCCTTCCTCTCCAAGCAGATCGACATTCCATGCATCAGCCTTTTTCACATCGATATCCCGAAAAAGCTCCTCAGGCGCATCAGCGGTCAAACGGCGCGTGACTGCCGTGCCATCCCCATTCGGATGGAAGGCACGCGAATCGAGGTAGCCATGGTCGATCCGACGGACCTCGATACCCTCACCGCCCTCGAGACAGAACTCGGCACGATTGTGATACCGCTCATCGCACCCCAGAGTTCGATCGAGAAGATGATCGAGCGCTTCTATCCCAAGGAGTTCGACGCCGATGACACGCAGGCCTCCAGAGGTACCGGCGAGCAGAAGTTCAACGATCCAAACTTCCGGGACCTGATCGAAGAGCTTGACAGCGACGACATGGGAAGCAGACTCGATCTGATTGAGGACAACCTGCAGCAGATCTGGACCCTGCTCGAGAAAATCCTCCGAATCGTGGAGAATCAGGAGCATCGGTCATCCTCGGTACACGGTCCGAAGTAACCGGCACCCAATCTTGCAACTGGATGCTCAATGTCTCCTGACGAGCTGATCGAAAAGCTCGGTTACCTCGGCGTCTTCATCGGCACTTTCTTCGAAGGGGAGACGGTCGTAGTCGTGGCAGGTTTCCTCGCAGAGAGGAAATTGCTGAGCCTTCCTCTGGTCATCGGTATCTCCTTTCTCGGCTCTTATGTCGGACATCTCTGGTGGTTCTACCTCGGACGCACCCAGGGCGTTCGACTGCTTACCCGTTATCCGAAGCTGAAGAAACATCTCGCCAAATCGATTCGCCTGCTCGAGAAGTACGGAGCAGCCTCAATCTTCGTGACGCAGTATCTGTACGGATTCCGGCTCGCAAGCGCTGTGGCTTTCGGGATCACGAAAATCGCGCTCGGCCGCTTCCTGATCCTGCAGGCGCTCAGTTGTGCGATCTGGGCCACTCTGATCGCCTACCTCGGATATTACTTCGGGCGAGCCGTGGAGACGCTGCTCGGACGTGCTGCCAACATCGAAAAGTACGGCCTGATCGCCATCGCCGTAATCGCGATCCTGGTTTGGCTCTACCATCGAAAGAAGGAGAGCAGAGAGACGGATGAGGAGAGCGGCGATGAGGTGGCAGTGACGAGACCGGGGGCCGGGGTCGGGGGGCTGATGACCGCAGAACGCAGAACGCAGAACGATGAAGT
>JBKJUK010000093.1:0-16444 GCA_046590705.1 Thermoanaerobaculia bacterium
CGGAAGTCGCGATGCCGCCCCTTCGGGGCTCTTGAATTCGTCGCGATGCGCGGTCCACGGCCTCACGGCCGTGGCTAAAGAGATGCCGCCCCTCCGGGGCTCCGTGTGTGTTGGTTGTTCGCCATGCGCGCTCCGGCTCCGGCCCCCAAACCCCGGCCCCCGGCCCGCGTCACATGCGATGATCGCGCTTGATGATTCGACAGATTGCGCCCGCCGGGGATGCGGCAGTCCTCATTTCGTTCGAGACCTCGATCGGGGCAGCAGAGCTACACGCGGCGGCAGGTGCGTTGGCGAACTCGGGAGCCGTAGCGGTCATTCCGGGATTCGACTCCCTGCTGGTGATCTTCCGAGACGCGGAGCACCGCAGCGAGTTCACGGATCTTTGCCTGCAGGAAATGTTGCGCGTCTCAAAAATCTCTGTCGTTCAGTTTGCGAGGCAGGTCCACACGCTGGAGGTCAGTTTTCACCAGGACTATGCACCTGACCTTTCACTGCTTCTTTCCTCGGCGAATCAGTCGCTGGAGAATTTCATCGAACAGATGAGCGAGGCAAGGTTGCAGGCGCGGTTCGCGGGCTTCAGGCCAGGCTTTGTTTATCTGGACGGCTTGCCTGAGGCATGGCATCTTCCGCGAAAGCAGACCTCGCGATCGAACGTAGCGGGAGGCTCGTTCGCGGTGTCCGGTTCGATGGCGGCTTTCTATCCAGCTGACTCTCCCGGTGGGTGGAACATCATCGGACGCTGTGCCGAAGAGTTCTGGAGTCCGACCGCTGAATCTCCCGCTCTGATTCAGGCGGGTGACGAGGTTCGCATCACACCTACGCTTGATCTGCTGCCGGCTGCGAAAGTCAGAGTGGGACCCGTCATGGAAGCTCCCTCGAGTGAGGTCGACGTTCGTGTGCTCCGTCCCGGCCAGCGGACGATGATCGTGAAAGCCGGGAACCAGGCCAGAGTCAGGCAGGGCCTCCCGGCCAGTGGGTTTTTCGACAATCTCGCCGTCACAGCGGCCAACGCCGCGGCGCGCAACCGATCCGACGCCACGGTCCTCGAGGTCTGCGTGGTGGGCCCGGAACTGCGCATGCTCACAGACGTTCTACTGGGTTGGGGCGGCCCTGACATTCCGGTGCAGCGGAACGGCGTAACTGTTTCATGCAGAGAGGAGATTCGGGCCGCGGCTGGAGATCTTGTCTCATTCGGCAGAATCAGTGGCGGGTTCCGCGGCTACATTTCGGTTCGCGGTGGCTGGGTTGATCCTGCACTCGAGTACGCGTTCTTCCCGGCTGTGCTGGCCGCCGACGCTGGGCTCTTTGTCGGGACCGCAGCGGGTTCAGAAGGCACCGCCACGTATCGAACCGGTAGCGAAAGGACCTCGATACGCGTGGTAGCCGGGCCGCATCCGTTGCCGGAGTCCGAACGACTTCTGCTCAATGAGCGTGGATGGGTCGTTACGCCCGCACTCGATCGCGTTGGAATCCGGATTCGAAACAGGAACGTCTCACCGACTCCTTCTCCCTCACTGCCATCGTGCGGAACGCAGTTCGGTACCGTGCAGTGGCACCCCAATGGGGATCTGGTCATTCTCGGGCCGGACGGGCCGGTCACCGGCGGCTATCAGCAGCCGATGACCGTCATTCGCGCAGATCTATGGAAGCTCGCACAACTGAGCCCCGGAGACGAAGTGCGATGGCAATTCGTGGCAACGCGTTGATTCGCGGTCGAAGTCAGTACCCGTAGCCCTTGCGTGCTTTCACCTTGAACTCACGTCCGCGAACGGAGACGTTTACGGCCTGATAACCGCTTTTTCCTTCCGGCTTGCGGCTGTAGTAACTGAGCAGGTAATAGCCGCTGTTTTCCTTCTCGATCAGCTTGAGTGGAGTGAGAAAGCTCACCGGTCGCGCGTAATACTCCCCTCCGGTATCGACGGCGACGCGTCCGAGCGCATCTTCGACAGCGTTGAATCCCACTGCATTCCGGTAGAGGAAGATCGGGTAAACACTCACGTTCGATTCATTCAGCGCATTGCGCATCGGATCGTAGTAGTGGTCCTCGTTCAGAGGGATGCTGGCGCTGAGAGTTCCCGGCTCCCCGATTCCCGGGGTAAAGAGCATCACCGCCTTGCGAGCTTTGATCTGGCGAGTTGCCTCACCAAGTAGTTCGAGTCCTTCGTAGATGTTTCCGGTGTCATTGATCATTTTCTTGATGTCGATGTTGCTCATGATCGAATCCGGCTTCGAACCCACGGGGACTTTTCTGAGTCCGAGTGAGAAGCTGGAGGCTTCCGAGAGGGCTTTCCGTAACTGGGCTTTGTCGCTGGTGAAATCGCTGTAGATCTTGAGCCGGGCGTCGTATCCCGCCACGGCAACTTTGTCTTCCGGCCGCAGTCTCGTCGCAACGAAAGATTCGGCGTCGCGTCGCGCCTGAATCAGATCGCTGCGCAGGGAACTGTCCAGGGCTTTATGAAAAAAGAGTACGAAGTAGCGTTCCTCGCGGACACGCTCCACTTTGAAGGCAGCGCGGTTTTCCGGAGCGGAAAGTAAGGTCCGATTGGTGAAGTAGTCGATCGAGTCGACGGTCTGGGGAACCCCGTTCTCGAGCACCGTAAAGTCCTCTCGGGTGAGTCCGAGGATTTGGTTGCCTTTGTTATCAGTGACGGTGGCGTCGAGCAGAACGAGATTGACGTCGACTTTTTCCTGAAGAGATGGCTGAGAAGTCTGCGCCCCCAGTGGAAACGACAGAATGACGCTGCAGAAAAGAAGGGCTGCTGTTTTCATCTGATTACCTCGCCATGGAGAACAGCGGGAGAGGGTGCGATCATTTCTGGGGCTGGTTGCGCTCCATCAACACCAGGTAGAACGAGGGCCGGAGCCACTGTTTCTCGACGTGGTAATGCTGCTTGATCCATCCGGCCAGGCGGATGTTGTAATCCACCCCGAACCCTCGATAACCAAACTCCTGCGTATCGCGATAAAACACCGCCACATGCTGCGGTCGCGTCTCCTCGAGGTTCTGAATGATTTCTCCCTCGGTTCCTGCATCGTCCGAAACCGGCGGGATGAAGGTGTGATAGCGGGTCGGGTTCGGCACACCGCTCAGGTAGTTGATTCCTACACCTTCCGGGAAGACGATCAGGCTTTGTGACCTTCTCGCCCGCAGGTGATCGATCGCGCTCTGCAGCACTTCCGATCGCTCAATGCTGGTCTCCCAGACCGTCCCCATCGGCGAGGTGACGGGGCGTGCGCGCCGCGGCCATACCTGGGCCTGCTGCATCTGCGCTCCGATGGCCATCATCAGAAACATAGGAATCAGGAGACGGGAGGTTCGCTCCGAGTAGAGGCCACGTTCTGGAAGATAGATGAACAGTGTCCAGGCTACGTCTGCGTACGTCGGAACGATCAGAAAGAAGCCGTACCAGGATGGCGTGAGGTTGAGGGCGATGCGCATTGCGCACATGAGAGCTGGCAGCGCCACCAGAAGCAGGGGGTGCCTGCGATCTCGCAGGCCCAGCCATGCAACGAGCAGCAGCTCGATGACGATCCAGCCGCGGAAGAAGAGCGGGTCAGCGAGGAAGTACGAAAGTGCTCCGATGCCCATCAGCATCAGAAGCTTGAAAGCTCGACTGCGCCAGAGTGTCAGGGAAGAGCGTGGACGGTCGAAGAGAGCCAGCATCGCCACCAGCGCAGCGACCAGAGCTACCGATAGAAAAAGCCTGGAGATGTTTTCGGCCGCCTGCGCTGTACCGGCCACCTGCGCGTAGAAGAGCCGGGCGCCTTTGTTGCTGACCAGAGAGCTGAGCAGAATGTTGTCGGACAGCCAGTGTCTTCCAGGCTCGGTCGTGTGGAAGGAAATGGCCATTGCGGCCAGCAGCGCGGTCGAAAAAAGCGCTGCCCACATTAGTCGGCGCAATGGAAATCGATGGATGACCGCAGCAGCGAGGAAGGTGACGACGACCAGAGGCGCAAATTCGAGTTTCGACAAAGAGGCTGCGATTCCCGTAAGCAGGGTCGCAACGAACCATCCGTCATGGCGGCTGACGAAGGTGTAACGATGGAGTGAAAAGGTGAACAGCAGAACGAACATGATTCCGATCGTCGCTGCATGCGCGTAAGGAAAGACGAAGTTGGCGTTACCCGTCGACGCTCCGGTGAGATTGATGGCGAGGAACAGCATGGTTGCCACCCCGGCACCGATCACGCTTCCGCCGGATCGAACGATCAGGTAAAGAGCCGTGGCGGTGACCAGGGAAATCAGCAATCCGATCAGCGCGAAGGAAGAGAGGCTTTGCCCGAAGACTGCGCAGAGCAGGGCCAGTAGGTAGGGCGCGACAGGCGGGTAGTAATACTGAACGTCGAGGTAAGGGTGACGGCCTTCCAGAATCTGTCCGGGGATGGTGAGGTCACGCCCGACATCGATGAGGATGTACGGCCAGAGTCCCCAGCTTCGATAGAGAGTCAGAGCGGCCAGAGCGAGGAGGCTGGCGACGATCATGACTTCGAGCCAGCGGGCTCCCCGGACAGGGATGCTCGCTTCTGCCGCCTGCCTGGTTTCGATCAACGAAGTGATGGCGGAGGCGCTTCGGAGTTCAGATATGCCGAGTACCAGAGGTCGCGAAGAATGGATGCGCCAGTGGCTAGTCTTCCGACGGCGAAGTTTCGTCCCTCGCTCGTTCCCTTTCCCGTGAATCCGCCGTCGCGATCGATGCGATAGATGGTCTCGATTTGTGCGCGGGAATCTTTGATGAGGTCGAGCGCAGTGGTGAAGTAGTCGGTGCGCGGTACGACAGATTTCACCTGCGGAAAGACCTCCATTGCCACGATCATCTTCGACACGAACTGAGTCTCGAAGCGGCCATGAGTTTCGCAGTCGTTCGGATAACGCTGCGGATTCTCGAGCACCCAGCCGTTGAAGTTGATCGAAGCGTGATGTGGATTCGCGGAATCAGAGACGAAGTGCCCGAGGATGCCGGAGAGAAAGATGATTTCCTGCTCGATCTGATTTTGCTCGATGCTGGCCGGATCGGACGAACGCCAGAGCCGCCACTGATTGGTCAGTTGTTCGCTGATCTCGGCCACACGCCATGGAACGAACCCGGAGGTTGTGTTCTCGATCCCGAACCGGCGCAAGGTGCCACTGGTGTAGAGCAGGTCGATAAACTGATACCGGTTTGGTGGCAGCTTCAAGTGCCCGACGTATTCGTAATCGAGAAAATGGTTGGGGCCGTTGACGGCATCGAGGGAGACGCCGGCTCCCCGCCAGCGGTCGGGGTTGTATCCGAGGTAAATGATCTGTGGGTAGGCGCGGTGAAAGAAGGCCGGCATGGCTGCAGGCGTGCCGAAGGTGGCGGCTTCATTGGCGATGGAATGTCCCTTCTCACCCCAGGCGAGGAGTGAACTTGCGGAGAGGAAAATCAGGAGTGTCGCCTGTAGCAGTCTCATGGCTGGAGATTGTAAGCTGATGAACGCAGAACGCAGAACGCAGAAGGATGAAGAGCCGGGGTCTGGGGGCCGGGGGCCGGAGTAGAGGCAGGACCGCCGCATCGCGGGTCTCAAACGCGGCGTCATTCCGATGAGCACTGGATACTCTGGTCGGCTTGCGAGGTGTGAGGCGAAGAGGAATCTCCGTTCCGCCCCTCGGGGGTGAGTCATCTCGACCGCTTCTGCGCGGATCGGAGATTCCTCTTCGCAGCTACGGCTGCGGGACTTCGGAAGATCGCGCGGCTCATCGGAATGACGTCGATCCGCCTGCGTCGCCGCGTCTTGCCGGCTCAGTGTGAATTGGATTCGCAACTCGCTGCGGTGTTTTCCCTGCGAAGAAATGGTCGGGGCAAGAGGACTTGAACCTCCGACCTCACGGTCCCGAACCGTGCGCTCTACCAGGCTGAGCTATGCCCCGATTCTTCGCTGCAAAGGAAGCTGGCGCTCCCCCATCAGTCGTCTGGTCGACTGAGGACGCGGATTCTAGGTGATTTCCAGATGGTGGTCAAACGAATGGAGAATGGAGAATGCAGAATGCAGAATGTGAAATCACGCCGCGTTCAGCCTTTTCATTCTCCATTCTTCATTCTCCATTCTCCATTCGCCTCACCCACGGTATGTCTTCGATACCTTGTAGGTGATTGGCGTAGCGGGCGGCTACGAAAAGATGATCTGAGAGACGGTTCAGGTAGGTGAGGGTGGAGTTCATGGTCTCTGATGACTCGTGCAGGGCCACGATCAGTCGCTCCGCGCGTCGGCAGACGGTCCTGGCGATGTGGAGTTGTGCAGCGGACGGGTGCCCGCCTGGAAGGATGAAATTCTTCAGCGGTGTCAGTTCCAGTTCCATCCGGTCGATCTCTTCTTCGAGTTCCAGGATTCGCTCGCTGCCTACACCTGCGAAACGTTCGTCGCCAGGATTGGCCGCGAGGTGCGCACCAATCTCGAAGAGATCCATCTGGATTCGGTGAAGTGATTCGTCGAGGATCGATCCCGGGTTCGAAGCACGCACGACTCCAAGGACCGAATTCAGCTCGTCCGTGGTCCCGTAAGCCTCGATACGTTCATGGTCTTTGCGGACTCGTCCGCCGCCGAGAAGTGAGGTTTCGCCTCTGTCGCCGCCCTTTGTGTAGATTTTCATCCGTGGTCAACCTTTGTCCGGAAGCGTGATCCAGATCGCAGAATTGTGGTAGAGACTAGGAAACAATCGTCCATTAAATCGAACCCGGAGGATCTCATGCTACGAAAAGTTCTGCTCTCGCTGTCTGTGGTTCTACTACTTCAGGTCGCTTCAGCACCGGAAGCCTTCGCTCGTGGTGATCGGCTCGTCGATACGGACGAGTTCAAACAAGGTGAAGTCAAGGGCATCATCGGTGACTACACCGGCATGGTCGAAGGTGATGGCCTCGACTGGGTATGGGTCGATCCTTCGGTGAAGCTCTCAGACTATAAAATCAGGATCAATTCGGTAAAGAACATTTCCGAGGTGAGCTCGAAATCGATCGGCCTGACTCTGGAGGAGACCTTCGAGTCGGCCATGGATCGCCGCGGGAAAGGGACGAAGGGAACACTGACCTCAGAGACTGCGGTGTACTGGGCCGAGCGTGCCAGCCAGGGGAAGAAGTGGATTCCTTACGCCGGTGGACATCTCGCTCAGGCGGGCGTCGGTGTCGAAGTGATCCTTCGCGATTCGAAAGGAAAGATTGTTGCCAAGATCCGGCACGCTGGACGGCAGGGCGAGAAGGTCGACGAGGCTGCTGAAGAGGTTGCCGACGATCTGGCCAGCTACTTCACTGAGCACTGAGTGATGCAATCTCAGCCTCGGCGGCGCGGCACAACCGGAGTTGAAAACTCCGGCCACAAGGTGCCGAGCCGCAGTTTCGTGGCCGAAGTTTTCAACTTCGGGTCGTGAATGAGACGGTCATGATGCAATCTCGGCCTTCATCATTCTTCGAAAACGAAAAAGGCGACCGTGAGGTCGCCTTTTCAATTCCTGCTGTGGTGTTTACGCTTCCTGTTCCAGTTCTTTGATTCGTTCCTTGACGATGATCGAAGCGAGATCGGGAATGACTTCCCAGGCGATGTTTCGCACGATCTGCTCGGACATCATCTCCACCACGCGGCGCGCGATGCGGTCTACCTGCTCGTCAGACAACTCGAGATCTGCCAGATTTTTTATGACACCGACAACACTCGCGGCGGCAACGGCCGGAGCAGCAACGGTCGCTGCGGGCGAAGGTTGTTTCCATCCCGGTTCGGGTCGGAAGTAGGGCGATCCCTCAATTTCGGGCGGGAGTGGCTCGGACAGGGTCGGCGACTTTGGAGTGACGCTCGGCGGGGATGTCATCGACCACTGCTGGGGACTCTGCACCTGCTCATCCGGCGAAGCCGAACCGTGGGCAGGAACCTCGTCCTCTGCCGGTTCTGAGGTATCGAAGAAATCTTCGCGATGCGTCGCCGGAGCTTCGAAGATCGAGTCGGCAGCCTCGTCGCTTGCGAATTCCTGATCTGCTGGTTCATCCGTTGCGACCGGAGACGACCATTCCGTCGAGGGTTTCTCGACCGGATTGTCCCACGCACCGGCGGCCTGGTCGGGGTCAGACATTGACTGCTGTTCATTGTCAGGGCTGCCGAATCCCCCGAATTCGTCGACGTGATTCATCGCGAACGCGTCGGGCTCCGCTGGCGACATTTCGGAATCGCCATCGTGGGGCGCACGCTCGAATGAGAGCTCGGCGTTTCTTCCGGAGTCGAACGGAATCGTAGGCGACAGATCATGGTCGCTTACTTCAGGCGACTCTTCCGGAGCAGCCGACTCGCTCTGCTGCTGGAAGCTTTGCAGATCGTTGAAGCTCATCTTCGGAAAGGCGATGGTCTCACCACCACCGTATGTATCGATCGGTGATTCTTCGAACGGAAGTTCCTCCGGTTCGCTGGGGGCTGCTCCGGAAAAGATTCCTGCGTCGTGCGTTTCGGGTTCATCGCTAAACGGCGAACTGCCGAAGGCGCTGTCGGCTGAGGGCGCGGAAGCGAAGGTCTCGTCCAGCGGAGACTCATCCTGATCGTGAAGCGGGTCCCCATGCGGCTTGTACGCTGGAGTCGCTTCATCGAAGGCGGCCGGCTGTTCGTCGAACGACGAACTTCCGAAGGTGTCATCGGAGAGGGGCGCGGAAGCGAAGGTCTCGTCCAGCGGAGACTCATCCTGTGTATATAGCGGGTCCCCATGCGGTTTGTACTCGGGAGTCGCTTCGTCGATTGCGGCGGGCTGTTCGTCGAACGACGGCATCTCGTCGAAGGGCGAACCGCCGGACGGTTCGCTCTGTCCGGCAAACGATGGTAGAGGCCAGGCCCGCGTTTCCCCTGCCGAATCTCCCATGGCCTCGTCAGCGAAAGGCGAATCTATGGCCGTCGGGGCGGGACTCGCAGCCTCGAACGACGGCTGTACCTCTCGCGAGGCTGCCTGTGCAATCAGTTCGTCGACTTTGTGAATCAGGCTCTGCGATTCGAAGGGCTTGGTGACGACCGCATCGCACCCTGCTTTCTCGGCACGGTCCGGATCGAACGGTTCGAATGTTCCGGTGAGCAGGATCACCGGAATGTTGCGGTACTCGGGATGCGATTTGACGTATTCGCAGACTTCGTAACCGTTCTTCTCCGGCATGATGATGTCAGAGAGGATGATGTCGGGTCGCATCTCCGAGAGCTTCTGGATCGCCCTCGCGCCGTTGTTGGTGGCGATGACTTCATAGTCGCCATCGGAGAAGGTAAGCTCGACGACCTTCTGAATAGTGATGCTGTCGTCGGCTAGAAGGATTTTTTTCGGCATCGTTTCGCTCCGCTGTGAGTGAGGCAACGTAGCATCCACCTAGGCAGCAAGTCAACGAAGCAGCTGCGTTCAACTTGCGCGTTCTGAGTAGATTAGCGTCGCCGCCGAGCCGCGTTACGTCCTTGCGATGCGAACCTGGACCGAGTCACGCTGTCCAGTGGTAAGGGCCGGGGGCGGCGTATTTGCACGCGTCGCGTGTTTGATGCGGAGCGGCGAATCGGTTAACTTCCCGCCCGCAGACGCTGCTGGAACGATGTCTCCGGCGGTCAAGGCGATGACTATCTGAAGTGGATCGGAGATTCTGAATGGCAGCACTAGGCTTCTGGCCCTGGGTATTATTCAACCTATTCGTCATTGCCATGCTGGCAATCGACCTGGGCGTCTTTCATCGCAAGAATCACGCGGTAAAAACAAAGGAAGCGCTGATCTGGACAGGAGTGTGGGTCTCCCTCGCAGGAATCTTCACAGTCATCCTCTATTTCTGGCTCGGTAGTCAACAGGCGCTGGAGTTCGTCACCGGTTACGTCATTGAGTACTCGCTGAGCGTCGATAACATTTTCGTTTTCATCCTGCTCTTCACTTTCTTCCGTATCCCTCCGGCCTATCAACATCGGGTGCTGTTCTGGGGAATCCTCGGCGCGCTCATCATGCGCGGAACGTTCATCGTTCTCGGGGCCGCTCTGCTCGAGCGTTTCCACTGGATCATCTACCTGTTCGGCGCATTTCTGGTGATCACCGGAATCAAGATGGCGTTGAACAACGAGGATGCCGAGGTCGTCGAGCCGAAAGAGAACCTGCTGGTCCGTCTGGTGAAGAAAGTACTTCCCGTGACCGCCGAGTACGACGGCTCGAAATTCTTCACTCGCGTGGATGGGAAACTGGCGGCGACGCCGCTCTTCATCGTGCTCCTGATCGTCGAGACCACCGACCTGATCTTCGCCGTCGATTCGATTCCGGCGATCTTCGCCATCACGCGCGATCCCTTCATCGTCTACACCTCGAACATTTTCGCCATCCTCGGTCTGCGGTCCCTCTATTTCGCGCTGGCCGGCATCATGAACAAGTTCCACTACCTGAAACTCGGTCTGGCGGTCGTGCTCACGTTCGTCGGCGTGAAAATGCTCGTGTCGGGTATCTACAAGATTCCGATTACCCTTTCGCTGGGCATAATCGTGGGGACTCTGGTCGTGGCTGTGATCGCCTCTCTGATGCGCGCGAAACGGCTCGAGGATCTGGGTATCACGGTAGATCCTGTAGCGGAAGTGGCGGCAAAAGCGAACGCTGATTCGACAACGCCGGGTGACGAAAGAGGGCCGCGGGGAGGGGAGGTGGATTGAGATTTGCCGTCACGGTTCTCCTCTGTAAAAAGTCCAAAGTTGAAAACTTTGGCCACTCGAATCGGCTGCTCGGGGATGTTGCCAAAGACGACGCAAGTGGCCGAAGTTTTCAACTTCGGGCTTCTTCCCTTTCGTCCGGACATTACGATCAGGTCCACACCGGCAGTGCCTGAACCTCGCCGCCTGGGCCATGGAGAAAGCCTTGTGCTAAACTCTCCGCCCTGTCAGGGTATGGTTCTGTGAAGGGGAGGCGGATATGAAGTTGTGGGAGTACAAGATCATCAACGTCCGCTCCGAAAATTACTCGATGGATCCCCGTCGGGCAGAAGAACTCAACCGCCTTGGTGACGAAGGCTGGGAATTGGTCAGCATCACTTCGATCAACTTCAAGACCGGCGCAACCGACCATATCGGAATGGTTTTCAAGCGAGAGAAAGCAGCCTCCTGACTTCCGTCAAGTCTCCGTAGTAACCGGACACTACACCGCAGTTCGTCGTGAACTGCAGCCAGCCAGATTTTCATGCCGACGCGACCACCTCTCTTCCTGCTCATGGTTCTCGATGGCTTCGGCTGTCGCGCTGAGGGTCAATACAACGCTATCGCTGCGGCCTCCACTCCCGCTTTAGACCACCTTTTCGCCACGTCGCCCTGGACATCCGTTGAAGCATCCGGTCTGCGGGTCGGTCTGCCGGAGGGGCAGATGGGGAACTCCGAGGTCGGACATTTGAACATCGGCGCGGGGCGAGTGGTGGATCAGGATATGGTCCGTATCACCAAAGCTTCACGCGACGGCTCGATCGGTCAGACCGCTGCCTTTCGCGCGACCTGTGACCGATTGCTGCGTGAAGAGAGAGCGCTCCATCTGGTTGGTCTGCTGTCGGATGGCGGCGTCCATTCGCTGCAGGAACACCTTCACGGCCTCATCGAAGCGGCAGACCGAGCCGGGCTCGGTGCTCTGGAAGGCCGGCCACGCATTTTCGTGCACGCCATTCTCGACGGACGTGACGTACCACCAGTTTCAGCGCTCGACAACCTGGCAAGACTGGAAACGCTCATCGCTCGGTTTCCGCAGGTAGCCCTGTCGACAGTGATCGGTCGCTACTACACGATGGATCGTGATCGGCGGTGGGACCGCGTACAACGCGGCTACGACCTGATGACCGACGGTGTCGGAACGAGAGTCTCTAACATCATGGAGGCCGTGCAGTTTTTCAACCACGCAGGGAAGACCGACGAATTCATGGAGCCGCTGGTCCTGACTGACGACGGTGAACTGCCTCGGGGTCTGGTGTCGGATGGCGACTCCATTCTTTTCTGTAACTTCCGGGCCGATCGCATGAGACAGATCGTCATGGCGTTCAACGACGAGGCCTTTACCGGTTTCAACCGAACCGTGAAGCCGCGAGTGGAGCTGCTGTCGATGGTCAGGTACAACGAAGAGTTCACGCTTCCGGTCCTGTTCCCGCCACCGGTTGTGAAGCGACATCTCGGCGAGGTGTTCTCCGAGGGTGGCCTGCGTCAGCTGCGTATCGCGGAAACAGAGAAGTACGCGCACGTGACGTTCTTCTTCAACGGCGGCTCTGACACCGCCTCACCCGGCGAAGAAAGGATTCTGGTCCCGTCCCCAAAGGTCGCCACCTACGATCTGCAGCCGTCCATGTCCCTGCCGGAGCTGGCCGATCGTGTGATCGCCGAAATCCAGGGTCGGGTCTTCGATGTGATCATCATGAACATAGCCAATCCGGACATGGTCGGACATACCGGCGTGATGCCTGCAGCCGTGAGCGCTGTCGAAGCTACCGATTTCGCGGTAGGCCGCATCGCGGCAGCGGTCGACTCTGTCGGTGGAATGCTGGCCATCACCGCAGATCATGGCAACTGCGAAATCATGTTCGATCCGTCCACGGGGCAGCCGCACACTGCGCACACGACCTCTCCCGTTCCGCTTCTGATTCAAGGTCCGGGCATGAAGGATTTCACCTTGCGTGATGGAGGGGCTCTCGAGAACGTGGCGCCCACAATGCTGGAGCTGATGGCCCTGCCGAAACCACCCGAGATGACGGCGTCGTCGCTGCTCGTATGGAAGCCGCAATCTTGAAGCGGTCCATCGTACTCATTCGTCACGGTCAGACACTGGACAACGAGCGCGGCGTGGCTCAGGGCTGGAGTGACAGCGCACTCACGGAACTCGGAGTGGCGCAGGTCAGGCAGGTGGCCTTGAGGCTCAAGAGCATGCGACCGATCGCCATCTACAGTTCCACTCTGCCAAGAGCACGCGCAACTGCGGCAGCCATCGCCGCCACGACCGATCTGTCGGTTCGCGAATTGCCCGATCTTCGCGAGATGAACTGCGGCGAGTGGGAAGGCTCGTCGTTCGAAGATCTTCAGTCCCGGAATCCAGCGCATTACAGCGAGTGGTCGCGGAACCCCGAGGTCTCCTGTCCGGGTGGCGAATCGTATCGAGAGGTGAGGGACCGTATGGCCTCCGGCATCAGACTCATCGAGGAAGAGGCAGGGTCGCAGAGCGGAACTATTCTAGTGGTCTCGCACGGCACGGCCATACGCGTTGCTGCCACCGCCCTGCTCGACCTGCCTCTCGCGGCCGCGCGGAGCTTCGTCCAGGACAACACCGCCGTGAACATCTTCGAGCGCCGTGGTGAACGCTACGTGCTGAAGCTATGGAACGACATTACACATTGTGGCGGGGAGTGATTTGGCCGGGGGCCGGGGGCCGGAGGCCGGGGTAGAGGCGGCGGGTTCGCGCTGCGTTCTGGCCGCGACGTCATTCCTGTAGGTGGTCCGGTGGTATCCGATGAGCACGGGATGCTCTGGCGCGTTTGCGAGGTGCGACTGCGAAGAGGAATCTCCGTTCCGCGCCGCGCAGGCCGTGGCGATACACCGCGTCCGGGCGGAACGGAGATTCCTCTTCGCAGTCAGTGCTGCGGGCCACCCCGACCCGCGCGGCTCATCGGAATGACGTTCGCCTGCGTGCAGAAGGGTTGATCCTGCCTCTACCCGGCCCCCCTGACCCCGGCCCCCGGCCCACGTTCTCTCCGGGTTGTACACTGAGCGCCGCTCGCTGATCTGCAGCGAAGTCTCGAGTTATGTCGTGAGAGGAAACAATGATTCTTAGTGAGATCACAACACAGCTGACCGAGCTGCTCAGGTCACGCGTTCTGACGATTTTCGGTCATTCAATCGAGCGTGTCGTTCTGCAGACGCCGCCGCGGCTGGCCATGGGCGACCTGGCCACTCCGCTTCCGCTGGAACTGGCCCGCGTACTCAAACTGCAGCCTCGCAAAATCGCAGAAGCGCTGATCGAAGGGATGCAGCTGCCAGCACTCGTAAAGTCCGTCTCCGTGGAAGGAGGCGGCTACATCAACTTCCGCTTCGATCGCGGGCAGTTCACGGTGTCCATGCTCCGCTCGATGGACTCACGTCCCGCTCCGAATGGCGAGCGCGTGATCGTCGAACATACCAACATCAACCCGAACAAGGCCGCGCACATCGGCCATCTCCGCAACGCCGTACTCGGCGATACGCTCGTACGCTGCCTCAAGTACCTCGGGTACCACGTGGAGACCCAGAACTACATCGACGACACTGGCGTGCAGGTTGCCGACGTGGTGGTCGGATTCGAGAAACTCTCGAAGCAGAGCATTCTGGACGTGCAGAAGCGTATCGCCGAGGACAAGCCTTCGTTCGACTACTACTGCTGGGATCTTTATGCGCAGATGGCCGGCGTGTACGAGGGGAATCCGGAAGGCGAGAGCTGGCGCAGGGACACGCTGCATAAGATCGAAAAAGGCGAAGGCGAGACGGCCATCCTCGCTGCATCGGTCGCTGAGGCGGTCGTGAGAAAGCACACGGCCACCACGCTGCGTCTGGGCATCGAGTATGACGTGCTGATCAAGGAAAGTGACATCATCAAGCTTCGCTTCTGGGATCGCGCCTTCGAACTGCTGAAGTCGTCCGGCGCGGTGATGCTGGAGACGGAAGGGAAGCACAAGGATTGCTGGGTGATGAAGCTCTCGGAGTCGAAAGAGTTCGAGGGGCTCGAGGAGCCGGACAAAATCCTGGTTCGTTCGAACGGCACTGTTACGTATGTCGGCAAGGACATCGCGTATCAGCTCTGGAAATTCGGTCTGATCGACCGTAGATTCGGCTACCGGCTTTTTCTGAAATATCCGGACGGCCGACCCCTCTGGGAGTCGACCAGTGGTGAGGACTCGGACTCGTCTGCGCCTTCGTTCGGCAATGCTGATCGCGTGTACAACGTGATTGATATCCGTCAGGCCTATCTACAGAAAGTTGTCAGGGAAGGTCTACGGTTGCTAGGTCATCCCGCTGAAGCTGACCGTTCCATACATTTTTCGTACGAGATGGTGGCCCTCACTCCGGCTACTGCGACCGCGCTCGGCATGCAGATCAGCGCGGAAGATGCAGCGAAGCCCTACCTCGAGATGTCAGGGCGCAAAGGCCTCGGCGTAAAGGCCGATGATCTGATCAACGCCCTGGAGCAGAAAGCTTCCGAGTCGATTCGGAATGACGAGCTGTCGGATGCCAGCGAGGCGCAAGTACTCGGCAGGCAGGTCGCCATTGCCGCGCTCCGCTACTTCATGCTCAAGTTTGGCCGGAACAAGGTGCTGGCTTTCGACTTCAACGAAGCACTCTCCTTCGAGGGAGATTCGGGGCCGTATCTTCAGTACTCCACGGTTCGCGCGCAGAATATTTTCCGCAAGATGAAGGAGCGTGGACTCGACGCTCAACTCGACGACAGGGCCCTCGATCAACTGACCATTGGAGCGGAGCTGCCTGACGACATGTGGGAACTGGTCCGGCTGAGCTCAGACACGATCGGAGCGGTGGAGCGCGCCGTGGAGACGCTGGAACTATCAGTGCTCACGCATCATGCGCTCGAACTCGCCCAGAAGTTCAACTCGTTCTATCACAAGTTTCCGATCCTGAACGAAGCTGATCCTGCCGAGCGCCAGCGGAGGGCAGCGTGCGTCGAGGTGTTCATGCGCACGATGAAGCTGAACTTCGAGCTGATCGGAATTGCCATGCCTGCAAGGATGTAGGCAGGGCAAAATGAATGCGGCGAAGCGCGCTGCTTCGCCGCATTCGAAGATCAATCAGCTGCTTTTTCTACGTTTTCAGCCTGGAGTCCCTTCGGCCCCTGCTTCACCTCGAACTGGACCCGCTCGCCTTCCTGCAGGGAGCGATACCCGGCCTGTCCCGCAATTGCGGTGTGATGGACGAAAACATCCTCGCCCGACTCCCGCTTGATAAATCCGAAACCCTTATCGTTGTTGAACCATTTGACGGTACCGACTTCAGCCATGTTGCGTGCCTCCTCAATCCTCAACGCGCCGCTTCAAGAATTCCGCGGGCTGCGCCTTTCCGATTTTCTGCAAAGCGCGCGCCTTACGGGTTACCAGATGAGCGCGCGGTTTCTCCCGATCTGCTGAAATCCGAGCGACTCGTAGAGTGCAAGGGCTGGCGCGTTGAAGTCATTCACGAAAAGAGTGACGCTTTTTCCCTGTGCGGCGATGTGGCCGCATAGCTCTTTCAGGGCCGTTGAAGCGAGACCTTTTCGTCTCATCGCGGGATTGGTCCAGACCCCCATGATCTGTATGGCGCGCGCCGTCACTGCGGAGTATTCGCATTTGAAGGCGATCTCTGATCCTTCAAGCAGAAGTACCGAGCGACGCTGTTCGATCAGGTGCCGGACCCTGAGCCGATAGCCAAAGGCATCGCGGGCCAGGGGGTCGATCCCGACCTCCTCGAGATGCATGGCCGCGCAGGCAGGGAC
>JBKJUK010000094.1:0-26454 GCA_046590705.1 Thermoanaerobaculia bacterium
GCGTTCTGAGTTCTGCGTTCATCAGCACAGCATTCGACTTATAATGCGCGCCCGCTCTGTCTGGCGGTTCTAACCATGAGATCTTTCGAAGCTGACCTCGACTCGTCCTCGCTGCGCGTGGCAATTGCCGCCAGCCGCTTCAATGACGAAATCGTCTCCGGATTGATCGAGGGTGCCGTCGACTGCCTGCGCAGTCATGGTTCATCCGAGGAATCGATCTCGCTTTTCAGGGTTCCGGGAGCGTTTGAACTGCCGGTTCTCACGCGCAAATTGCTGCTTCAGGAGCAATACGATGCAGTGATCGCGCTCGGGGCCCTGGTGCGAGGGGAGACTCCGCATTTCGACTTCATCTCCATTCAGGTCACGCTCGATTTGTCGCGAGTCGCCCTCGAGGCCGGCAAGCCGGTAGCTTTCGGCGTAATCACCTGCAACGACATGGATCAGGCGCGTCACCGAATCGCTCCGGGAAGCAACAAAGGCTGGGAGGCTGCGCTGGCCGCAATCGAGATGTCCAACCTCTTCCGCCTGGTCGACCGGGCACTTGATCCGCATCGGGAAGGCTGAATGGGCTCACGTAGAAAGGCGAGGGAACTCGCACTCCAGATGTTGTTCCAATTTGATCTGTCCGGCAACGATACGGCTGTGATCCTGACGACTTTCGAGGAACTGCAGAAGGTTCGGTCCGGCGTGAAGGACTTTGCTGCAAGCCTGTTCGAGGGCACGGTGCGGGAGATGGATCGAATCGATGAAATGATCACGCAGCAGGCCGACAACTGGCGTCTATCGAGAATGGCGGTCGTCGATCGGAACATCATCAGGATGTCCGTCTACGAGTTCCTGCATCAGACCGGAACGCCGAAGTTGGTGATCATCGATGAGGCTCTGGAGATCGCCAAGAAATTCGGGACGCAGAAGTCCTCGCAATTCATCAACGGTGTGCTGGACGGAATCCTGCGAAAGCACAAGCTTCAGGATCCTGTGGAGCAGACACAGCCTGTTGCGCGATGACGCGGATGCGCTCTCTGATGAACGCAGAACTCAGAACGCAGAACGTCGAAGTAAGAAAAGAGTCAACGACCACCACTCTGCATGGCAGGCCGCAGTTGTGGAGTACAGGCAATCCTGCCTGTGTCGGGTTCAGTGTCAATGAGCTATTCTCTTTTCCCGGAAAACTAGTCAGACTCTCAGCCCACATGAATCCGACAGCGGTCCAGCAGAGGCGAAGTCGCGATGGCAGAGTATCGGCCTGCTCGTACGCGTCCCTGATTTCGCTGCGAGTGAGGGCTTCTTGAGTCTACTCGGAAGACTCGAAGATCTGTCGGTAACAGACATCGTTCAGATCGTCTACCTCAGTCGTCGAACGGGAATCCTCGAGGTCGTCGATTCGAGCGGCCGCTACTCCATTGTCTTCAGTCACGGTCTGATCGTGAACGCGACTTCTCCTGCGGCGCCCAGTCTTGGTCATCGTCTCGTTTCCAGCGGGCTATTGACTGACAGTCACATGGCTCTGGCCCGCCAGACAGAAGATGCAGGGGTGCCCATCGGCACAGCCATTCTCGAGTTGAATCTTCTCTCGGCTGAGAAGCTCGCGGCGGCGGTACATGAACACATCCTCGAGATCGTCACCTACCTCGTTCCGAATCGCGAAGGCGAATTCAACTTCATCCTCAGCGAAGTCGGCTATCTCGACATCGAGTACGAACCGCGCACACTCTTCAAAGAAAACGGGATCACCCCTCAGAAGCTCATCGGTACCGAAGGCGAGAAGATCAAGCCCCTGCAGGGGCTTGAAGATTCGATGCGTGCCGGTAAAGCGCTTCTGCGCAGCGCTCAGACCTCGGAGCCCGCGACCTCGGGTCGGCTTGAACTGGCTGGTACTCCGCTGGCGGAAGAGGAGGCCGAAGTAGTGCCGGAGTCTCGGCCGCATCAGGATGTCGATGACAGCGCCCCGTTCGATCTGATCGACGATGAAGTGGGCGGAGACGAATCCCTGGAAGTGCTGCTGCAGAGTAACGATGTGCTGGACGTCGAAGAGTCACTGTTTGATGAACCGGCTCGTCCAGCGGCTGCGGCTGAAGTGTTGATCCCTGACGAAGCGCAGCAGCCGGTCAAACAGGTTGTACCTGTCAGTGTGGAGACTTCGGAGAAGTCAGCGCCAGTGGTGAGAACGTTGCCGCCGACGTTCAGTTCCTTCCGCACCGGCGAAGCTCCCGAGATCGCTCCCCAGCTGGCACGTGTGGTCGTCCTACTGGAGCGAGATCCGCTGGTCCGGGTAGCGGCGAAGCGAGCGTTCACGAAGAGGGGAGTGCAGATCCAGCAGTATGGCTCGCCCGCGGATGCCCGACAGGCTGTCCTCGAGCTTCTGTCGAAGAACGAATTTTTCGTCTCTTTCCTCGACATGACCGCCGGCAGCGGGAGCGGGTCCGAAGCTGCGCAGATCGTGCAGGCCATCAAGCGGAAGAACCGCCGGCTCCCGGCCGTGGTCATCGACCGCGAGGCTGATCTGCGCAAGCGACATGAGATGCTTCGCGCCGGCGCTGATCTGTACCTCACCAAACCGACCGATACGCATCTGAATCCGGGACTGGCAGAGGAGCAGCTGGCACTTTTCAGCGACGAACTCGTCCTTTTCGCCGAGCGCGCGTTTCAGGACTGGCAGAGGGAAGCTACTGGAAGTCGAGACGAAGATCGCGGGCGGCAGTTCTATGAGCAGGCCGAGAAAGAGAAATCGGAGCGAAGCTTTCTCGTCCTTCGCCAGCTCATCAACGAATTGAGCAATCCTGAAGACGCGACGCAGGTGACGCAGATCATTCTGCGGGTTGCCGGTGAGTATCTCGATCGGGTAGCCCTGTTTCTGGTGACCCCGGACACCCTGGTTGGCGTGGACGGAGGCGGGAGTCTGCGGACCGACGAGATCGCGGGCAGGGTCCGGCGCCTGCGAATACCGCGCTCTGAGCCCTCCATTCTCGAGGACGTCATTCGCCGGAAGCGATCACATCAGGGTAAAGTGGCCCGGACTCGTGCCAATGCTGCGGTCATCACCAGCATCGGCGCCACGCTGCCCAGCGAGGTCGTAGTCATGCCGATCGTAAACAATGAAAAGGTCGTTGGCGTGCTTTACGGCGATAATGCAGAACAGCGGGCGCCCTTCGGGGAGCTCAATGGGTTGCAGATCTTCCTGTCGCAGGCTGGCTATGCATTCGAGAACGCCTTCAGCACCAGGATGCACCGACAGAATTCAGTTGTGGACGAACGATGAAATTACTCGTAGTTGAAGACTCTCCATCCATGCGGGCCTACCTCACGACCATGATCGAGGGGGAAGCTGAAAATTTCGACCTCGAAATCATCGAGGCATCAAGCGGCTTCGAAGCGCTGAAGATCCTCCCGCACCATCAGTTTCAGGCCATTCTCACGGACATCAACATGCCTGACATCAACGGTCTGGAACTGGTCAGCTTCCTGAAAAATCATCCCGTCTACAAGCTGATCCCGATCATGGTGGTTTCAACCGAAGCCAGCGACGAGGACCGCAAGCGCGCCGCCGCCCTCGGTGCCGAAGAATATCTCGTCAAACCGTTCACCCGAGACGACCTCTCCGAAAAGCTGCGAAGACTGCTGCGTACGACGGGCTGAGATGGCGAAAGAAGACGACCGAGCCAGACAGGAGTTCACTTCCGAGGCTGAAGAACTTCTCGACACCCTTTCCCGGGACCTTGGCGAATTCGAGAGCCAGGGCAAGGGCGTTCGACCGGAGGTCATCAATAAGATCTTCCGTGAGGTGCACTCCCTCAAGGGCCTGGCTGGCATGCTGGGGTTCGCGGAGATCTCTGAGCTCTCCCACAATCTCGAGGAAATGCTGGACCGCCTTCGCATGGGAAAGGTCGAGATTTCACGCGGACTGTTCGATCTGCTCTACGACTCTGTCGACAGCCTGAACCGGCTGGTCATTGCCATCAACGATCCCAGTGTGGAAGGGCTGGTGGATGTTCCGAAGCTCACCACCCGCATACACCAGCTGATCACCGACCAGGCCGTTCAGAAATCAGGCGATCCATTCAGCGAGCTGGAGCTCGACGAGCAGACCCGTAAATCACTCACTGAGTATGAAGAGCACCGGCTGCTGGAGAACGTCAGGCAGGACCATCAGATCTTCTCGATCGAGGTGACGTTCGATTTCTCGGACTTCGACGAACGGCTCCGCTCCCTCACCTCGATCCTCAATGAATCCGGCGAGGTCATCTCGACTCTTCCGGCCATCGACTCGGCAGGCGGGTCGGGCATCTCGTTCAGGCTCCTTTTCGGCACTTTGATCGACGATACCGAGCTGGTGGTAAAAATCGGAACTGAACCGCGCGTCAGGGCGTTGCGAAACGCCACACCGCGGGATGCGTTTCCCGAAATGAACTTCGACGACGATCTGTCGCTGCGTTCGTTGTCGCGCACCGTTCGTGTCGATATCAGCAGGCTCGATCACGTGATGAACATCGTTGGCGAGTTGATCATCGAGAAGACTCATCTCGAAGCGCTCACTCGCGGAGGACTTCAGAACCAGCGCATGGTGACGCATGAGCTGACCAAGCTCGCCCGTAACTTCGACCGCAAGTTGAACGATCTTCAGAAGTCGGTGATCGAAATCCGCATGGTTCCCGTCGATCAGATCTACTCGAAACTGTCCCGGACAGTGAGGAAGGTCGCGCGTGAACTCGGAAAAGAAATCGAGCTGATTCTTCGCGGGGAAGAAACGGAACTCGACAAGATGATGGTCGAAGAGCTGACCGATCCGCTGATGCACATCATCCGAAACGCTCTCGATCATGGAATCGAGAGCCCGGAGGAGCGTGTAGCCGCCGGAAAATCTCCGGTGGGTCGCGTCACCATCGAGGCTTACCAGAAAGGGAACTCGGTCGTGCTCGACGTCTCCGATGACGGCAGGGGGATCAACCCCGAGGTCATTCGGAAACTGGCTGTCGAGAAAGGGCTGATCAATGCCAAGGAAGTGGTCGACTTCGCGCGCGCCGCGGAACTGCTTTTCACTCCCGGATTCTCGACGGCCAAGACTGTCAGCGAAATCTCGGGCCGCGGAGTCGGCATGGACGTGGTCCGCAAAAACATCCAGGAGTTGAAGGGCTCGATCGATATTCTTTCCGAGGTGGGGAAGGGTTCCACGTTCCGCATCATGCTGCCGATTACACTGGCCATCATCCAGGCCCTGATCGTCAAAGCTGGAGGCGATCGCTTCGCCATCCCTCTTTCTTCCGTCGAGGAATCGTTGCGAATTTTCAGCTCCGAAATTACCACGGTCGAGAAGAAGGAAGTCTTCCGGCTGCGCGAATCGACTCTGCCGATTCTCCGCCTGGCAGACGCCTTCGGACTCGAGGATCAGGCTGGCCAGTCGACCCAGAAATTTTTCATCGTAGTGACGCGATCCGGGGAGCGGCTGGTCGGATTGCTGGTCGACGCACTGGTTCGCCAGCAGGAAATCGTCATCAAATCAATCGGCGAACGGCTCAAACAGATCCCGGGAATTGCAGGCGCAACGGAGATCGGCGAGAACGAGATTGTGCTGGTGCTGGACATCGGTTCGCTGATCGACCATTTCGCCAGCGCAGCGCGAAGCAGCCGGCGGGTGATTCAATCTGTGACGGCGGCAGGCTGATATGTATCGAGAGTTCTTCGGCTTCCGGGAGAAACCGTTCGGGCGAACGCCTGACCCGGCCTACCTCTACGAAAGCTCACAGCATGCCGAAGCTCTGGCGCGACTCGAGTACGCGGTCGAAGAGAAGGAATTCGCATTGCTGGTTGGTGAAGTCGGTTGCGGCAAAACCACTCTCTCTCGTGCACTCATCGATCGCGTCGGCGACAGCCGGCCGGTGATTCTCCTGATCAATCCGCGGCTCACCCCTGCACAACTTCTCAAGTCCATCGCCGCGGGACTCGGACTCGAGCCCAGGCATTTCAGGAACGATCTGCTCGATCAGATTCACGGGGCACTCGTCGAGTTGTATGAACAGGGACGCGAGCCGGTGCTGCTCATTGATGAGGCCCAGCTGATCCCTGGAAAAGCCACCTTCGACGAGATTCGTCTGCTGACGAACTTTCAACTCGACGATCAGAATCTGCTCTCGCTGATTCTCATCGGTCAACCGGAACTCGAGAAGCGACTGGACCACCGCAACTACACCGCGCTTCGACAGAGAATCAGTTTACGATACTTCCTCGGACCGTTAGGGGCGGAAGACACCGGTCGCTATGTGGATCACAGGGTGAAATCCGCTGGCGGCTCGACAAATCCGTTTCTCGCTGATGGAATTGAGGCCTTGCACCATTTCAGCGGCGGGATTCCACGCGTGATCAACACGCTGGCGGCTACGGCCTTGATGGACGCCTACGGCGATGATGTGGCGACCATCGATCATGCGCGGGTCACGTCTGCGGCGCGCGAACACAGACTCGATCGTGAGGTGCGTGCCTGATGGTGGACCTCGCAAAACTTCGGAAGAAGGCGCAGAAGAAAAAGGACGAACTGCTGGATGTGCTCAGCGGGGCAGCAGCTACCGTGATACCGGCGCAGATCGAAGTCGCGCCCGATCTCGAACCTTTAGAGACCCCTGCGGATCCGGTTCAAGAGATCGAGATAGCGGATGCGTCGCCGCGTGCGAAAGAGAACGATTCAGTGGGCCCTTCGGCCCGGCTGGAGAGTTTCAAGAAGAACCTGGGCCAGCGTCGCTCCGTCGGAGCCATTCGAGGAACGGGTGAGGAAGCGGCTGGTGAAGCGGGACGGGAACTGCTGGTCTTCTCAATGGCCGGAGAGCAGTACAGCGTCGAGATCGAGAAGATCGTCGAGATCGTGACCCCTCGTAATGCCACACGAGTCCCGAACGCCGGTGACTCGGTGATCGGCATCATCTCGCTCCGTGGGACAATCGTCACGATTCTCGATCTGCGGCGAAAACTCGGTCATCAGTCGAGGGCCGAGGTAACCAGTGATTCGCGGATCGTGGTGGTGGAGAATGCAGGCGAGACGGCCGGTTTTCTCGTCGACCGCGTTTTCCGCGTGGCAAAGATCGACGCCGCCTTGATCAACGCTCACCCCGTGGCCACATCCACGGAGCAGAGCGAAATGATTCATGGCGTGTTTTACTACGCGGAAAAGCTGACCATCCTTCTGGATCTGGAAATGCTGCTTCATGAATAATCGGGCAGGTACTGCAACGAATGGAAATCACCTGTAGACAGTGTTCCTCGAAGTTTCGAGCCGCGGTCAGCAATCCGCTGACGCAGCCGGTTCGCGTCATCTGCCCATCCTGCGGCAAGCAGATGGTTCTGCGCCCCGCCCCTGAACAGTTCGACACATTCGTCGGACAGCGGCCCGACCTGCCCATGCCGGTCTGGAAACGGCGCGCCGTCATTGCCGACGAACCGCGTGAGTTTCGCGACTTCCTATGTGAGGAGCTGAAACGTCTCGACTTCGAGGTCAGTACCTTTGAAACGGGAGAAAAGGCGCTCGAGGCCGCACGGAGTACGCGGGCCGAACTAGTCATCCTCAACGTCTATCTGAAGGGGAAACTCGGTGTCGAGATCTCGGAAGAGATCAAGGCCGACGAGTCACTCGCCAAAACCAAAGTCGTGCTGATCGGTGCGCTGTTCCGAGCCAACCGCTTCAGGGCAAATCCGACCAATCTTTATGGCGCGGACGAGTACATCGAAGAGCAGATCCCTGCCAAGGAACTGCAGCGCATCGTGGGCAAACTTTTCCCGGGGATCCCCGATCGCCCGGAACTCAGCGCGGAGTCGAAGGAAATCGATGAGGCCCGCCGGCTGGCACGTCTGATCCTCTCGGACATCATCATTTACAACGCCGAGAAGGTCGAGCGGGGCATCCGGGAGGACAATTTCTTCGAGGTCCTCAAGGCCGAGATCGATGACGGTCGCGAATACTACGAATCGCGCGTACCGGCCAGAACGCGTGAGGCCACGGAGTTTTTCAACGAGACGCTGCAACACTTCGTTCAGATGAAGCGCGAGGAACTTGCGCGCAGCGGCGACGCGGTCGGCGAATGACCGTGGATGCACAGCTCCTCGAGCAGGCACGCTCGAACGACGCAGACGCACGCCAGAAGGCTGCTGCTTCGTTGAGCCATCGCGTCGACGAGACCAGTCTGCCGCTCATGTTCGAACTGCTCGGCGATCGCGACTGGCGGGTGCGAAAGACCGTACTCGAGGGATTTCTCCGCCGCCCCGACGAGGCCGTGGTCCGCGGTCTCATCGAATCTCTGCGCGACCCCGAGAATGCCGGCAAACGAAACTCCGCCACGGAGACACTCATCCGTATCGGAGATCTCGCGATTCCGCAGGTCATTCGTCAGCTTTCCATCGAGGACGATGTCGACGTCAGACTCTCTCTCGTGAATCTTCTCGGAGACCTGCGAAGCGACTCCGGGCTCGCAGCGTTGCTCGAACTCATCACGGTCGATCCTGACCTCAACGTGACTTCCTCTGCCGTCACATCCATCGGCAAGCATCGCCAGGCCTCCACAATCCCCGCCCTGCTGCGACTTCTGGCACGTGAAGACGTATGGCTCAAGTTTCATGTGATCGAAGCGCTGGGCGAGATCGGTGATCGGTCTGCCCTGCCGGCCATTCTTCCGCTCTACGCGGAGAAGTCCCTTCGTAAACCGGTGCTGGAGGCTGTCGGGCGCATCTCAGATGTCGGGACGGTGAATTTTCTGCTCCGAGTGATTACAGATGAAGAGAAACTGAATCTGACCGCACTCAGGGCTCTCGTGCAGATCGCCGACGCCGAAAAGCCGCGTGTCGTTCAGTACTCTGAGCGTCAGGTACTGCAGCGCAAGTTCCGAGAGTTGTTTCCGCCGTCGAAGATTCCGCCGCTCATCGAGCAGCTTGGACTCTCTTCGAAGCGTGAGGTCAAGTTTTTCATCCTGAAGTTCCTCGGCTGGTCAGGCGACGAACGGGCACTGCTGCCGATGCTGGAACACCTCGAGCATCCGGACTACGCCGACGTTGCGGCCCAGGGTCTGATCGACTTCGGGGCCGGAGCGGTGAGCGCTACGCTCGAACGCCTGCGAAGCAGTGAAGAAGACGAAGTGACTGCGCTTCTTCTGAAGGTGGTCAACATCATCGGCGGTGCTGAAGCCGTTTCAACGGTGTTGATGTTCCTCGATCATGAGAATGCTTCCATACGGCGCCTGGCCATTGAGACGCTTGGACAGATTCTCGATCCTGGAACTGTCGACTATCTGCTTGCCAAGATGGACGACCCTGATGTGGCCTCGCAGCAGGCCGCGGTCAACTCCATCTCCTCCCTGGTCGCTGCCTATCCGGAAGTGAAACAGGAGACTCTTCAGAAGGTACGCAGACTTTTGAACTCGAGCTCCGTTCCGGTGAAACTCAACTCGCTTTCGATTTTCGTGAACATCCAGGGAGAGGGATATCACGACGAACTGCTGCTCGCCTCCAAAGACGAGGACCCGGTTCTGCGTCAGAAGGCTGTCTCGTTGATGGGGAAGTTCAGCGAGGAGCGATTTGCCGATCAGATCGTGCTTTCACTCACCGATGAAGCCACCACCGTGCGCGTCGCGGCAATCAATGCCCTCGTGAAGCTGCGTCCGGAGAAGGGGCTTGCACCACTTCTCGGGTCACTCGAAGACAGCGACACCTGGATACGCACGGCTGCGGCCCAGGCTCTTGGCGAGTACCGAAGCGGAGAGGCGGTCGTTCCGCTCGTCGAACATCTGCGCACTGACGTCATGCCCGTGAAGATTGCAGCGATCGAAGCCCTCGGAAAGTCGGGACAGGCCAGTGTGACGCCAATCCTCTTCGAGTGCCTGCAGGACAGTGACTCGGAACTGCAGCGTGCGGCACTGCTGGCGCTGGCAGAGTTGCCCGGGGAAGAGGTTTTCCTGCGCTTGTCGGCCGCGTTGCGGGATGCGGACTGGCGATTGCGCGCTGCCGCGGCCAGCGCGCTGGGTGTGCGCGGAGATCGCCGGGTTCTTTCGGCCTTACATGAGCTGCTCGTCTCCGACCCGGACAACTATGTCAAGCAGGCTGCCGTGCTCGCGCTCGAGCGTATCGGTGATCCTTCTTCCTTCAGCGTCCTGCTGCGCGCGCTCGAGAACAGCGCGATCCTCGATGATGTCTCCGACGTCTTCGTCCGGCATAAGGACGTCTACCGAACGTTGCTTGAAGAAGCGTGGCGTACCGCCGACAGCCGGCACGAACTCACCATCGCTGCAATCCTGCGCGCCATGAAAGGATCTTCAAAAGAGTGAACCGGCCCTGAAATGAGCTCCTTCTCCTTCTCTCTGAATCATCATCTCGATCTCCCGGACGACGTGTTCCGGATGATCCGTGATGCGATTTACAAGAAGAGCGGGATCTGGTTCTCCGATACCTCGAAGTATCTTTTACAGAAGCGGCTCTCACCGAGGGCCCAGGAGCTGAACTTCGACTCCTTCCAGAAGTATTATTACTTCCTCCAGTACGACCCACGTGCTCAGGTCGAGTTCGACCAGATCTTTGATCTGGTGACTACGAATGAGACGTACTTTTTTCGCGAGCCGGCACAGCTCGAGGCCTTCATCGAGGAGATCGTTCCTGAGGCACTGCTGAAGAAGGGGCCTGGACGAAAAGTGCGAATCTGGTCGGCCGGCTGCTCCTCGGGTGAGGAAGCCTACACAGTAGCCATGCTGCTGGATCAGCGTGGTTACTTTGAACGTGGAAGTTTCGAGATCTTCGCCAGCGACATCAATCAGCAGGTTCTGTCCAAGGCACGGAAAGCCGTCTATCGGGAAACTGCATTTCGCGCGACTTCCCCTCAGACGCGCGATCGTTACTTCACGCGCGAGCCGGACGGAACCTGGCGTATGAACGACTCAATCCGCAACCGGGTCTCCTTCGGAAGGCTGAATCTCTACGATGAGGCGCGCGTTTCGCTTCTCGGACAGCTCGATATTGTTTTCTGCCGGAATGTGATCATCTACTTCGATGATGCGTCCAAGCGGATCGTCGTGAACAACTTCTTCAATCGCCTCGTCGATGGAGGGTACCTGCTGCTTGGTCACTCCGAGTCGCTGATTTCGCTCTCGACCCAGTTCAAGCTCCGACATCTCAAACACGATATGGTTTATCAGAAGTAGCATGCTGCTTCTTATGGTCACTCAATGATCTGCACACCTGCGATGATCCGCATCAACCCGCGTTTCTCACACTCCTTCGTTGCGAGGCCGCTATCCGGCGCCGCAGCAGAAGGCGTGTGCGAAATGCGGGTTAAGGATGAGCGTTGATCCGCGCTCTGGTGGTCGATGACTCCGCGTACAACCGCGTGACACTCTCTCGAATGCTCGAGAGCAGCGGGACCATCCAGGTCTGCGCGACGGCGGTGAATGGCGAAGACGCCATCAAACAGGTCATGCGTCACGAGCCGCATGTGATCACGCTCGATCTCGAGATGCCGATCATGGATGGCTTCGCATTCCTGCGCTGGCTCATGGCCAACAAGCCAACCCCGGTGATCGCCGTGTCTTCCCGGGCCAGCGACCGCAGTGTTTTCAAGGCGCTCGAGCTCGGAGCAGTCGACTTCATCCCCAAGCCCGGCGGCCGGGTGTCTCCACGGCTGGAAGAAATCCAACGGGAATTGATCGAGAAAGCACAACAGGTCAGCGCCATCCGGCTCGACATTGTCGCCCAGCGTATTCGCGACGAAGAACCGCGTGGGGTTCCGACGGAAACCGTGGCGCCTGACGCGCCGCATGCGGTGGACCTGGTGGTCATCGGGTCATCGACAGGGGGACCGCCCGCTTTGCAGTCACTCTTCCAGACCACGCCACTCATGCCGATCCCGTTCGTTGTGGCCCAGCACATGCCTCCGGTCTTCACACGGTTCTTCGCCGATCGCGTGAATCGACTCACCCATTACTCAGTCAAGGAAGGTGAGCCCGGCGAATATCTGATGCCAGGAGTGGTGTACATCGCGCCTGGTGGAATGCAGTGCGAGGTAGTTCGGAGCGACCTGAAGTTACAACTTCGCATCACCACGAGGAAGGAAAACGAGTTGCACGCGCCGTCTGTCAACAGGCTCTTCGAGAGCGCCAGTGACTCCTGTGGAGATCGGGTGGTTGGAGTAATTCTTACCGGTATGGGAGACGACGGTGCTCGAGGAATCAAGAGAATGCGCGAACAGGGCGGACGCACCATCGCCGAGTCGGACGAGACCGCGATCATCTTCGGAATGCCGGCCGAGGCCATACGCACCGGTGCGGTGCAGGAAGTGCTGCCTCTGACGAAGATTCCCGCGGCCATTCATCGCATCTGCGCGGCAACAGGGCGCGGCGGCTAGCCCGCATTTCTGACCGGGTTTCGTCGCTGGGGTCGCTATCCAGGACCGCAGTAGAATCTCTGTGAGAAATGCGGGGCAGGCAAAAAACTGATTTATGGGCCTTGCTTATGTTAGATTCTGAGGGATTTCGCTAGAGAGGACTATGACCGACGACGTCAACAGAAAAGCCGAGAAGTTCATCGACCTTTTCAACAAAGGAAAAGAGTTCACTGAAGAACTGCTCCGCGAAAATCAGCGACTGCGCTTCCGCGTGGCTGCAATGGAAAACGAAGCCGACACCAGCAAAACCCCCTCGGAGCCATCCGAAGAAGTGGCCAAGCTCCGCGAACTCATTGCCCAGCTGACCGAAGAGAACCGCAGGACGCTTCAACGCTTCCAGGAAGTCGAGGAAGAGAACCGGGACTTCGCAACACGCTACGTCGAGATCGAAGAGCAGAACAATAATCTCGCGAATCTCTACGTCGCCAGCTATCAGCTGCACTCCACGCTCGACTTCCGTGAAGTCATTCAAATCGTGCAGGAAATCATCATCAACCTGATTGGTTCCGAGTGCTTTTCGATCCTGCTGCTGGACGAGAAGACCAACGAATTGAAAACCATCGCCTCGGAGGGTGAAGAATTTCTTCCCGGCGTCAGTAAACTATCGGCCAGACTTGGCGACGGGATCATCGGCAACGCCGCCCGTAGTGGCGACAGCTACTATTTCAACAGTGACCTCGGGGACGCAGGCGAGATCACGCTCGACAAGCCGATCGCGGCGATTCCGCTGAAAATCAAAGAGCACGTGATCGGTCTGATCGTGATCTACCGGCTGCTGCAACAGAAAGATGCGTTCACGGCCGTCGATTACGAACTCTTTTCCCTGCTGGCGGCTCACGCGGCAACTGCAGTATTTTCATCCAAGCTTTATTCGCAGTCGGAGCGGAAGCTGAACACGATTCAGAGCTTCCTCGACCTGCTGACGACTTCTTAAAGGTATCCAACGAATGGAGAATGCGACTTTCCTGGTGGTTGAAGACTCGCCGACGATGCGGCAGCTGATCTCGTTTTCCCTCAAGCGTTTCAAGAACGCCAGGATCATCGAAGCCGTGGACGGTGTGGACGCGCTCAAGAAGCTTTCAGGCGAGAAGATCGATCTGATTCTCACCGACATCAACATGCCGGTCATGGACGGATTGAAACTGGTCTCCCTGGTCCGGCAGAACGCGCAGATGAAAGAAATTCCGATCATCATCATCACCACCGAGGGAGCGGAAGAGGATCGCGAACGAGGCCTCGCGCTCGGAGCGAACGCTTACATCTCCAAGCCTATACAGTCTTCGCACCTGATCAAGACCATCTCCGAACTGCTGACGTCCTGACGTCTTCGACGCACGCCTAGGAATCGAGAGATATGAACCGCGTAGGACGCGGTTGTGTGGCACAGGCAATCCTGCCTGTGGCGCGACGCACTGACTTCGAAGGACGGTTTCGCTTCACCATTTACAGCGCGGTCCTCGTGCGTCGATCACCCGCAGCCCCCGCCTCACAGGGCCGGAGGCCCGGCATTGAGTAGCCCAGACCGTGAGGTCTGGGACGAATGACACCTCCATACGTCGTGAGCCCCAGCGGGGCGGCATCGAGGTTTCTTCACGGCGGCGCCCAGTGGTGTCCGCCCGCGGTGTACGTCAGGATCGATGCAGCGCGTTGGACTTGCCGGCGTCTAACGTCGCGATGCCGCCCCGCCGGGGCTCACAAGAAAGAAAGCAGCAAATCAGTCCCAGGCCTCACGGCCTTGGCTATAACGATGTCGCCCCGCTGGGGCTGAGAGACAGGCCGGCTCGATCCTGTTTCTATCTCTCAATCGCCGCGCAGCGCAGCCCGCCGCTCTCCTAGAAAACCGGATGCAGCAGCTTCAATACGAACATGGCCAGGATGCCGCTCCCAAAAAACCATCCGATCTTTGAGTTTGGTCCTGACTTGCGATGCATCTCGGGCAGAAGTTCGTACGCTCCGATGTAGATGAATGTTCCCGCAGAGAACTGGATCAGCCACCCCACAGTTCGGTCGTGATTGGCACCAAGCAGTTGTACCAGCGATTGCGAGATGAGTACGCCAAGAGGGATCACGGCCAGCAGCACCACCAGATACTTGACGATGGTTTTGCGAGTGTAGCCGCCATGCAGCATGACCAGAGAGAGCGAGAACGTCGACGGGATCTTGTGGAGAATCAGCGCAAGGAAGATGGCCGGAGTCAGTTCCGGCACTTCTTTTAAAGAACCGAGGGCAATGCCGTCGACCAGGTCATGAACGGTAAGGCCGATGAAGGTGAGGTAGCCCACCTCGTGGAACTGGCCGGTTTCCTCGTCGTGCGGGTGGACAAGGGAGATTTGCTCCAGACCATAGAGTGCCAGGAATCCGAGAAGAATCACAGGAAGGCTGCTCGGACCCGCCAGCTCCATTCCCTCCGGGATCATGTGGACGAAGGCGGCACCGAGAATGGTTCCCGCTCCGAACGCAATCCAGCGATGCGCCGTTGCATGCGTCCACTTAAAGAAAAATGGAATCAGACCGGCGAGCAGGCCGACAGCTACGATGATGAAGCTGAGTATGAGCGGAGATTTCATGGAGCGGGGCGTTGACCGCGCGTGGCCAGCGTAGCAGTTTGTCGTTTCCTCCCAGAACTTGCAACCATCGGAACCTACACCGGTGTGATGACAAATCTCGGTGACGAAGCAACGGCGAAGCGAGGCATTGCCGTACAATGGCAGCCCGAGAAGGAGCAGTCCTGCGCCTTCTGTAACTCCTCCTGATAGCGAGCAGAAACCATGCGTTTCAGAACTTTTTTCAGACTGACCCTGTCACTCCTCCTGCTCGCTGGCTGTTCGAGACCGGCAGAGAACGCGATTGAGGAAGAGACCCAGCCCGTCACCGTCGAGACAGCGACGTCTCTTGTTGATGCAGCGTCGATAAGTGGCCTCGTAAAACTGGAAGGCGCAATCGCCCCTTCTACGCCGGTGCAGATGAGTGGAGATCCAGCCTGCGAGCTCCATGGCCGAAGCTCGATTCCGGCTGTCGATGTCGTGCGCGGCGCTGGCGGAGAGTTGGCGAATGTCTTCGTGTACATCAAGGATTTCAGCGGCAACTTCGCCGCGCCAAAAGCCCCGGTCCTGCTCGATCAGAAAGACTGCATGTACGCTCCGCACGTGACCGGGCTGCAGGTAGGACAGGTTCTGCAGATCCGCAACAGCGATCCCACTCTGCATAACGTTCACGCCATGGGGAAAGTGAACGAGGCTTTCAACGAAGGACAACCAGTGAAAGGAATGGTTGACGAGAAAACGTTCGAGAAGCCAGAGGTGATGATTCGCTTCAAATGCGACGTCCACTCATGGATGAATTCGTATGTCGGTGTGTTGCCGCATCCATTTTTTTCAGTGACCGCACCGAACGGAGCTTTTTCAATTCAGAACCTTCCTCCCGGTACCTATACCCTGGAGGCGTGGCATGAGAAGTTCGGGACACAAACGCAGAAAATCACTGTCGGACCGAAAGAGTCGAGGCAGATCAACTTTACGTTCAAGGTTTGAGTACTCGCAACGCGGAGAGGGTTTTCTGAATCTCCCGCTGAAAAATGTCGACTGACCATCACACCCTTCAATCAATGTGGCTGCCGGAGCTTGCTTCCCAGCATGGCGGTTCGATTGACCAGCTCTTCACGACCATTTTCTGGGTGACCGGTGTGGTCCTCCTACTCGTGCAGGCTCTGCTGATCTTCGTGCTCATCCGTTACCGACGCCGAGCGCATGGAGTTGCCACGTATTCGCATGGCAGCATCCGTCTCGAACTGCTGTGGACCGTTGTGCCGGCGATCATTCTTCTCGCGCTCTCTCTGATGAGTCGAAATCTCTGGGCCACCATGAAGGGAGGTCTCTACGCCGACGGACCGCGCGATGCGGCCGCCTGGCAGGTCCGCGTGATTCCTCAGCAGTACCAGTGGAACATCACGTATCCCGGACAGGATGCTCGATTCGATACTCCGGACGACGTGCAGACAATCAACGAACTGCGACTTCCGGTGAATCGCGAAGTCCTGGTACGTCTCAAGTCGCGCGATGTCATTCACAGCTTCTTCCTGCCCGAAATGCGTGTGAAGCAGGATGCTCTTCCCAACGCTTACGTGCGTGTGCGCTTCAAGCCGATCAAGGAAGGGCGCTGGGAGATCGTCTGCGCTGAACTTTGCGGCCTGGGTCATTACCGCATGCGCGGTTTCGTGACAGTGCAATCAGACGCTGCACTCGAGCAGTGGCTCGACGAGCGTCGTCCGGGGGCCTCCTCGTAACCCCGAGGTCGACGCTGGCGTGAGAGAGAAACGACAGGTCCGACTGGGCCATCGCTGGATATCTTCAGAAGACGTCGAGAGCACGCTGGAGACTGCGGCCATCGCTCCTGGTGCCAGACGGCGGCTCATTCTTGAAGCACGCCGCTCGCGTCAGGCCGAACAGAAACTCAACGCCGGCGTTCTCTCACCGGAATCCTTCGTCAACAGGTTTATCTTTTCGACCGATCACAAAATCGTCGGCATTCAGTACATGCTTTTCGGCTTCGTCATGATGCTCATCAGCGGACTACTGGCAGGACTGATGCGCTGGCAGCTCGCATTCCCCGGCAGCCCCATCCCAGTCCTCGGATCGCTTTTTCCCTCGGGAATGCCTGGTGGAATCATGGTGCCGGAGTTCTACAACGCGCTCTTCACCATGCACGCCACGATCATGATCTTTTTCGGCATCGTTCCCGTGCTCATCGGCGGCTTCGGCAACTACCTGATCCCTCTGCAGATTGGTGCGCGCGACTTCGCGTTTCCGCGACTGAACATGCTCTCGTTCTGGCTCACGCTCTCTGCCGGCATTCTCATGCTCGCTTCGTTCGGTGTCGCCGGTGGTGCCGCAAGCGGAGGCTGGACAGCATACCCGCCGCTCAGCGCCATCGCGCTGGGGAACGGGCAGACACTGTGGATTCTCTCGATCGCTCTGGCAGGCGCCGCGTCCACGCTTGGTGCGGTGAATTTCCTCACCACCATCGTGAACATGCGTGCGTCAGGAATGACGTTCGGACGGTTGCCGCTCACCATCTGGTCCTTCATGGTGACATCAGTTCTGCTGTTGCTCTCGATCCCGGTATTGACCGCGGCAGGACTGCTGCTGTTATCGGATCGCGAACTCGGAAGCGGTTTCTTTGTGCCGGCCGGACTCGAGGTCTCGGGCGAGGCTGTGGTGGTACCAGCCGGAGGTCAGCCGCTGCTCTGGCAGCATCTGTTCTGGTTCTTCGGACACCCCGAGGTTTACATCATGATCCTTCCGGCCATGGGGATGATCTCGGACATTCTTCCGGTCTTCGCCAGAAAGCCGATCTTCGGCTATCGGGCCATGACCATCTCCATGATGCTCATCGCCTTCCTCGGGTTCCTGGTCTGGGGACATCACATGTTCCAGTCCGGCATGAACCCGGCGCTTGGAACGTCGTTCATGCTGGCCACGATGCTCATCGCCGTTCCCTCGTCGATCAAAACGTTCAACTGGCTCGGAACTCTCTGGGGCGGACAGATCGAGTTTTCCGTTCCGATGATGAATGCGCTGGCCTTCATCTCCATGTTCGTGATCGGAGGTCTCAGCGGAATCTTCATGGCTTCGACGCCGGTCGATGTGTTCCTGCACGACACCTACTTCATCGTCGGGCATATTCATTACGTGCTCTTCGGCGGGACCATGTTCGCGATCTTCGCGGCCACTTCGTTCTGGTATCCGAAGATGTTTGGACGAATGATGAGCCGGCGACTCGGGGTCATTCACTTCTGGGTGACCATCATCGGTTTCAACGGAGTCTTTTTTCCGATGCACATACTCGGGGTGCGGGGAATGCCGCGACGCCTTTTTGATTTTCGACAGTACGAGAACTTCGCGGATCTGCACGGGCTGAATGTGCTGATGACCATGAGCGCGTTCCTGCTTATCGGCGGGCAGTTCATCTTCATGATCAACTTTTTCCGCAGCATGCGGGCAGGGGAGCGGGCACCCGCGAATCCCTGGCGCGCGAATACACTGGAGTGGTCAGTCGACCGCCCCGGACATGGAAACTTCGCTGAACTACCAGTCGTCTGGAGGCCTCCCTACGAGTACTCTGTTCCCGGAGCCGACGAGGATTACCTGCCGCAGGACAGGCCGGCAGCTCCTGCGACCGAGGCAGTGCAGGCTGGAGAGAAATCATGAACGGCGAAATTGAAACTCCGGTGTGGCTGCGGCGCTTCACGAAACTGACTGCGTTTTCGACGCTGTTTCTGATCTTTGCAGGAGCCATGGTGACCAGCACCGGATCAGGGCTGGCCGTGCCTGACTGGCCACTCTCCTACGGAATGTTGATGCCTCCCATGGTCGGTGGGATTTTCTACGAGCATGGGCACCGCATGATCGCCACCCTGGTCGGGTTCTTCGTCCTGGTCCAGGCTTTCTGGCTGCAGCGCAGTGAGTCTCGTCGATTCCTTCGCAGGCTTGGCTGGATTTCGCTCGCTGCAGTGATCGTCCAGGGACTTCTCGGCGGTCTTACTGTGATCCTGCTGCTGCCGACGGCAATTTCAGTAGGCCACGCCTCAATCGCCGAGATCTTCTTCTGTCTCAATGTGGCGATAGCATTCTATTCGTCGCGCTATTTTCAGTCAGCCGGGACCTCTGAAGCGCATTCTCCACTGCAGCGACTCTCTGCTCTGATCGTCCTTGCCACATTCGCGCAAATCTTCTTCGGTGCGGTGATGAGACATCTCGGCGCGGGCCTTGCCATTCCGGACTTTCCGCTGTCATTCGGCAGGCTTGTGCCTGCTTTTACGAGCCTCGAGATCGGCATCAATTTCGTTCACAGGGTATGGGCGTTCGTGGTGGCGGCGCTCATTTTCGTTGCGCTCTTCAAGCACCGTACTTCTTCAGTCTCGCGCGGAAAGGGCGCGGTCCGCGCTCTGGCAATTCTGGTCATCGTGCAGATCACGCTCGGCGCCATGACCATCTGGAGCGGTAGAAATCCTCTGCTCACCAGTGTTCACGTTGCCACAGGTGCCGCGACCCTGGCTCTGGCCGTGATCTTCGCACTCACGCAGCGTGGGAGCATCGGTCGGCCCGCCAGCGAGAGTGTCGTACTGCAGCGCGGACAGGAACATCCAGCATGAGAGCTGATTCCATCGCGGCGGAGGATGCACTTCCCTCACGCTCGTTCTGGCGGGACTATCTGGAGCTCTCGAAGGCTCGCATCGTCTTCATGGTGCTGGTTACGACCGTTGCAGGTTTTCTGATCGCAACGCCGTCGTCGATCGATCTGATTGCTCTCATGCACGTGATCATCGGGACGGCCTTCATCGCGGCGGGAACCAACGCCTTGAATGAGTACGTAGAACGCGATCACGACCTGAAGATGGAACGGACCAAACGACGGCCACTTCCCGGGGGAAGAATCACGGTGCGGGCCGCGCTGGTGTACTCGGTGCTGGTGTCTGTTTTCGGGATCGGCTACCTCGCTCTGGCTGTGAACGGCACAGCGGCGTTGCTCGCTCTGGCGACGCTCTGCACGTATCTCTTCCTCTACACACCGCTCAAGCGCCACACCACCCTGAACACGCTGGTGGGCGCAGTACCGGGAGCGATTCCTCCAATGATTGGCTGGAGCGGTGCGACTGGTGAACTCGCCCTCGGTGCCTGGATCCTTTTCGGCATCATGTTTCTCTGGCAGATTCCGCACTTCCTGGCCATCTCCTGGATCTATCGCGAAGACTACGCACGTGCGGGATTTCACATGCTCTCGGTGCACGATCCCGACGGCCGCGCCACCTCCCGACAGGCGCTGCTCTACAGCGTTACGCTCATTCCAGTGACCCTCGCGCCGCTAGTCACAGGGATGGGATCGTATCTGTATGCGGCGATCGCCGTAGTCAGTAATCTCATTCTGCTTTACTACGCAGCGGCATTCGTGAAGTCGTGTGATACGGCGACCGCACGAAAGCTTTTTCTTTTCTCGAACATCTACCTGCTCCTGCTCATGGGCGGTCTCGTGGCGAGCCGATGATGGATCGGTCGAGCATTGTGGAGCGGACTGCGGTAGCGCCGCTTACGTGGAGCGGCATATCGAACGCTCTGCTGGGAACGTGGCTCTTCCTCGCGTCCGAGGTCATGTTCTTCACTGGCCTGCTGGGTGCCTGCCTCGTACTCAGGTCGGCCTCGGCGGAGTGGCCGGTCGATGGAAGCCTGCTCAACAGGCCTGTGGCTTCGATTGCTACCGGTCTGCTGCTGCTCTCGTCGTTTCTGATCAGTCGCGCCGTAGCCGCTGACCGGACGGGACATGCGGATCGACGACGTTTGTTCGTGCTGATGGCACTTGCTGCAGGCGGGCTTTTCATGGCCCTGCAAGGTTGGGAAGTCCAGGAACTGATCACAGCAGGCTTTTCCATGCGGTCGAGCCTCTTTGCGTCAAGCTTCCTGCTGCTGATGACTGTGCATGCCTTACATATTCTGGCGGGTCTGGCAGCGATGGTCTGGTGCGTTTTCCGACCGCAGCGGACGAACGTTGCCGCTATTGCTCTGTACTTGTATTTCGTCAACGCCGTCTGGCTGACACTCTTCGTGTCGTTCTACATCCTATGAATGTTCAGGAAACTGAAAGTGCCTCGCTCGTCGAGTGTTCGAAGCGCGGAATCTTGATAAGGCTGGTCATTGCCATCTTTCCGACGGCGCTCTCGGTCAGCTTCATTCTCGGGCTGATTCTGTTCGAGAACTGGGGCTGATGAAGATGTCTGAGAATCAGTATCTCCGGGCCAGGAGCTTGCGCGCCAAAAGGCTAGCGGGTGGTTGTAGTACCAGGCGACGGGAACACTCACCATGCTGCGGTCGCGGTCTCCTCACGCGCCGGAGGCGCGCGTCGAAGGTAGCCGGTGGTAAGCGCAAAGCGCGCAGCCACCGAACTGGGACCGCAGCACATACATGCGCCCCGGCAGGGGCGCCAGAGGGATCACCACACATATCGCTCGTCGAATTCCGATGTTTTGAAGGAACTCAGATACTCCTCCTGGAAGGTGCGCGGCGCGGGTGCTCTCTTCCTGCCAGTGAAGACTCGCGTGCGTGGAGGGGATTCCGATCTCCTCTGGCGCCCCTGCCGGGGCGCGTACATGATTGCGCTGCCGCCGATCCGGTGGCTGCGCGCATTGCGCTTACCACCGGCTACCCTCTGTTCGCGCCTCCGGCGCGCCTAGCCCGCATTTCTCAACTGCTTCGTTGCGAGGCGGCGGAGAGTGGCCTGGATGCGAGGCGCACGGCGGTTTCGCGACGAGGTCATAGTTGACACTATGTCGAGGAGCGAAACCGTCGTGCAACGCAGCAGACAGGCCGCTATCCGCCGCCGGTGCAGAAGGAGTGTGAGAAATGCGGGCTAGATTCCTATCCAACAGATCTGCACGGATGCGCAAAGGGCTGCTCGCTTCTGCTCTGCTGAGTCTCGTGTTGTTCCTTGCCGCACCAGGCACTGCCCTGGCTTGTCCTTCCTGCAGTGAGACCTTGAATGACGGACAGAAGCCGAATGCACTGGCCCGGGGTTTCGCCTGGAACATCGGCGCCATGCTGTTGGTCCCGATGGCGCTGGTGGGCGGGGGCGTGTTGCTCGTGGCGCGGGCCAGACGCATGACCGATCTTCACCAGAAAAGCGACGGGGAGCTTCATGCACCGGAACGTTAGGTTGTGGACGATGCTTTCGCTGCTGATCGTCTTCGTGAGCAGCGGTTGCCGTCCGGCCGAGAAATTGCCTGAACTCTATCCGCTTCCCTCGGCCGTTCTCACGTCGGTCGCTGGTACGCCATACCCACTCGATTCGCTGAAGGGTTCGGTGGCCATCTACGATTTCATCTTCACCACCTGCGCGGGCAGCTGTCCGCTGATGACCCGGAAGATGAAAACGTTGACGGAGGTGATGAGAGATCAGCCAGAGATCCGCTTCGTTTCCATTTCCGTAGATCCCCAGCATGATCGTCCCGAGGTGCTGGGACGTTATGCTGCATCGGTCAGCGGTGGCGACCCGCGCTGGACGTTTCTAACGGGAGAAAGCGCGCAGATCGTCGACCTGTCGGTAAAGGGATTCAAGCTCGCCGCCGGTGGACCGGGAGTCGGAGCCGAGAAGCTGCTGCACAGTCCCAAATTCGTACTGGTCGATCGCCGCGGGATGATTCGCGGATACTACGACACCAATACGCCTGAACGATTTGAACTGCTCGTCAAGCACGCGCGCGAGCTCGCGGAGAACGATTGATGGAATGGACAAAAATGCTGCCCGCAGTGAATGCAACGCTGAATGCAACGAGCGGGATTTTACTGCTCATCGGATTCGCATTCATACGCGCAGGTAAGGTGAAGACTCATCGCTTCTTCATGCTTGCGGCTTGTACGACGTCGACGATCTTTCTGGCGTCGTACCTTACCTATCACTACTTTGAAGGCTCCACACCGTTCACCGGAACGGGCTGGGTGAGAACTCTCTACTTCGCAATTCTGATCTCACACACGATCCTCGCTGTGATCGTTGTCCCGCTTGCAATCGCCTCGGTTTTCAACGGATTGAAGTGGCGAATTCCTCAGCATCGTAGAGTCGCACGCTGGACTTTCCCCATCTGGATCTACGTATCGTTCACAGGAGTACTGGTCTACTTCTTTCTCTACCAATGGTTCCCGAGCTGACACCGTGGTTGTGTGGAGCACAGGCAATCCTGCCTGTGACGCGATGCATTGACTTCGGAGGACGGGGTCTCTGAAGTCAATTCTCCGCGCCACAGGCAGGATTGCCTGTGCTCCACAGTCTCGGATATGAGTTCATCCAGGGCGAATTCGGGAAGTTCGAATTCAGCCTCGAATGCAGCGCGTATTCGAAAGCCGGTCCGCGAGCGAGCGCCTCTGTCCCACTAACGCCGGGACGAACCCAAGTCCGGCGATCGCCAGTGAGAGCAACGTCGCCCCGAAGCGGCGCGCTGCATTGGCAACCGACACTGGCGAGGCATCGAGCTCGGTAAGCTTGACGTCGACGATCGCGCCGCCGATCGTCTTTCCCCAGATGGTCCAGGTGCCGAGTGAGTAGTAGAACGCAACCAGCAGGATGAAGCCGGAGAATCCGAGCAGGGAGGGCCACTCCTCGGTGAGCGTGTCGCTCAGCGTTCCTCTGAATGAGAGAAGTGGCGACATGGCCAGTGCCAGCGCCGCGAACAACGACCAATCGATCAAGGTTGCCGCGATTCTCCGAATGATTGGCGGCCGAGGCTCTTCATCTCCCGACGCCGGCTCGGAGCTCGCAGGCACAGGATCTGCGTGGCGCCGCAGATCAACTTCGTCAAATTTTGGTGCCATCCGTTACCGAAGCGGAAGATACTTCACGTAAATCCGGTAGAGGAGATCCTTCTGTTCACCGTCGTACCTGCCCGCCAGGTCTCGCGTTTTCTTGGCCACCTCGTCTCCCGGGTTCGACTGCAGTAACTTGTCTAGTTCAGCCATAGCCTCGGCAGTCTTTTCCTCACGCAGTGCCATCGTGGCAAGGTTGAAGCGGCCGCTGGAAAGCATCTGCTTTACATTTTGATTCTGGGGATCCTGCTGGTTGAGCGCTTCGAGTGTCGCGACCGCTTCTCGATAGTTACCTTCCTTGAACATCGATCGCGCGCTGTCGAGTTTGGCGACCTGCTGTGATGCATCGTCATAGAACTGCTTCATGTCGCCGGGCAGCGGTTGCAGGGCTGCCGCTTTCTCGAGCGCGTCCTTCGCTCCGATGTAGTCGTGAGCCTCGTACGCCGAGCGACCGGTCGACAGCAAATCCTGGAATGCCTGCGCGCCTGCGCGCCCGCCAGCCCCTGCGGCCTTGGCCTTCTTGTCCTTGTAGTCGTCTACCAGAGACAGGGCCTGGTCGTGTTGAGGATCGGAGGGACTGATGGTGAGCAGCATGGCGATTGCTTCATCGAAGCGACCGCGCGAGGCCAGCGTCTGAGCCTGCGTGAGAGTGCTGGCACCTTGCGCACTCTGCGATTCCGCCGCTGTCGCGAAGAACGTCTGGTATGCGAACCATCCGCCGACCGACACGATCAGCAGGCCGACAATTCCCAAAATCAGAGCTTTTGGTGGTGACGACTTCTTTGTCGCTACGGGAGCGCTTACCTGACGTTTCGCTGCAGTTTTCTGAGAACCTGCGGCTGCTGTGGGATCGTCGTCGAGAGAGAGATCGTCGTCCAGTTCCGGTGCGATGTCCGGCGGCGGAATCATCGGAGTGTGGTCGTTGCCACCATCCTCGGCGGCGTCGATGGCACGCAGCTGTTCCCGGGCATCGCGACTCTGCGGGTCCAGGTCGAGCGCCTTCTCGGCCTCGAGTCTGGCCCCAATAAAATTGCCTCCGGCCATTGCAGTCGCTGCTGCCGTGAGACGAGTCTCCACCTGACGATCGATCTCGATCTTGCGCCCGCGTGCGTTCTCGATCCTTGCCGACGCATTCTCGTTGGTGACGTCGATGAGAAAGATTCGTGACCAGATGTCGATCGCGTCCTGCAAATTTCCGCGACTGAGGGCGGCGTCTCCTTCGGCGAGGTACTGATCGACCTTGGTCTGATCATCGACGCTGACGTCTACCGATGCTGTGTTGAAATCGAAAGACGAGCCTTCACTCGCCGGCGTCAGCGGGGGAGGAGTAGCGGAGAAGTCGTAACCACCACCTGCTTGAGGGACGGCCGATGTGCTGTCAAAGGAGAAGGGGGCCGCGGCGTTGGATTGCTCACTGTCGAAACTGAAGCCGGCAGATGGAGTTGCACTCGCCGGCACCTGCCCGAAGTTGAAGGCGTTTCCTGCGGCCGCATCAGGTGCAGGAGTCGAAGGGGACCCGAAACTGAAGTCACCGGTCGGCTCCGGCGATTGAAAGGCGCCTGAGAATTCCGAACTGGGAGAGGAAGGCGGCAGGCTTCCGAACGGCTGCGTCGGTATGTCACCAAACGCGGGAACGTGCGGAACTTCCGGCGTACCGAAGGAGAACTCTTCCTTCTTCTCTTCCTCGAAACTGAAGCCGAAGTCCGAGGGCGTCGAGGCGGGAGTTTGAGCCGGAGCCTGAGGTTCAACCAGGAATGATGGCGCCGCGGAAGAAGCGTCTGATGCGCGGGACGCGGCTGCAATCTCGCTATCCACTGCCACGATCTCGGGATGATCTGCGTCAAGCGTACGGGCCTTATTGACCTCGGATCGTGCTGAGGCGCTGTTGCCTTTCGCGAGATGGCCACGCGCGCGCGCCACGAACTGTTCGACGAACGGTCCAGCCTCCATTTTCTCCTGCGACTGCTCGGCGATGAGCTGAGCTTCGGAGTTTCCGAGGTCGTCACGGAGGATCTGCCGGCAGATGTCGACAGCTCTCTGGAAATCGCGCTGCGCGTAGGCCTCGCGCGCGGTCGAGAGTTCGTCTGCTGTTGAAGCTGGTGCGGCGAAGGCATCGGCTCCAAAGGGCTGCGCCGAGAAACCGGCCCGAGCCTGCTCGAGCAGTTGACTGGCAGGTGTGAATTGCGGGTCCATCCTGAGAATGAAATCGCAGCCTGCGATCACGTCATCGGTCTTTCCCTGATTCAGAAGTACGACCGACTGCCGATAGGTGGAAAGTACCCGATCCTTCACTTCGATCGGAAGCGAGGGATTCCCTGCATATTCATTTGGATTCATTGAGCGCCGGATTATAACAAGCCCGGCGTTTCGCCCGTTCAATCATCTCGAAAGCAGGAAGATTCTGAGCCTGCGCCACTGCGAAACGGAGCCGCGATTCCGGGCGAGTACACGACTGAGGGAAAGAAACAGGGATCGCCGCGTACCAGCAGGAGCGCCGTCATTCCGAGCTCGGAATCGGCGCATGACGCCGGTTTTACAGACATGAACGGGTTACTCCTCGCAGCGAGTAGTCGCCGACAATCGTAAGTATCGCTCCTGCAACCAACACACACGGAGCCCCGGAGGGGCGGCATCTCTTTAGCCACGGCCGTGAGGCCGTGGACCGCGCATCGCGACGAATTCAAGAGCCCCGAAGGGGCGGCATCGCGACTTCCG
>JBKJUK010000084.1:0-14331 GCA_046590705.1 Thermoanaerobaculia bacterium
GAGATCATCTGGAAAAACCTCTCGGCGACCGCGACCATGACCGTCACAGAAGGTGGTCTGCCACAGGCAGCCCAGACCGCAAAAACGCTGGGACCGAAAGTCACCACGCAGGAGACTGCTCGTTACGGTGAGCGTCCTTTCCCGGTAGTCATGGTGCAGTACCAGGACATCAAGCGCTGCACCGGTCCCGGTCAGCCGTATGAAGAATGCACCGGCGATCACACCGCTACCGCACTCGATGCGGCCGTGAACTCGAAGACTTCGAAGAACAGCCTCTGGCAGCTTTACCAGGAAATGTCGTTCGGACAGCTCTTCCCGGTAGGACAGATTCGCCCCGCCGTCGGAACGACGTCTAAACCGTTCACGCCGGGGTATAACCATAAGTTCTCCAGCCTGACGCCCTCTGGAACCTGCAGCGGAACTACCCTCGCCGCCGCCGCAGGAACTCCCCTCTACGCCAACCGTGCCGAGAATGGCTGGTACACATTGCCTGGCACGCAGGGTTACTACGGGTCGGACAAAACAGGTCACGCGCTGCTCGGATCACTCACCGGACAGGGACTTCTGTTCGGCATTGACGATGGATGCGGACCTACCGGAAAGATCGTCTATGACGCAGCGTCGCTGGCCGATCCCGATCTCGATTACAACGACTTCGATACCGACAAGGATGGCGTCGTCGATTTCTTCAACCTGATGTTTGCAGGCGACGGCGGCAACGGCAACCTCACCACTACAGGGCTGAACAACGTGTGGCCTCACAAGTCGGACCTCAGCTACTACTTCAGCGATGCCAACAAGGAAACCGGATACGTTTCCAACGACCAGCTGCGCAACCATGAGGGACAGCTCGTCTACTGGACCGACTCGACCCGCAAGACCAAGACCACGAGCAACAGCGGCATTCCCGTGTTCGTGCGCGTCGGTCCCTACAACGTCAACCCGGAATCAGCGGTCGAAAAGATGTCTGTGATCGCTCACGAGTACGGACATTCCCTCGGGCTTCCTGATTTCTACTCGCAGGGCAGTCGCACCTCGATGGGCAGCTGGGAACTGATGGGATCGGATCACTCACAGTTCATGACCGTCTTCGCCCGACAGGACATGGGATGGATCGTTCCCCTGGAAGCGCAGGACGGCGTCTACACGCTTCGCGAATCAAAAAAGGACACCGGCTCGATCACCTGGAAGCGTCCGGACGGCACGCCCTACACCCTCACCGGTGAGGGAATCCACAACGCTGACGCACTCCGCATCGGCCTCCCTTCCGTCAAGTTGATTGACGTGGTTCCTTCCGGAACTCGTGCATGGTTCTCCGGCGCAGGGAACGATTTCGGTTGCCCTGGCCACACCCTCGACGTCTTTCTCCCAGACCTTCAGCAGCATGGCAGCGCTTCGAACATCACACTCTCGTTCAAGAGTCTCTTCGAAATCGAATGGGACTGGGATTACGCCTTCGTGCTGGCCTCGACAGACGGAGGTGCCACCTGGAAGTCTCTTCCCTCAAAGAAAGGCACGACCCTCGACGGCCACAATCCGAATCAGGCAGAGTGCTACACACGCTACGGAAACGGCATCACCGGAGTGTCAGGCGATTCGAACACTCTCGCAAACACCAACCGCCTGCTGGGCGAATACCCTAATGCGCAGTGGATCACCGATGAATTCGATCTCACCGCATTCAAAGGGCAGAACGTGCTACTTCGCTTCAGCTACTTTACCGATCCGGCCGTTGTGAAACGCGGCTGGTTCATCGACGACCTTGCCGTAACGGTAGACGGAGCTCCTGTCTACACCAGCGACTTCGAGTCGAGCGACGAAGGAACCCGTCTCTTCTCCGCAGGCTTTGCCCGCATCAGTTCAGCAGATGGAGTGAATTCCGATCACGCCTACTACGTCGAAATGCGCGACAGGATCGGCTTCGATAAAGACGGGCGCGGCCAGAGTGACCGCGGTGCACCCACCTGGGCACCTGGCGTGTCGATTCTTTACACGGACGAAAATCATGGCTACGGCAATACAGGCGCAGCCGACCAGCCGGCTCAGACCGTGGTCGATTCGCAGCCGCAGCCAGGTGTGATGACTCCAAACCTCGATGACGCGGCCTACACACTTTCGCCAGGTGATGACAAGTTCAGCGGCTGTACACACATCGACAATTACAAGACTGCGACCACGCCCACCTGGAAGCTTCCCAACGGCATGAGTCTCTCCATCACCTCGCTCACGGGACTCTCTTCCGACGGAGTAACGAGCGATGCCGTGGCCACAGTCGTGGCCGACATCCGTCCTGACTGCTCGATCATCGTGAAGGCGCCGGTACTCAGCTTCGCACCAGGTCACACTGATCCTGAAACCGACGGCGCGGTCGACCTGACCTGGACACGTCCTTACGGCGCCGCCGGACCAGACGAGATTCAGGAAGCAACTCTGCTGCAGACCCTGGTCGACGACAATGCCGAAGCGGGCCTCTCGCAGTGGACCACTACAGCTTCAGGAACGGGCGCCTTCGCCTGGGAATCGTCACAGCTGAAGAAGAGTTCGGGCAGCTATTCCTTCTGGGGGCGCACAGCAGAAGGTGCAACGAGTGTTTCTTCCATCCTCACCTTCGGTCGGTCGATCGCACTTCCTGCTGCAGGATCAGCCACCCTCTCCTTCAGTGACTGGTACATTCACGAAGGCGACGACAAAGTTGCAGTCGAAGTCTCGGAAGATGGAACGACCTGGTCGGTCGTGTACGAGGGTTCGCGCAGCGCGCTGGCTCCCGATGCAGCACTGGCCTTTGAATCTGAACCGCTCACTCCGCGAAGCGTCGACCTCACAGCATTTAAAGGAAAGACAATCCAGCTCCGCTTCCGCTTCATTGCAGGACCTGAGAACCGTGCCGGATCGACTCCCATCGGCTGGTTCGTCGACGACATCCGTCTCGAGACCGCAAACTGGTACAACGTAGCCGCGATCCCCGGGACGAGCTTCACCCGCAGCGGCCTGTCGACCGGAACCTACAACTATCGTGTGCGCACCAGCTTCGCGGCTGGACCGGCCACGGTTCCGAGCCCATGGAGCAACTTCGTCACGACGAAAGTCGAGAAGGCGCTCGAGCCAGCCAAGGTAGCCGACCTGGTCGTCAGCAGCATCCGCGCGATCAACAGCAAAACCAGCGCTTCCAACCGCGTGACAGTCACGGCCACCATCAGCAACATCGGGAATGGGTCAGCGGGGGCGTCCACCACACGGTTCTTGAACGGGAGCACCCTGCTCGGAGCAATCTCCACTCCTCAGCTGGCGCCAGGTGGCTCCGTGGAAGTCACAGTTCAGTGGGATACGCGCGGACTCAAAGATGCACAGACGATCAAAGTCTCCGCCGACAGCGCAGCAGAAGTGACGGAGTCGAACGAGAGTAACAACGACAGAAGTGCAACCTACAACGTGAAAGGCGGCAGAATCTAAACGCTCTCAACGTTTCACACAGTGAAAGAAAGGCGACCTGATCGGGTCGCCTTTTTCATTTTCTGATTCGCTGGACCCGACAGCATTCCGAGGGAGCTCGCCGCGCACGCTGGCTGCCCGTGCCCAAAACTCCGTTCCCGGCAGCTTCCTCGCAACGTCATTCCGATGAGCCGCGCGACCGGCAGAGTTCCCGCAGCTGCAACCGCGAAGAGGAATCTCCGGTCCGCGCGGACGCGGTGTAGCGTCACGAGCATTGCGGCGCGGAACGGAGATTCCTCTTCGCGAGCCAGCCCGCGCACGCTGACGAAAGCATCTCGCGCTCATCGGAATGACGTCGCGGAATCAGCGCGCCTCCGCCAGCACTTGAACTCGGCGGCTACAGGGCCTGGTAAATCTGATCGATCAGACTCTTCACGATTCTCGCGGTCAATCCCCAGACCTCGATCTCGCCATGCCGGTACGAGTAGCTCGGGTAGAGTCCCCCCTGATACTTGACGAAACGAATCGCCACATTCTGCGGGTCGACAAAGAAGGCCACGGGAACTTCATGCACCGCGGCCACTTCATGCACGTCCAGCCGGTAGGCGACCCGCTTCGAAAGCACGCCCACAAATGGCGCCACAATGAAGCCGGTGTACGTGACCAGGTCGTCGAGTCTGCCGACCAGCCTCACCTCGCTCGCGGGAACTCCAACCTCTTCCTCGGTCTCCCGCAGCGCAGCGAATTCGAGGCTCTCACCCGCTTCCACGCTTCCCCCGGGAAGTGCGATCTGGCCACGATGGACCTGCATGTTCTGCGAACGTTGCACGAACACGATCGAGTATTCGTCCAGCAACGCTTTATCGCCAGAGGGCACGAGCAGCAGGAGCACCGAGGCCCGCCTCAAATCCTCCCTGACCAGAGCGGCAGCCGGTCTCACCGCCAGAAGACCTTCCAGTCTCTGCAGCGCCGCGGCGTCAAACTTCATCCCCTCAACTCCGCTTCCACGAATGGAAACTCATACACCGGAATCCCTTCAGCTGCATGAAACAACGCGAAACGATCCGCCGAAGCTACGACATCCGAAGTCCATTCTGCGGTTTCTGCAGGAGCAAGATCGCCGCGGAGATGGAGCCATTTGGAACCGAGTTCCTCACCATGGGCGTATACCTTCAGAAGCAGACGGTACTCGGGACGTCCATACTCTCTGGCGAGCAGCGCGGTCTGGCCTTCGTTGCGGAGCGAGAACGTCAACTCGATACGACCGGCCATCCGTCGTGATGTCGAAGTGAGAAGGGCCAGCTGAGGGAGCAGTGGCAGCAGCGCGTGCGCAACAGCAGGGCGCTCCTCTTCCCTGACGCCCGCCTGCAGTGCTGAAATGTATGCTGCAGCGGTCATCTCGATTCCGGAGCGCTCGGCCATCCAGGACCGGCGCGTAGTGACGGCCGGTTCGGTTTCGCTACTGTCGAGCATAAAAGCGACCAGTTCGGGCACCTCCCGTTCTCCGAGCGCAATGGGCGTTGCGACCGCGCGAGGGTATTCGCTGAATTGCGCGTATGCACTCACCGCTACTCGCTTGCCTGCCGCAATGATTCTAATGAGCGGTCCGGACGTCTCCCCGGCGCTGGGGTAGCGGAGATTCACGACCGAGTCGACCGCGTCGACATATCGATCGAAATCGTGGTCGCTCACATATCCGGTGGAGATCACCGTGTCGACAGGAATCTGTTCCGCTTCGAGCAGACCATGCAGATCGACGTCGGGCGCCGGCTCTCCGACAACGAGCAATCGCAGGGAAGGATCCACGTTACGAGCTTCAGCAAATGCGCGGAGCAGAACGGCCGGTCGTTTCGACGAGGTGACGAACCCGAAGATGCCCACCACCTGTTCAGCTTCGGAAAATCCCAGCGAGCGCCGAGTGGCAGGACGATCAAAACCAGGCGCAGCAGAAGAAGGGTGCGGAGCGAGGACGATCGGCCGCACGACGCCGAACGACTGCAGCCGAGTTCTGGCGTAGTCGTTGTGCACGATGACCGAGCGCGAGCGGCTGGCGACTTCTACCGAGGACGGAAACAGGAAGTTGCCGATCTCACGATGAACTCCTCCGATGCGACCGCGCGCATACGCTGCCCCCGCCTCCCCATGATTACGTCGCAGGTGCGCCTCATATCCTGCTGCATCACCTCGGGCCAGCGTGATCTCCACGATCAGGTGATGCAACACGAGATCGTGCAGCACGATCGTCGAAGGAAACTGCAAGGCATGCCGGAACGCAAACTCGTGATGGGGGTTGTTACCGAGCTGGCAGATCACCGCATCGAAGCGATCCATCGAAGCCAGAAAGTCCGGGTATTGCATGACCGGCACGCGGTCGAATTCAACCTCGCCCTGACTGACCACTGCAGTAACTTCGTGACTTTTAGCGAGCTCAGGCAACAGCATCGTCGAATAATGAGCAATTCCTGACCGAACCGGAGGAAGAGGCGTAAGAATAGCGATATTCATCGCAATGGAGAATGCAGAATGGAGAATGGAGAATGGAAAAGGCGGAGGATCAGTCTAGCTGTGGCGTCAGCAGGATCGAAGTGACATTCTCCATCCTCCATTCTCCATTCTCCATTCTCTTCAATCATTCATCAGCCGACTTGCGGACGTTACCCGCTAGGTATGCTTCGACGAAGCCTTCCAGTTCGCCATCGAGTACGCGTTGCGGATCTCCGACTTCGTAGCCAGTCCGCACATCCTTGATCAGCTGATACGGCTGGAGCACGTACGAACGGATCTGGCTGCCGAAACCGATCTCCCGCTTCTCCCCTTCCAGCTGACTCTGCGCTTCCTTTCGCTTCTCGACTTCGACCTGGTAGAGCTTCGCGCGAAGCAGCTTCATGGCCGTGTCGCGGTTTCGTCCCTGACTTCGTTCGTTCTGGCACGTCGAGACCAGCCCGGTCGGCAGATGTGTGATGCGCACTGCGGAATCCGTCACGTTGACATGTTGTCCGCCGGCACCAGAAGACCGGTAGGTATCGATCCTGAGATCCTTGTCGTTAATCTCGACCTCGATTTCTTCGTCGATGTCCGGATAGATGTAGACCGAGGCGAATGAGGTGTGACGCCGCTTGGCCGCGTCGTATGGCGAGATGCGCACCAACCGATGCACGCCATGCTCCGACTTCAGGTATCCGTAGGCATAGTCGCCACGCGCCATGAATGTGACGCTCTTGATCCCCGCTTCTTCTCCTGCCTGATAGTCGACCAGTTCAGTATCAAAGCCCTTCCTCTCACAGTAACGAAGGACCATGCGGTTGAGCATCTCCGCCCAGTCCTGCGACTCAGTCCCACCGGCACCAGGATGGATCGACACGATCGCGTCTCGGTCGTCGTGCGGACCGGACAGCTTCATGGTCATTTCGACCTGATGCATCTCGCCATCGATCTGGCCGATGAGAGTCTCGATGTCAGATCCGACATCCTCGCCCTCGTTCTGCATCTCGAGGAGAAGGCCGACCTCTTCCGACTTGGTCGAGAGCGACTGCCCCACCTCGACACGCTTCTCTATTTTGCGACGTTTGCGTGAGACCTGCTGCGCCGATTCCTGATCATTCCAGAATCCGTCACGCGACATCTCGAGTTCGACTTCAGCCAGTGTTCGCTTCGCGCCATCTACGTCAAAGATAACCTCGGATCGCCACCAGACGATCCTGCAGATTGGCGATACGCGATGCAAACTCTTCAGACATGGGCGGAAACCTTCCTTTGAATGAGTGCGGCAACGGCGACGACCAGCATCGTCAGATAGCCGAACCAGTCTCCGAATCTTACATAAGGTGTAAGCGTTTGTCGCGGCGCGAACTCGGCTCGGATGATTCCCTTCTCGAAGAGAGGCAACTGCTCGACGATTCTACCAGTCGGGTCCACATGCGCCGAGATCCCCGTAGTGGCTGCCCTGAGCAGGTACCGGTTGGTTTCCACGGCTCGCAGCCGGGCCGCGTCCAGATGCTGGCGCGGCGCCGAGGTGCGGTCGAACCAGGCGTCGTTGGTGATGGTGACCAGCACGTTGGCGCCGTGACGCACCTGCGTGGCTGGAATCTCCGGGAAGACGACTTCGTAACAGATTGCCGGTCCGTAAGCGAAGCGTCCGCGCATCGGCCTGTCGTTCGTGCCGAATTGAAACTCGCCGACAGCCCGCACCAGTTTTTCTGCGAAGAAGAGCGCTTTGCGAAACGGCACGAACTCTCCGAAGGGGACCAGCCTGATCTTGTCGTAGCGCCCTTTGGCTTCGCCCGCACTGACCAGGAAGGCCGTGTTCCATAACTTCGTCTTGTCGGAAGGGTCGAATGCGACGGAACCAAGAATGATATCGACGCCTGCCACCGTCGAGAGATTCTCTACCGCCTGACGGAAGAATTCAGTTTCGAGGAACGGAAGCGGTACGGTGGATTCAGGCCAGATGACGACCTTCGCTCCGCTCAGCACGCCTTCCGCACTCATGCGCATCATGCGGTCAAAGATCAGCGTCTCTCGCGCAGGATCCCACTTCTCCTCCTGCGAAACGTTTGGTTGCAAAAGAGCTGCAACGGTTTTCGCTTCCCGGGAGATCAATTTTTCCTCGCGCGAGAGCAGCACGCTTCCGCATACGAACCAGATGAGATAGAGAACGACTACCACCGCCCCGGAGATCACTCGCAGACGATTGGTGGCATGCCTCGCCAGAAGCCAGGCAAAAAACGCCGATGGGATCGCGGCGAGGAAGCCGAGGACGTACGGTCCTGTCCAGGACGAGATCTGCACGAGTGTTCGAAAGTCGATCAGCGTTTCGGCAGTCAGATTCCAGGCGAAGGCGCTCAGATAATGCGCCCGAATCCATTCCGCGGCGGCCCAGGTGAAGGGGACGAAGACCCATCCTCTGCTGCTGTTCGCCAGCCGGAGTGAGCGCAGCAGCAGTGCGAACACCGCAGCGTTCAGTCCGACGAAAATCGCCATCAGGATATAAATCACAACTCCGACCGGGAAGGCCAGACCCCCATGAATCGACATGACATCGATGACCCAGGGAACGTTGATCAGCCAGACCATGGTGCCGAACAGCTGCCCCTGCAGGAGAGCCTCCCGCATTGAGCGCGAGAATGTCACGGAGAGGATGACCGGCGCCAGAGCGACGAATACGAGTGGCGTCAGGCTCGCGTCAGGGAAAGAAAGCGCGAAGAGTAGACCTGAAAGCGCGGAAAGCACGATGCGCATTCGGAGACTGTCGCGCGTGATAGATCGTAGGCGATACATGCGGGCCGCATCTTAAACGAGTCGCCGTCCGGAGCGGCGGCGCGGGTGGGCGCGAGGGATCTACGGGCAGGGACCGCGCTGTGAATGATGATCGCGACCCCTTCGCGTAGATTCCTCAGTCGCAATTCTCTTCGCGCTCGCCCACGGACACGGACACTGCGTGCTCCTTCGAAATGACGTTCCTGGTCCGCGGGACGAACATCGTTGCGTCAAAAAAACTTTTCTTTGAACCCTTCGGAACTCAAAGTTTCTCAGCTACTCAGATTTCCTCCAGTGGATATGCCGTCAAAAATAATACTTCTGCGAAATGACAGGGTCGAGGCTCAGAAATCCGATGGTTGCGAAGTCGAATATTGATGCTCTAATCCAGAAAATTCAAACATTCCAAAACTTCTCGCAGCACGCGCTTCATCTCAGATCAACCAAACAACGTCGCATCCATTTGTCGTATTGGAGGTGCAGTCGATGAGGATCCTGACCCGGTTTGTCAGTCTAATCTTGTTGTTGCTGGGAGCAGCCACGGCGCAAAGTGCAGCCGCTCCCTCGGCGAACGTGGGCGCGAACGGCGCCGCCCGTCAGCCTGCCGACCGTGAAGTCGTGCGTGCGCAACTCGCAGCCTATTTCAAAGGAATCGAGAAGAACTCCCCTACCGTACTGGGTGGCCTCGCTAAATCGCCCGAGGCGATGAAGGCGGTTCAGGAACGCATCGCGACGATGGATGATGCGGAGCTTTCACGCATGCAGCGGTTGATGGCCAGCACTCCCGACTGGAAGGCGGCCCCGGAAGCGTTCGCCACTGCCTTTCCTCCCGCCGTGCTCGACCAAGCCAGACGCGTCGGTGCCGACTACGCCAGCCAGGTGCCGAAAGGCGAGATCATGCGCGACGACGTGCGAACGCTCGTCAGCGTCCTGAAGCTTCTCCCTGACACGAAACTGAAGGAACTCGGCGTCGATCGAAAGATGGTCACGTCGCTCGACGAGACCTTCGCAGGCATGACGCCCCTGCAGACGGCCATGTTACAGAGACGCGCCATCGAATCCGGCGGGTTCGGGGAGACTACAGCCTCAGCCCTGCACGCCATCCCTCCAGCTATGCAGCGAGGCGCAGGAGCGCTGGCTGAGCATGGCCCGCTTTCTGAGAAAGATGTGGAAGATCTGAACAAATTTCGTATCGAACTGGAAGGTCTATTAGGCAGGATCAACGCACTGCCAGCAGATGCGAAGAAGAAGCTGCAATCTTTCGACAGCGCCGCCCTCAACGGTCAGCTTACCCAACTGCGCGCCGCTACACCGCAGGCGCTCTTCATGATGCGCTACAACATGTCGCAGGAGATGCTTCAGAACTTGAGGCAGAACGTCGCTTTCCTCGAACGAATCTCGAACATCAGTAAAGAGGAGACGGCGGCACTCGAGAAGTTCCGCGGGGAACTCACTCACGCCTTCAAGCAGGTGAGAGTCGAGGGCCAGCCCGAGTGGGAGGGCGCCACGGCCATGATGGCCGGACTCGGTACTGAGCATCTGCTGGTCCTGCAGCAGCGAATGAATTCGTACGGGAGCTGGCAGTCGGCTCTACCGGCCGTCTATCAGACGCTGTCCGCTTCCGAGACTCGCTCGCGCCTTCAGGCTGTTTCCGGCCCTGAGCCGGATCCTGATGCCGTTAGAACGAACGATGCTTTCCGCAGGCAGGCACTTGCCTACATCGACTCCCTCAAAGCAGACAAGGATCTCGACGCGAGTTTCATCGCAAAAGCGCGCGCCACCATCGTCAACGCTTCAGCCGAACGCCTCGAACTGATTCGGATGGCCATAGAACGTTTACCGGCCTCGGCCTCGGCCTCGGAGCGCCTTGCGATCGTCGCGATGCACAACATCGACTTCGGTTGCTCTCTCACCTTCACTGCTATCCCACGACTTTGTACTCCGGGAGGTTGTTTATTTGGCGTCTGCATTCCGGAGATCTGCACACCTGCAGTCACGGTGACCGCAGACTTCAGCTCGGTCTGCAACCCAATCGAAGATGCGATGGAAGCGGTTGAGCACAGCATCGTCAACACGGCCAATGCGGCCGTGGAAACGATGCGCTCAGGTATTCAGGCCTCCATCACCGGCGTCCAGAGCGCGGTGAATACCTCCATCGCCTCGGTAAACACGGTGATCAGCACGTCCGTGAATGCGATCACCAGCACCGTGAATGAGATCGCCGCCTTCGCCCAGAAGATCCCTGATCTCGCCTGGAAGGCAATCAAGGCCGCGCTCAACCTGCTGCTGGACATCAACATCAAAAACGGTGTGACGTTGCGCGACCTCATCGCCAGCGGTCCGCAAACTGCCCTTACTTCCATGACTTCACTGGTCGGACTCAGCGGAAGCTGGTGGACGGCAATCTCGAGCTTCACTCTGCCGCTGATCCCCTGCCCTCCGACTGGCTTCAACACTCCATTTGGCGTCGTCGGGGACGGTGCAGCTTCTGCGAATTACGGCAGGTATCGCCTGATGATCGACGGGATCCTTGGTCTGATTCCCGACACCGAGACCAGTCTCGTCGTCAAGATCCCCGCTCAGGTCACGTTCATGATGTTCGACTTTCTCGGCCTCTGCCTCGAGCAGGCAGCTTCAGATGCAGACGCCGCGGAAGGCACCGCCCGGCACAATCTGATCATCGCGAACTTCGGGACCATGCAAACGTTCGTCGGCTCGCAGATCGCCGGACTCACGGCCACCTCCGGGAATCAGTCAGCCTCACTTCTGACTCTTCTTTCCACCCAGGGCGCCAGCACGCAGGCCACACTCCTCGGAAGTAGCCAGGCCACGCAATCCCTGATCAACAGCCAGACCGCTTCACTGCAGAACCTGCTGACCACCGACAGCAACTCGATCCAGAGTTTGCTGCGCATAGAAAATGACGCTACCCAGGTCGATGTGAAATCCTTCAGAGACCTCGATCTCAGGCTGACCATCGAGCGTGTTCTGCAGGCGGGTACCGGTGACGAAGTCGCCAGTTTCCAGCTCCTCGAGCCTTGGGGAAACCTTCGGCTCGTGGCCGGCATCGTGGACGAGACCATCAGATCGATGGTCATCGCCCAGGAGGGAATCGGGATGGCGCAGAAGTACTACGACGCGGCCTCCGTGCTGATCAACGACGCTAAATACAAACTCGCTTACCGCGAATTATCGAAAGCGTATCGGGAGGCGACTAAATGACCGCCTCAATCCTTTCAGTGCTCGATGGAAGTTCGATGTTCAAAGGAGTCGTCATGAAGTGGTCAGTCCGGTGCTCACTGCTCTTGTCACTACTCGCAGTTCCGTTGGCCTTACATTCCGCAGCAGTGCCAAAAACGCTCGACAACGCACAGGTCCGTAAGGAACTCGCCAGCTACTTCGCACAGATTTCCCAGAACTCTCCGACTGTGCTCGGCAGCATGGCCAAGTCACCCGACACCATGGCTGCAGTGCAGAAGCGGATCGCAGGCATGAGCGATCAGGAACTCTCCGGCTTCCGCAAGCTGATGGCTGAAACGCCGGACTGGAAGATGGCTCCTGAAGTCTTCACCAGAGCCTTTCCGCCTGATGTCCTTCAGCAGATCAAGCGGGTCGGCAACGAGTACGCCGGGTCCGCCTCACGTGGCGATGAAATGCGAAAAGATGTGCAGACTCTCGCGTCAATCCTGAAATTGCTGCCCGATGCCAAACTGAAGGAAGTAGGAGTCGACCGCACAATGCTCGACTCCCTCGAAGCGACATTCGACGGGATCTCGCCACTTCAGGCGACGATGCTGCATCAAAGGGCAGGCGAAGTCAGTGCCTGGGACGCCAGGAGCGCGGCCGCACTCGACGCAATTCCACCGGCCCTGCGGCGAGGCGCCGCAGCTCTCGCCCAGCACGGCCCACTCACCGAGAAGGATGTTGCGGAACTCACCAGCTTCCGCACCTCGCTGAACGCACTTCTTTCACGCATTGACAACCTTCCACCGGAAACGAGAAAGACTTTGAAAGTCGACGAGTTTCGCGGTCAGATGAAACAACTCGGCACCGCGCCACCCGACATGCTTTACATGGTTCGACACAACGTGCCGACCGAGATGCTCGAAGCACTGGCATCCAACGTCAGCTTTCTGGAACGAATCGCCGGTCTTACGCCCAAGGAAAAGAAAGATCTCGAAACGTTCCGCTCCGAACTCACGACAGCTTTCAAAACTCTCGAACCGGAGAGTACCGATGGAAGCAAGACACCCGGGTTCGAAGAAATGCTCTCCGATCTTGGTCCGGCACAACTCACGCTGCTGAAGGACTCCCTCTCTACCTACGGCAACTGGCAGACAGCGCTGCCAGCGTTCTACCGAACACTCGCCTCGCCTGAACTGCCTGCACGTCTGGCTTTACTGAAAGGGGACACACTCGATCCGAGTGTTGTCGCTGGGCTGGAGGAGTTCCGCAAGCAGACTTTCGCGGAAATTGCCTCGACTGCGACAGTTTCCGGAATCGATCTCGCGCTTGTCGACAGAGCCCGTCAGCGACTCGCGGCAACTCCTCTCGACCGTCTCGAAGTCATGAGAATGTCGCTCGAGAGTCTCGGGACATCAGCAACTCCCGGTGAGAGACTTTCCATCGTAGCCATGCATGAAATCAACTTCAACTGCGCGGTGTCGATGCCCGATCCCGTTCCGAACATCAGCCTCGATTTTATCTGCGATCCGATCGAGGACGCGCTCGAAGCGATCGAGCATGGAATTCTCAATACGGTGAACTCGATCGTCGCCACCGTGAAGAGCACCCTGGACACGACCATCAGCACGATCTCGAGCGCTCTTACCAGCGCCGTCTCGACCATCACCTCGACCGTGAACTCACTGGTCTCCTCGATCACCAGTACCGTGACGACGATTTCGGACTTCGTTAAAACTATCCCCGATCTGGCCTGGCAGGCCATTCAGACAGCTCTCAATCTCCTGCTCGACATTCAGATAAAGAATGGGGTGACGCTCCGCAATCTCGTGGCCCAGGGCGCCGAGGTGGGGCTGAATTCGATGAAGAATCTGCTCGGTCTTTCTGCTGGCTGGTGGTCTGCAATTTCAACGTTCAATCTGCCTCAGATTCCCTGTCCAGCTTCGGGCGTGCACACGCCATTCGGTAACGTAGGCGATGGCGCAGCCGCCGCGAACTATGGCCGCTACCGCCTGATGATCGACAACCTCGTCGGAATGATCCCCGACACTGAGCTGAGTTTGAAGTTCAAAATCCCGGCGCAGATCCTCTACCTGGCCTACGACTTTCTCGGCGTCTGTCTCGAGCAGGCAGCAGCAGACGCCGACTCGGCGGAGTCCGCCACGCGAAATACTCTGGTTCTGACCAATTTTGGCTCCCTGCAGACATATATCGGAAGGCAGGTGGCCGGGCTGGCTCTCGCCAGCGGCGGCCAGACCACACAACTGACTGCCTTGATCAACGGAGAAGGAGCGACTCTTCGGAACGCAGTCATCGCGCAAAGCAACGCCACGCAGTCACTGCTCAAGGTCTTTGCGCAGGAGCGGCAAGGCACCGCAGGAAGATCAACCGCGCTCTGGCGGGCGTCCGTGGAGCCTGACCCGAAGGGAATACGACGCGGCACACGCGCCTTGGGGTGTGCAT
>JBKJUK010000271.1:0-8190 GCA_046590705.1 Thermoanaerobaculia bacterium
GGCGGGGCGGCATCGATTCGACCGGGACCGAGTAGATCGTCGACGTTACGACGACGTTGGACCGATGCGTACGAATTGTGGTTCGTACCGAAGGGCGTAAAGTCGCGATGCCGCCGCTCCGCGGCTCAGAAGCAGGCGCAAGGCGCGTGTTCCACGGCCTCACGGCCGTGGCTACAACGATGCCGGGCCTCCGGCCCTGTGAGGCGGGCGTGCGGTTTGATCTGATTCCTTCTGGGCGAGCCCGCACCCGCTTCATCGGAATGACGGATCTTAGATTTCAGCAGCGAAGTCTGCGTCGCGCAAAGCCGCATAAAATCTATGAGTTTCTTAGAAGCTCTTGACCGCGCTGCGCGGCGACTGAGAGAAAGAAACAGGATTGCGGAGCATCAGCAGGAGAGTCGTCATTCCGAGCGGCGGGATGGGCGGGTGCGAGGAATCTACCGCGCTAATTCATTATCGAGAGCGATGCCGCACGCAGAGGGCCGGAGGCCCGGCATCGCTGTAGCCACGGCCGTGAGGCCGTGGACGTTCGGCACCCGACATCCTTCAGAGCCCCGGCGGGGCGGCATCGATTCGACCGGGACCGAGTAGATCGTCGACGTTACGACGACGTTGGACCGATGCGTACGAATTGTGGTTCGTACCGAAGGGCGGAAAGTCGCGATGCCGCCGCTCCGCGGCTCAGAAGCAGGCGCAGAGCGGCGGCATCGCGACTCTCCGCCATTCGGTAGGAACCAAAATTCGTACGTATAGGTCCAACGTTGCCGTAACGTCGACGATCTACTCGGTCCCGGTCGAATCGATGCCGCCCCGCCGGGGCTCTGAAGGATGTCGGGTGCGCTACATCCACGGCCTCACGGCCGTGGCTACCACGATGCCGGGCCTCCGGCCCTGTGAGGCGAACGCATGTGACACGCGATCCCGGAATGGCGCGCGACGCCGGTTTTACAAAAAATGAACGGATGATCGATTCGGGTTCGGCTTTGCTCTCGTTCCTTGAAAGGAGGTTCATTAGAAGCGGAGGGATGGGTGGGTGCGAGGAATCTACGCGCAAGGACCGCGCTGCGAATTCAAGCGTCTCTTTTGTGTAGATTTCTCAGTCGCAGCTCGATTCGCGTGTACCAACGTATGTGGCCTGCTCCTCCGGAATGACGGGAGGTCATGCAGCTCCGTTAAGATGAGTCGAATGCAGATTGTGCAGGTGCTGCTCCCCGATGCGGGTTTCTACCACCGCAAATGTCAGCTGCTCGATTATGACCAGCTCCAGCGGACGCACCCGATCGCGGCACTGACCACGAGTGACGAGCACGAAGTGAGCACCTACCTCGCGAATGCCGACCCGACAGATTTCGTCGTTCACATCTATGGCGACTCTGCGCATGACTGGCGGGTCGACGCACTGACCTTCTCCAACCTCCCGCAGCCACCGGCGATCAACTCAGTGATCAAAGCAGCTTCTCCTCTCGGAGATCCGGCCGTGACAGAGCCAGTCGACCCCGCGTACTTCGAGTTCGTCCGCACCGCGACATTGAAAGATAAGCTGGTCGTAGGAAGTCTGCACCGTACGGCCGCCGATCTCGATTTCTGCGAGCGCGCCTACGCCAGAATCAGCAGGTTCCGCGAGGACATCGACTGGAACGTCTTCGAGACCCCGCCATCGGTCGATGAGCTGAGGGAGATTGATCTCTGGGCCGATCCTGCCATGGGTGGGGACCCCAACGGCTTCGTTTGTGAGGCCATGGCTGCCGGAATCCCGGTCGTTGCCGCGGAAACTCCGCTGAATACCTGGCGAACCGAAGCTGGAGCATCAGGGACTCTGGTCAAAGTCAACGATCCCAATCTTTTCGTGCACGCGCTGCTCGAGCTGCTTTTCAAACCGGAGATCGCCGATCCGAAAATCCAAGCAGCGAAAGAACGCGCGGAGAGCTTCCGCGCAGAACTTCGTGCCGCAGATCTCCTCCGTCTTTACTCGAGCACCCGGCCATGAAGCTGGCCTCTGAGGTCTCCGCGCCGATGGCTGACGTTCTCGAGAAGGCGCAGGAAGCAGCCGCAGCAACGGGAATCGAAGTATTTCTCGTCGGCGGCCCGGTACGTGATCTGCTCTTGAAGCGAGACTTCACCGACCTCGATCTGCTGGTCGAAACCGAGGCCGGTCAGTTCGTCGACAGGCTGGCAGGACTCATGAGCGGCACGGTCCGCTCCTTCCCTCGCTTCATGACTTACAAGGTCGAGAGCGATGCGGGTGTGATCGACATCAGCAGCGCCCGCAGCGAAGTCTACGAGAGTTCTGGAGAACTTCCGCAGGTTCGGCCCGCCACCCTTCTCGCCGATCTTCCCCGACGCGACTTCACCATGAACGCCATGGCCATGCGCCTGCGCGACGGCGAGCTTTACGACCCCTGCGGCGGAGAAGCAGACCTCGAGAAGAAGCTCATTCGCACCTTGCACCGTGACTCGTTCATCGACGACCCGACCAGAATGTTCCGCGCAGTGCGATTCGCGGCAAGACTGGGCTTCTCAATCGAAGAAACGGCGTTACTCGACTTGCGTCAATCGTTAGGTTCCGATGCTCTCCGTTCCGTGTCTCGCACCAGGATCTGGCGAGAGATCTTTCTTGCGTTTTCCGAACCGAACCTGTCCGAAGTGATGGCGCAGTTCGAAGCGCATGGACTCCTTCGCAGTTTTCTGCCGAACATGAGTCGTGAGCTCGTAATCGAATCGTTCGGTGTGGCAGATAGAATCGCTAAAGATCTGCAGATTGATCGCAAGGTCGTCCTGGTGGCCGGTTTGTTCGCCGATCGGGCTCCCGACACCTTCAACCTGTCCGGTTCGGAACTGCACGAGAGGCAGATCACGACCCTTCATCGTGCTTTGCGGGAGAGGGCCTCACTCTCCAGCATGAACGAAGTGACCGAGGATGAACTCTGGCGGAAGCTTTCTGGATTCTCGGATGAGGGACTGAGCATCTCGCTTCCAAACTTTCCAGAGTTCCGAGAAATCTGCCTCGCGGTCCTGCAGGCGCGGCGTCTGGCATTGCCTTTCAGCACGGCCGAACTCGAGCTGTCTCCCGGACCGCACATCGGACAGGCGCTGCGAGACACCCGAGAGCAGCTGCAGCGCGGTCTCATCGATTCGAACCAGGCCCTCGACTTTGCGCGCGGCAGAGCGCGGGCGTATCTTGATACCGACTGACATGCTCTCGCGACTCCAGCTGATCATCCTGCCTGCGGCTCTGGCTCTGCTTCTGCCGGAAGCCTTTGCGCAGAGTACTCCCGCGGAGCTTCGCGAGGAGGGCACGGCCATCTCCGTACCGACTCCGCGGCTCGGGTATTTCAGCCGGCGCAAATACGAACTACCAGACCTGGCCGGCGCAACTCCGGCGACGGGAAGTCAACTGATTGATGGAAGACTCCCGCTTCCTCTCATCGACTATCGGTGTGACGTCGCTGGCCTTCGCCAGCGGCTGACTCTTTTCGAAGGCGGGCTGGTGTCGCTGGAGATGGAAGGGGCGGGCGCAACCATCCGCAAAAAGATACGCATCCCAGAGGATGCACTCAGAAATCTGCGCGAGTCGATCCGCGCCGATGACCTCATGGGCGCAGCCGACTACTCATCGTCGTCGCGCATCAATGAAAGCAGGGCCTTCATCCGCATTTATGACGACACCGGCCAGCACGTCGAACGCAACTTCCATCCAAACATGGTCCTGCCCGAAAAGATCGAGAAGCAGCGGCGGATTCTGCTCGACCTCCTGCGCGCACTCGCAGAAGAAAGGGAGATTTCGAATCCGGTCACTGGATACATACCTCAGGTGGGTGACCGGCTGATCGGGGACGATTCCAAAATCTACAAAATCACGCAGATGATCAGCAGCGGTTCGGTCGCTGAACTGACTTGCCTGACCGAACCGACCAAGATGTACGTGGCCAGCAAGGATCTCTACAATTACTTCATCGCGGTAAGGAGGGAAGCCGAAGCGCACTGATGGACGGACTCCGGATCACAGGTGGCTCGATGCGGGGCCGGCGTCTTCCCCTTCCACCACACGATCATCGTCCGACCTCGAGCAAGGCCCGACAGGCCTTCTTCGACATTGCCGGCTCGAAGATTCCGTCGTCGCGCTTCCTCGATCTCTTCGCGGGAAGCGGCATCTTTTCGATCGAGGCACTCTCGAGAGGAGCCGCATCAGCGACGGCCGTCGACGCCTCCCGAAAGGGCATCGACGCACTCAGACGCACGGCCACGCAGTTCGGGGTTGCAGTCGAACTTCAATGCATCACCCTGCCCACTGCCCTGCCCCGCCTGGCTTCGCTACCAGCATTCGACGTGGTGTATACCGATCCGCCCTACGACTTCGCGCACTACCAGGAACTACTCAATGGGATTGATGCGAATGTGCCCCTCGCCCATTCGGCGCTCGTGGCCATCGAGCATCGTTCAGGTCCGCCTCCCTTCGGCACCGAATCCCTGACCCGGTTGCAGTTGCGAAAGACTGCGAAATACGGCTCGGTCTCGTTTACCATCTTCGATGTGGCCGACGACGATTGATGCCCCACACCTGCCAAGCCCGGCGCCTTCACATTGTCCCCGCCCCCACATGGCCGAGTCGCTCGAACTCGCTTTTCTCGCTTCAAAATCTCACCTCGCAACTGCACCCTCAGTTTTTCGGAAGGCTCGCTCACAATCATGAGAGCGGTCACAGGACAGGCAGCACACACCCCATTTCAAGGCATCTGGAAGGAACAGAGAACTGATGGCAATCACACTCAGCGACGACGGCGTGAACACTCTCTTCGGGGTACAGGACGAGAATCTGCGGATGATCGAAGATGCGTTTCACGTCAAGATTTCCGCGCGTGGTGGTGAGGTTTTCGTGCAGGGCGACGAGGCCAATGTGGGCACAGCGGAGCGCCTTCTCACCGCCATGCAGGAATTGTTCGACCGCGGCTATCCGTTCAAGCGCTCCGATCTGGCCACGGCCGTGCGAGTGATGAAGGACGATCCCAACGCCAGTGTGACCGACTTCTTCTCTGACAGTTCACTGCAGTCATCGATCAAGCGAATGGTGACGCCACGGAACGTATCGCAGAAAGTTTACCTGCAGGCTATTCAGGATTTCGACATGACCTTCGCCATCGGGCCGGCCGGAACGGGAAAGACTTTTCTGGCCGTGGCCATGGCCGCAGCGGCACTAGCCGAGAAGTCCGTCAAGCGAATCGTGCTGTGCCGACCGGCCGTGGAGGCCGGTGAAAAACTCGGCTTCCTTCCGGGTGACCTGGCCGAGAAAATCAATCCCTACCTCCGCCCGCTCTACGATTCTCTCTACGATCTGATGGGATTCGAGAAAGTCTCCAAAATGCTCGAGCGAAGCGTGATCGAGGTTGCACCGCTGGCCTTCATGCGCGGTCGAACCCTCAGCGATTCCTTCATCATTCTCGATGAAGCGCAGAACACCACCGCCGATCAGATGAAGATGTTTCTCACCCGCCTCGGATACGGAAGCAAAGCCGTCATTACCGGTGATATCACCCAGGTCGATCTTCCTTCAGGCATGAAGTCCGGCCTTCGCGAGGCGCGCGACATTCTCAACGGAGTCGAAGGCATCAAGTTCCTGGAGTTCAACGAGAAGGACATCGTCAGGCATCCCCTGGTCGGACGCATCGTGGTGGCCTGGGACGGCAAAACCAGACCGAAAGAACCCGCCGCGTGATCGACATCTCAATCAGCGGGGCCGTGTCGCGATTCCCGCACCGCGAGATCAAGGCCTACACCACCGAGGTCGTTCGCCTGCTGCGCAATGCGAGGGTGGTCAAAGGGAAATCGTCCACAGTTTCGCTGGTCTTCGTCTCCGACGAAGCGATGGCCGCGCTGAATCACAAGTTCCGTCGAAAGAACCGAACCACAGACGTACTCACCTTCCCCGCCGATCCGGCCATGCAGGAACCAGGAAGCAGCGAAGTCGCTATCGGAGAAATCGTGATCTCCCTGCAGCAGGCCGCGCGTCAGGCAACAGAGCAGAAACACTCTCTGGCCACCGAGGTCCGCTACCTGATCCTGCACGGACTGATTCACGCACACGGCTACGACCACGAGACCGATCGGGGAGAAATGAACGAGCTCGAACTCAAAATGCGCGAGCGCCTCCAGTTGAGTTGAAGTAATCCCTCCCTTTATGAGTGCATCTGAGAGGAAGTGTAGGGGCGCGTTGCGCGCGCCCGCTCTCCCGTACGCTTCCAGAATACAGACCGGGGAGCGGGCGAACGCAGTTCGCCCCTACAACCGGCTCCTCGCCGTGATGTTCGTGACGAATGCCCCACAAAGATGCAGCTTGAATTCAAGGTCGCAGCCCCACTCGACGTAGTGCAGTACCATCAGCGCAAGGCAGCAGCAGTCCACAGGAGACAACAAATGTTCAGCAGATTTTGTCGGCTCACTATTCTGATTCCTGGTCTGATCGGTCTGGCCCTGTCCGCTACGGCGCAGAGCGAGATCCCAACGACATTCTCGCCGGCGACCGAAGCTTTCGATCACGAGCGGCGCGAGGTCATGATTCCGATGCGCGATGGCGTGAAGCTGCATACCGTGCTTGTCATCCCGAAAGGTGCGACAGCGGCGCCGATCATTCTGACGCGGACACCGTACGGTGTGGAGAAACTGACTACGCAATCGAGCAGCCCGAACGCTTCGATGATCCTTCCGCCTGCCGACGAGTCGCTGATTGCTGCGGGGTACATCCGGGCCTATCAGGACGTGCGCGGCCGCTACGGCAGCGATGGTGACTATGTGATGACGCTGCCTCTACGAGGTGAGCTCAACAAGTGGAAAGTCGACCATACCACCGACACCTACGACACCATCGAATGGCTGGTGAAGAATGTGCGCGGCAACAATGGCCGCGTCGGTCTGACGGGTGTGTCCTACCCCGGCTGGCTGACGCTGATGGGTATCGTCGATCCTCATCCGGCACTACGTGCCGCAGTTCCGATGTATCCGATGGTGGATGGCTGGATCGGTGACGATTTCTACCACAACGGTGCACTGCGGCAGACCATGTTCGAGTGGATCTACAACATGGCCGCTCACAAGAGCAGCAAGCACACACCGCCGTTCGGCTACTACGACATGTATGACGCATTCCTCACCGCCGGCTCGGCCGACGCGCTGGCTCGCCGCTACAAGGCAGACCGTCTCACCACCTGGCGCAAGATCGTCGACAACCCGTCCTACAACGCCTTCTGGCGTGGTCAGGCCGTGCAGGATCTGCTCGCTGCCAAACCGCTGAAAGTGCCGGTCCTGATGGTGCACGGCCTCTTCGATCAGGAAGACAACTTCGGCGGCATCGCCGCGTATCGGACACTCGAAGCGAAAGACACAAACAACAACATGGTTTCGCTGGTGTTAGGTCCATGGAACCACGGACAGTCACAGCGCGAAGGCTCATCCCTCGGTGCCATCCACTGGAACAGCGAGACCAGCCTCTGGTTTCGCGAGAAGGTGCTGCTTGCATTCTGGAACCAGCATCTGAAAGGAGATACGAACGCCGCTGCCGCCGTCCCTCCGGTACTTGCTTTCGATACCGGCTCGAAGGAATGGCGAACATATCAGAGCTGGCCTGCAGACGGGAAGGTCGCGTCGGTGCAGTTGCATCTCCAGCCGAACGGGGGCCTGGCATTCACCGCACCTCCGGCCGCGGAAATGAAGTTCGCAGAGTTCGTGTCTGACCCGGCCAAGCCGGTACCTTATCGCGTGCGCCCGGTACTCTCGATGTACAACGATCAATCGAGCTGGAACCGCTGGCTGGTCGACGATCAGCGGCCATTCTCAGATCGCACCGATGTGCTGACCTTCGTGACTGAGCCACTGAAAGAATCGCTGACGGTCAGCGGCGAGATCGCTGCGACACTCTTCGCTTCGACCACCGGCAGCGATGCCGACTGGGTCGTGAAACTCATCGACGTTCATCCGCCGGAAGTGCGTGCAGATCCAGCCCTCGGCGGATATCAGCTGATGGTGTCCGGCGACATCATGCGGGGGCGCTATCGCGAGAGCCTGGAGAACCCGAAAGCCATCGAACCAGGAGTGGTTGCGCCCTATCGCGTCCGGATGCCGGACGCCAACCACACCTTCCTGCCAGGACATCGCATCATGGTGCAGGTGCAGTCCAGCTGGTTCCCGCTCTACGACCGCAAC
>JBKJUK010000239.1:0-4639 GCA_046590705.1 Thermoanaerobaculia bacterium
GAACGAACTCCATGACTGGACTCCGGGCAGCGTCAACGAAAAAGCATACGAGACGTTCTGTACCGGCTTCGACGCTGCGGTCAGTGAGTGGCAGAAGCTCGTCGCCGCAGAGCAGAAAGCGAAAAAACCCCGGCCCGAATAGCGACAATCCTCTCCAAACTGTGTTCTTGAGAAACGTGGCGCTCGAATGGAGCCGATGACCGGATTTGAACCGGTGACCTACTGATTACGAATCAGTTGCTCTACCAACTGAGCTACATCGGCGGGTGGCCGCAGGGAGTGCGGCGCAGCGCGGGATTATATGCATTGTTTCGTCGCTGTCGAGCGGCTTGCTGTTCAGTCGGTGTTTTTCAGTAGAATACGCCTCGTCCGCATTTGTCACAGAGTTTCGTGCCACCACGACGAAACCCTGTGGGAAAGCGGCAAGTGCGCGCCCTTAGCTCAGCTGGATAGAGCATCTGACTTCGGATCAGAGGGTCGGGAGTTCGAATCTCTCAGGGCGCACCACCTTGACTACGACTCCAGCCGATGACTCTCGAACCGATCCGACGCCAGCTCGCTTCCGAACTTCGGGAGCTGAGGAAGCGTCTTCGCTCCCTTGGAGAGGTGGAAGCACGCGCGACGCGATACGAGATCATTCGCCTCCTGCGCGAAGCACGCCTGCTGTGGAAGATCGAATCGCGTCCGCCGAAAGATCCAAAGTAGAAATCTGTAGTTCCGATGCGGTCGACGAGTCGGATCGCAGGCACACAGGCCCGAAGAGCGGTTTATGATGTATTTGGATGAACGCGCCAGCGCAGGCGGAGCTCTTCTCCCGTTCGCGAACAGGAGTGAGTCCCACTGCGGCCAGTTACCACTGGTTCGCGTTCTTCGCCGGACTGGTGACTGCGCTCACTGGAACCGCGGTCCTGATCGGCTGGGCACTGGACATCGACCTGGCGCGATCTCTGATTCGCGGTGCCGTGCAGATGAAAGCCAACACCGCCCTGGCACTCGTGCTGGCCGGTACCGCACTCATGCTGTCGGTCTCGCGAGGAGGCCGCAGCGCGTATATCTCACGCCTGCTGTCGTCCTTTGTTCTGATCATTGGCGCCCTGACCCTCTTTCAGTATCTCTCCGGCCTTGACCTCGGAATCGACCAACTGCTCTTCCGTGAGAAAGCAGGCGCGTTCGGCACATTTTCTCCAGGACGAATGGCCTTCAGTTCCACCGTTGCTTTCGTTCTGATTGGGCTGGCTGGGCTGCTGCTGGATGTCAGGGTACGAAGCAGCTACCCGTCAGAATGGATGGCTGTGGGTGCTGCAGTGATTACGCTTCCTGCCGCACTCGGCTATCTCTACGGGGTCAAGGCTTTCATCGGATATTTTTTCTACGCGCAGATGGCCATACACACTGCCGGAGCGTTTCTGCTGCTCTCGGTGGGATTCCTTTCGGCGCGCTCCGAGCAGGGATTCATGAGGCTGCTGACCCGTGCGAGCAGTGGTGGCGATTTCGCTCGACGCATGCTGGTTGCCGTCATCGTCCTTCCAGCTACCCTCGGGTTGGTGATGGAGCGGGGGCTGAAGTTGGGCCTGTTTGATGCCGGCTTCGCAGTTTCTCTGCTGGTTCTGCTCACCATCGTCCTGCTGGTGGGAATCACCATCGTAAATGCACGCTCGATCGAGCGACTTGCAGAAGAGCGGCTGCGGGCACTGGAACAGTCCTACAGCTGGGAGCAGATTTTTCGTGAAGCGGGTTTCGGCGTGGCCATCGTCGACGAGAATGACAAGTTCCTGGTCGTGAACGAAGCATTCGCCCGGATGCACGGCTACTCCATCGACGAACTGAGTGGGCGTTCGCTCTCGTCGCTGGTCGCCGAGAACGCGGATGGTGGCTCGACTCAGCGGTCGATGACGCCTCTGGGTACACAACACATCGTTTCCGAATCCGCTCATGTCAGAAAAGATGGCTCACTTCTGCAAGTTGTCAGGGATGTGACGGATTTCACCGATGCCTCCGGTGGCCTGAAGTTCAGAGCTGCCTATCTCCTGGACAATACAGCGAGAAAAGCCGCCGAGCAGGAGGTTGCCAGAGCCAATCTGTATCTGGAGTACGAAGTCGGGAATCGCACCGCCGAACTGACTCAGGCCAACGCCGGCCTCACGCTGGAGATTGAGAGTCGTCGTGCCGTGGAAGAGGAGTTGCGCCGTGGTTACTCGATTCTGAATACGGTCATTTCCAGCGTGACCGAAGCAGTCTTCGTGCGGGACCGCCAAAAGCAAATCGTTCTCACCAATGCCTCTGGAGCCACACTGCTCGGGAAGCGCCCGCAGGAGTTGGTCGGGCGTCTGGACAGGGAGTTCCGCAGTGAGGGGCTGGAAATCCTCGAGCAGAAACACGAGCAGGTTCTACAGACGGGAAAGGCGGCCATCTTCGAGCAGAGTTATCTCCTTCTCGGAGCCACGCACGTTTTGGAAACAACGCTCGTCCCCTATCAGGACGCTGAAGGCAGGCTCCTGGGCGCCATCGAGGTTTCACGTGATGTGACCGACCGCAAAGCGCGGGAATTGCTGCGAGCAGTGCAGTACGGTGTCACCACAACTCTCGCCGAGGCCGAGACCTTCGACGAAGTGGTGCACTCCGCCCTCGAGACCATCGGCACGAGCTTCGAGTGGGATTATGGAGAGATCTGGATTCGTGACGCAGAAGGGTCGCTGCGATGGCAGGGAAGTTGGAGCGCGGAAGGCGTGGACACGTCCTCGTACCGTGAGGCCAGCCGCACCTTCGAGCCGGTTCGGGGGGAGGGGCTGATCGGTCGAGTCTGGGAGCGTGGTGGAGCTGAATGGATCGATGTCGATACCAGCGAGAAGTTCCTGAGAGCTGAAGCCGCGCTGGATTCGGGCCTGCACTCCGCGGTGGCATTCCCGATCAGCCATGGTTTCGAGACCATCGGTGTGATCGGCTTCTGCACCACCCGGAAAGTGCAGCCCGATGCTACGGTGCAGGCTGCCATGACGGAGATCGGATTCCAGGTCGGACTCTTCCTGGAAAGAAAAAGATCCGAAGAGACACTGGCGCGCAGCGAGCGGGAGTTACAGCGTTCAAATGAAGATCTCGAGCGCTTCGCATACGTGGCATCGCACGATCTGCAGGAGCCGCTACGAATGGTCTCCAGCTACATGCAGCTACTCTCGAGGCGCTATCAGGGCAGGCTTGACTCTGACGCCGACGAATTCATCGGCTACGCGGTCGATGGTGCGAAAAGGATGCAGGGACTGATCAACGCACTACTGTCCTATTCGCGGATCGGGGCGAAGCAGAAGAAGTTGGAAGCGGTTGATCTGAACGAATGTCTGCAGATGGCGGCAGCGAACCTGGCCATGTTCATTCAGGAGAAAGGTGCGGTGATCGAGCAGGCCCAGCTTCCGTCGGTATCAGGCGACCGCGAGCAGCTGGCCAGACTGTTTCAGAATCTGCTGAACAACGCCTTGAAGTTTCATGGAGCGAGCGTGCCTCGCATCTGGATCACCGTCGAGCGTAAGGCCGCGGACTGGTGGATTGCCATCGCCGACGACGGCATTGGAATTGATCCGCTGTTCGCAGAGAAGATCTTTGTGATTTTTCAACGGCTGCACACGCGTGAAGAGTACGAGGGAACGGGCATCGGTCTGGCGGTCTGCAAACGAATCGTCGAACGTCATGGCGGGAAAATTCGCGTCGCGCCTCGTCCTGAGGGCGGTACCATCTTCTCATTCTCACTTCCGGCAGTCCCCGAGGTGCCGCATTGACTGATCATTCGAACGAGGCCGATATCCTGCTTGTCGAGGACAACATGGGGGACGTCCGGCTGACCCAGGAAGCTCTTCGGGAAAGTCGAATCAAGAACCGGCTGCACGTGGTGAATGACGGCATCGACGCGCTCGCTTACCTCCGGAAAGAGGGAAAGTACGAGAAGGCATCGACCCCGGACCTGATTCTTCTCGACCTCAATCTTCCAAGGATGAACGGGCTGGAAGTGCTGGAGGTGCTGAAGAGTCATCCCACTCTTCGCCGGATCCCGGTAGTCGTGCTGACGACTTCAGATTCCGAGGCCGACGTTCTGAAAACATACGACCTCCACGCGAATTGCTACATCGCCAAGCCGCTCGATCTCGAGCAATTCATCAACGTGATCAAGTCCATCCAGGGATTCTGGTTCTCGATTGTCCGGTTGCCTCACGCCGAACCAGATCAGAAAGCATGAACGAGATCGTCATTCGTGTGCTTCTGGTCGAAGACAATCCCGGCGACGCGCGGCTGATCGCGGAGATGTTTCGTGAGCTGGGACCGCTGTTCGTGCTCGAACATGTCGGTCGTCTGCAGGAAGGGCTCGAGAAGATCGCGGACCATGACTACGGAGTGCTTTTACTGGACTTGTCGCTGCCCGATGTCAGTGGGCTGGACGTGGTCCGTGTCGCGCGCCGGCATTTCAACGATGGAGCTCTGATCGTACTCACCGGTACGGATGATGACGACCTCGCCGTGCAGGCTATGCAGGCCGGCGCGCAGGATTACCTCGTGAAGAACGAAGTGAACGCCTGGTCCCTGAGAAGGTCGATCCGTTATTCGATCGAGCGCCGACGGATGGAAATTGATCGAGTGCACCTGGAAGCCAGGCTGC
>JBKJUK010000313.1:0-3411 GCA_046590705.1 Thermoanaerobaculia bacterium
CATGCCGGAGTATTTCCAGGCGCTCAACCGCGAGTTCGAGTATCAGCTTACCTGCGTCGGCAACTATTCGCCGGTCTTCGTAGAAAGTGAGGTCAGTGGCAATCAGTTCGTGATCGCAGGCGGAAAACCGGGGATGAAGGTTTCTTGGCTGGTGACCGGTGTACGTCGGGACAAATACGCCGGGCAGAATCGCGTGCAGGTCGAAGTCGAGAAGGCGCCGGAAGAACGCGGCTTCTACCTCCATCCGGAGGTCTTCGGCAAGTCGGTCGAGCAGGCCATCCCAAGTCTTCGGAAAGATCAGGCCTTGAGCAAGGCAAGACTGAACCAGTAATCGTACGACGATCAAAATCGAAAAGGAGCAGGCCGACACGGCCTGCTCCTTTTTCGTTGAATGCAGTCCAGATTCCTCATTGCGATCGCGAAACCAGTCGCCTAGCGACTGAGGCAGCTACGAGACGGGATCGCACGTCATCAACAACACGATCACAGTTCCCGGCCGCTTCACCGGGGACCGGGGGCTGATTCCGCTTATTAAACTGAGCACGCATTTCGAACGGATTGCGGCGACCTGACTGCTCACTGCAGCATGGCAGGATGAAGGTCGAGTCACATCGAAGAACGAGCGACGGTAAGGCCGCTCGATCGCGCCGCGAGGCAGAGAGTTGCTCGACCGGATTTCTCAAATGAAGTTCGGCTCACTGATGCGGCTCACGGCCGATTGCAGGGCCAGAGCGGAGACCAGACCCCAGGCGGCCTTGCGCGCGCCCTATACCCTGCTTAAAATAAGAAGATCCCCTCAACATGCTTCTTCACGCAACACCGCACAAAAGGCAAGGTGTCCAAGATGAAAAAGTACTCGACGGTGTACGCAGCCGCGATCTCCTTCCTGCTGTCAGCATCGGGATCAGGGCAATGGCTGACCAACGGCACCAGCATTCACTACAACGGCGGCAAAGTTGGAATTGGTACCAGCGCTCCGAGTAACGCGCTGCATGTAGTCGATCCGGTGAACCAGGGGGTCGGCATCTTCCAGAATCCGAACGGGCTCATTGGGCTTGGGGTAGACGGAAGCGGAGGCTACCTGCAGGCTGACGGCATCGATTTCAGCTTCTTTGCCGGTACCAGGCGTGTGCTATTCGGAAGCAGCGTGAACGGCCGCGTAGGTATTGGCACAACCAACCCTTTTGCCCAATTACATGCCGTAGCCGCAGCGGACACCCATTCGGCTGTGTATGGCAGCACTGCGACTGTTGGAGGGGCTGCACTTTTCGGTCAAAACCTCGCTGCCAGCAACAGTGCCTGGGGAGTGTATGGCTCGGCGACGTCAGGAAAAGGAGTCGAGGGGTTCAGCACCTCAGGCGTTGGAGTGCGCGGAGGTACCAGTAGCGGCCTGGCAGGCCAATTCGCGGGCAACGTTCAGGTGTCTGGCAGCCTCTCCAAAGCGGCCGGTACCTTCAAGATCGATCATCCGCTCGACCCGGAGAACAAGTACCTCTATCACTCCTTCGTCGAGTCGCCCGACATGATGAACATCTATCGAGGCCGCGTAGTGCTCGATGCCACTGGCTCTGCCCTCATCGCCATGCCCTCGTATTTCGAGGCGTTGAATCGGGAGTTCGAATATCAGCTGACCTGCATCGGCGGTTACTCGCCGGTGTTCGTGGCAAGCGAAATCGCTGGCAATCAGTTTCTGGTTACCGGCGGGCGCCCCGGCCTGGTCGTTTCCTGGCAGGTCACCGGCATTCGACGCGATGCCTACGCGGAAAAGAATCGGGTCGTGGTCGAAGTGGAAAAAGTACCGGAAGAGCGTGGCTTCTATCTTCATCCGGAGGCGTTCGGCAAGTCGGCGCAACAGGCCATCCCCAGTCTTCGAAACGACGAAGCCGTGAGAAAGGCAAAACTGAACCAGTAATCGTGCGACCTTCAACATCGAAAAGGAGCAGGCCGTCTCAGCCTGCTCCTTTTTACTTTGTGCTCAGTCCCGAATCATCCACGGAAGTTCTCCGACCTGCTTCGATGTCACCCCACCAAGTAAATCTCACATCGTCACGGTCCGTGAGATCCCCCGCTGCCCGCGCGCGGACTGGCGAAAGAAACAGGGATCGCTGAGAAAGAGCGGGAGCCGAAGCCGTCCTCCCGAGCGGCGGGCTGGGTGGGTGCGAGGGATCTACGCACAGGGACCGCGCTGTAATTGTCGAGCGCGATCCTTCTGCGTAGATTCCTCAGTCACTGCAACTTTACGGTTCAATGCCGAGCATGGCCTGCTCCTTCGGAATGACGTTGCTGGTCCGTATCGTCGTTACTCACCGACTCGAAAATCTGAATAGAACCAATGAGTTGCTGGACGCAGGTGACAGTGGGCGCGGGGCGCGAGATCAACGGCAACCAGTTCGTGATCGCCGGTGGACGCCCCGGTCTGAAGGTTTCGTGGCAGGTGACCGGAATTCGACGCGATGCCTATGCGGAAATGCACCGAGTGCAGGTGGAGGAAGACAAGTCTGCCGAGGATCGCGGCTTCTACCTGCACCCCGAGGCCTTCGGGAAGTCTGTCGCACAGAGCCTCCCGGCCATGCGGATGAACGCGACCGGAAAGGAGAAATTGCGGTCGCGCCAGTAGCGGCCGACCGTCAGAAAGTAGAAGCATCGCCTGATGCTACGATCGCTGAGTACAAGTCACTCTCTCGGCATCCGCCCGTCATTTTTTAACTAGACAACCTTAGTAAAGGAACGAAGATGAAAACACTCCGCCTGATTTTGCCCGCTTTATCGCTGGTGATCGCACCGTCCATGTCGGGCCAATGGCTCACCAACGGCACCAGCATTTACTACAACGGAGGCAAGGTGGGCATAGGAACCATCGCGCCCAGCAATGCGCTGCACGTAGTCGATCCGGTGAATCAGGGAGTGGGCATCTTCCAGAATCCGAACGGCCGGGTCGGACTTGGCGTGGACGGCAGCGGTGGCTACCTTCAGGCCGATGGCATCAACTTCAGTTTTTTTGCAGGGGCTCAACGCGTTCTCTTCGGAAGCAGTGCCAACGGAAGAGTCGGAATAGGGACGACTGCACCCTCTGCCAGACTGCATGTCAATGACTCCACGACCAGCACGGCGATTCGGGGAGAAACGAGTATTTCGGGGGGTAATTCGATCGAAGCGATAAATACCGGAAATTCTCCAGCGGGCTACGGTCTATATGCAGACGCTGGAATAGGTTACGGCACCGTCTCATACGGGAAGTTCGGAGTTTTTGCAAGGAGCTACTACGCCGATGGAGCCGCAATTTACGGGGTGGCCAACGTAGCGGGGACCCTGGCAGGCAAATTCGGTGGTAACGTCGAAATCACCGGTAGCCTCACCAAAGCGAGCGGAACCTTCAAAATTGATCATCCGCTCGACCCGGAGAACAAGTAC
>JBKJUK010000070.1:0-9368 GCA_046590705.1 Thermoanaerobaculia bacterium
CGCGACCCTTGCTCGTAGATTCCTCAGTCGCAGCTCTCTCTGCGTTGGATACCGAGCACGGCGCGCTCCTTCGGAATGACGGCTGGTCCGTTGCGGCGCAATTCTTCGACCCGCAACCCCGCATAAAACCTGTGAGTTTCTTGGAAGCCCCGGATCGTTCTGCGTCTGCAGACTCAGTGAGTCACATACTGGCGGGTGAAGAAGTCGCTGAATGTCAGGATGAAAAGAAGGGCCAGCCAGAGGAAGCTGCCGATGACCACGACCCAGGTGAGGCGCGTGCTGTGACGAACGTGCATGAAGTACAGAATGACCAGCGCAGCCTTGGTGGTAGCGATGATCATGGCCACGGGCGTGTTCATGAATCCCAGGTCGACGAAAGCGGCAGCGACTGTAATCGCTGTTCCGATCATCAGTGCGAAGAAAATCGTGAAGTAAATTTTCTTCGACGAGACGTGATGCTTCGGGTCCACGTGGGGGACTACATCGGCTGTTGAATGTGTCATCGGGATAGGCTCCTGCTCAGGCGTGTCGATTGATCAGATAAAGCAGGGGGAAGAGGAAAATCCAGACGATATCGACGAAATGCCAGTACAGCCCGAACACTTCGATCGGTGAGTAGTACTCCGGAGTGAAATCGCCACGTCGGGCACGCCACACCAGCCAGATCAGAATGCCCAGACCGATGATCATGTGCAGTGCATGCAGTCCGGTCATTCCGAAATAGAAAACGAAGAACAGCTGGATCTTGTTCGCACCCGGCGCCTGGAACGTAAACATCGACCCGGGAAAGAGACCTTCGTGGATATGCTCGGCATACTCGATGGCCTTGATGCCGAGAAAGACCGAACCGAGAATCATGGTGAGGATCAGACTCACTACCAGCGCTTTTCGCTTTCCGGTCTGTGCGTAGTAAACACCCATGGCCATGGTCAGACTGCTGAAAATCAGCACTGCCGTATTGATCGTGCCCAGCAGAATATTCTGGTGATGGCTGGCCTCGGCCCATGCTTCGGGGTACGTGACTCGGTAGAGGGTGTAGGCCATCAGGATTCCACCGAAGAACAGAATTTCGGTGGCCAGGAAAGCCCACATTCCAAGGGTGGCGGCCTCGTGCTGCTGACCTAAATCCTCGAAATGATGCTGCAGCGCCGGATGGGATTCTTCGTGACGAATATCAGTCAACTCGGGCCTCCCTCGACTTCACGAACTGTGTGTAGTCGTACGCTTCCCATGTGACTACCGGGGTCTCTTCGAAATTGTGAGTGGTCGGGGGTGACTGCGTTGTCCACTCCAGTCCGACTGCGCCCCATGGATTTGGTGGAGAAAGCTTTCCGTACTTCAGCGACCAGAGCAGATAGATCAAAGGAAGCAGGAAGCCGATTCCGAGGATGGATGCACCGGCGGTCGAGAGCACGTTCAACACCTGGAACTCAGGAGCGTACGCGTGGTAGCGGCGCGGCATCCCCATATATCCGAGAAGGAACTGAGGGAAAAACGTGAGGTTGAAACCGACGAAGATGATCATCGCCGAGAGCCTGCCCCAGAATTCCGGGTAGAGTCGTCCAGACATCTTCGGCCACCAGAAATGCAGCCCGCCGATGTAGGCCATGACCATTCCTCCCACCATCACGTAGTGGAAGTGGGCCACGACGAAGTACGTGTCGGTGAGATGCACATCGAGTCCCAGCGCTGCCAGGAAAAGACCGGTCAGACCGCCGATTGTGAACAGGCCAATGAATCCGAGGGCGTACCACATGGGAGTGTCGAACTGGATCGAACCCTTGTAGAGCGTGGCCGTCCAGTTGAACACTTTGATGGCTGAGGGAACGGAGACCAGGAAGCTCAGGATCGAGAACACCAATGCCGAATAGACGGAGATTCCCGCGACGAACATGTGATGCCCCCACACCAGGAATCCGAGGAAAGCGATCCCGAGGCTGGCGTAGGCCACGAACTTGTAGCCGTAGATTTTCCGTCTGGTGAAGGCCGCGATCAGTTCGCTGATGACTCCCATTCCGGGAAGAATCATGATGTAAACGGCAGGGTGCGAGTAGAACCAGAACATGTGCTGGAACAGCAGCGGATCTCCGCCGAGAGCAGGATCGAAGATGCCGACGCCAAGCGCGCGCTCGAGACCGAGCAGGAAAAGCGTGATGGCCAGAACCGGTGTCGCCAGCAGCATGATGATGCTGGTTGCGTAGAGCGACCAGACGAAGAGCGGCAGGCGATACCAGGTGAGTCCTGGCGCGCGCATTCTATGCACGGTCACGATGAAATTGAGACCGGTGAGGATCGACGAGAATCCGATGATGAAGGCGCCGATGGTGATGGGCAGCACGTGCGAGGTCGAGTACATCGTGCTGAATGGTGTGTAGAACGTCCAACCGGTGTCGACTCCCCCGGTGAGTACCACGATGAGCGTGAAGGTCGCCCCGATGATGTAGAGGTACCAGCTCAGCAGATTGATTTTCGGAAACGCCAGATCCTTTGCACCGAGTTGGATTGGCAGAATGAAGTTCCCGAGTACAGCCGGAATGGACGGCACCAGGAAGAAGAAGATCATCACGATGCCGTGCATCGTGAAGAAGCGGTTATAGGTATCGGAGGCCAGGAGATCACCCTGAGGCGTCAGCAGTTCGAAGCGCATCATGACTGCGAACAGCCCACCCAGAAAAAACATGGCCGTCAGCGACAGTAGATAGAGGATGCCGATCCGCTTGTGATCGATGGTCAGGAGCCAGGACATGATCCCGTACTCCTGATTGAGGTAATTCTTCTGCCTCGTGTCGATGGCTGAAGGCGGTGGAGTGTCGACCACTTCGATTGTCATTGAGGGATCGCCTTACTGTTGCGTCGCCGGCGCATTCGCGCTGGCGGTGCCGGTTTGTGCTGGATTGGTAATCTCGGTAGCAGGCGGAATCCGCTGCTGAGCTGGCCCGCCGGGCTGCTGTGACGGACTTCCTACAGGTCCTGCCTGACTTTTGATGTAAGTCAGGAGTTGAATCAGTTGTGTCTCGTCGACCTGGCCCTCGAAGGAGGGCATGACCGGGTCATAGCCAGCAACGATCTTCGTCTGCGGGTTCAGAATCGACTCTCGAATGTAATTTTCATCGGCATTGACAACCTGGTTGTTGTTCAGCTGAATCGACTTGCCGTAAATCCCGACCAGCGAAGGTCCACGACCCGAGGCGTCAGGCATGTGACAGGTGTTGCAGGCGTACCGCTGAAAGAGCTTCTCGCCTTCCGCAGCAGGCGTAACCTCACTCGCTCCGCCGTTGAGCCAGGCCTGGAACTTGTCCGGTTCGTATACGTTCACCCATCCAACCATCTGCGAATGCCATGTTCCGCAGTACTCGGAACAGAAGATGTGGTACCGGCCCGGCTTGGTGGCCTGGAACCAACTGTAGGTGTAACGATTTGGAAGTACGTCGGTGTGCACCCGGAACTCGGGAACGTAGAAATCGTGAAGCACATCCTCGGAGGCCATGATCAGCCGGACTGGACGTCCTACAGGAACGTTCAACTCGTTGATCTGCGACTGCCCGCCGACGTGTTGAAATTTCCACATCCACTGCTTGCCGGTCACGTACACATCCATGGCGTCTTTCGGTGGTCGCACGATATCGAAAAACAAACGTGCGCCGAACAGGAACATGCCCATGAAGATGATGGTGGGAATGACGATCCAGCCGAGTTCGAGAAGGACGTTCTCTTTGTAGGAGACGGGGTGTTCGTCCTGGTGTTTGCGGCGGTACTTCACGCCGAAGATGAAGATCAGTGCGACGACGCCCAGCGCGACCAGGCCGCAAATGACGACCATGCCGATGTAGAAGGCGTCCATCTTCGGCGCGATCGTTGATGCTGCTTCCGGAAAAAGCGGAAAGTCCTTGACCATATGCTATTGATCCCGCCTTGTGATTCGCTCGTGGAGCCGGTCCCTGCGGACCATGACGATGATGAATCCTGCCAGAGCCAGGACTGTTGCTGCCCCGCCCGCGCGGACGAGATTCACCGCCTGCGCGCTGTACTTCCCGGTGGCCGGATCGTAGTGGTAACAGACCAGCAGAAACTGGTCGCTCATGGAGCCGATTTTACTCTCCGACGCCTCAACCAGAGCCAGCCTGAGATCGCGCGTTTTATGCTCGAAGCCATACAGGTAGCGCGAGGCTTTGCCTTCGGGCGTGAGCACGATCAGCGCAGCGCCGTGCGCGTACTGCTTGATCTGCGGATCCCACTGAAACTTGAATCCCACTGAATCGGTGAGTCGACGGATTGTCGCTTCGTCGCCGGTGAGAAAATGCCAGCCCTTCGCCGTTCCAGGTCGAGCGTACCGCTTCACGTACAGGTCTTTCTTCTGCTGAGCGATCACTGCGGTGTCGCGATGATCGAAACTGACTGTGATCACGTCGAATTCACGACCCACATCAAACTTGAGATCGGCCATGGTGTTGACCAGACCATCGAGCACGATGTTGCAGAGCATCGGACAGCTGAAGTAGACGAGGTTCAACAGAACCGGCCGGTCGCCCTTGATGAGCTGCCGCAGTTGAACCTTCTTTCCGTTACTGTCGCGGAACTCGAGATCGAGCGGGATCTGGGCGTCCAGCTTCTGATCGATACGGACCATCTTACGAAGATCCGACTGAGCTTTGGTGTCAGCGAACGAAGACGTGCCGACCAGCAACACCAACAGCGCGAGCGGCAAAACGCGGCGCATCATGGCCGCTGCTCCGCTGCTGCATTGACGGTCCGCGGACCCTGCGCTGCGACCACACCCGCAGGAACCGGTGCCGCGATTCCGGGCATTGAGGAAACTGGTGCGACGACAACTGGTGCTGCAGACTTCTCGACCCGTGTCGGCATCCCCTGAGCTACGACAGCCTTCATGGCCTGATCGATGGGAATTCGTTTGACTCCCCTCTTCTCGTCGATCCAGCCTTCAGTGCTCATCTGTTTCGTGTACTCGGCGCTCAGGATTTTCATATCGAGGCCTGGATTCACCTGCAGACGCGGCTCGGGAGGAACGCGCGGGTGCGGGAGCTTGACCATGGTGAGCGGTTCGGCATCCTTACTCGCTTCCATACTTTTGAGGCCGACGAACAGACCAGCCATGGCCAGATAAATCAACACCATGATGACGATGAAACCAACCACGAACCAGAGGATGGCCCGCACATTGACGTCGCTCTCCTCATGATGAACATCAGGATTCAACTCACCAGCGTGCTGATCGTGCGTCATCTCATCCATGGTGCATGACCTCCTGAAGCTCCGGTTCATGCATCGGAAGAATCGAACTCTTTCTCAGAATGAACAGGAACGCTGCCACCCACAGGCCGCCAAGCCCGAGGATCGCGGCGAGATCGAGCCAGTGCGGGGAAAAATGCGCGGCCTCTCCACCATGACTGAACGAAGGCATGATGATCCAGTAGTAGTCGAGGATTCGCATGACGATCATCAGAATGGCGATGAGTCGGATGATCTTCGCCTGCTCTTTGAGATTCCGCATGAGCAGCAGGAGAAACGGCAGGAAGAAGTGCCCGACTAAAAGGATGACGGAGATGGCGCCCCAGGCGCCTGAGGTCCTGACGATGTACCAGGTGACTTCCTCGCGGATGTTCGCATACCAGATCAATAGGAATTGCGAGAAACCGGTATAGGCCCAGAGCATCGTGAAGGCCAGGAGCAGATTGGCGAAGTCGCGAAAGCGGGGTCGGGTCAACAGGCCTGCCAGCGGCTCGCGTTGCGCCAGACTGGCCATCACGATGATCATCGTGGCCATCGCGGTGAGCAGACAGCCCACCATGAAACTGATCCCGAACATGGTCGAAAACCAATGCGGGTCGAGTGACATCACCCAGTCCACTGCGGCTAAGGTCAGCGTGAGCGCGAGAATCACCAGGCCGCCCGCGCTGATGCGGCGCATGTTGCGACCGCGAGTCTCCGAGTAGAAGCCTTCCTGACGACGCGCGAGACGATTCAGGAAGAAAGCGATTCCTATCCAAATGATGAAGAACAACACTGCGCGTGTAATCCAGAAGGGAGTGTTCAGATAGGCGGCTTTGCGTTGAAGAAGATGATCGTGTTTCATCACCTCAGGCTGCGCCCAGATATAAAGGTGGTGCATGCCGATGATCACCGGGATGAACAGCGCCGCAACCATGGGAAGCGTTTTCGTGGCTGCTTCCAGCGGACGACGCAACACCGCGCCCCAGGTCCCGCCGCTCAGATACTGAATCATCAGCAGCGCCAGTGATCCCAGAGGAGCACTGACGATCAGAATGAATCCGACCAGGTACGAACGATAGAAATGCTCAGGCTGAATGACCCAGCCGATGATGAGAGCGATGAACCCCAGTACGCCGAGTACGAGCGCCGGCTTCTGGACGCGATCGAGTACGCCCGGTTCATATTGCTGATGAACGGTGCTCATCGATTCACTCCCTCGTTGCGTGGCTGCTCCGCTGCCGCAGTGACCGTCTCATCGGCAGGATTTCCGGGAAGAACCCCGTTCTCCCCTGCTCTCGAAACAGGTGCGGGCAGTAAGGCTACTGGCGCCCCCGCTGCCGAAACCGCTGCTGTAGTCCCGCCCATGTTCTGGCTCATCTGGAGGGCGCGGACGTAGGCCACGATGGCCCAGCGGTCTTCCGCCGGAATCATCGAACCGTAGGCCGGCATCGAACCATAGCCGTTGGTGATGACATCGAAGAAGTGGCCGAGCCTTTCGTTGCGCAGGCGATCGGTATGGTACGAGGTCGGCCGCTTGTAGCCACGCCGCACCACCATCCCGTCTCCGTATCCACTCTTTCCGTGGCACATCGAACAGTAGATGTTGTAGCGCTCCTGACCACGTTTCATGACCTTGTCATCGAGCTGCATGGGCAGTGAGTTCACGAGCGTGCCATTCATCTTGCCGGTGTAGAGATGGAGATCTTCACGAAGTCCACCGCGCGGAATCGTTCCTTCCACCAGTGGCCGCGAGGCCTGACCATCAGCGAAAAACTTGTTCGCTTCGAGTGGTTCATAGGAAGGCTGGTTCGCCATCTGCTGATCGCAGGCAACGCTGCTCAGTGCCACGAGCAATGAGGCGATGACCAGGCCTCGTTTCGAGTTACCAGGGAACATCGGTCACCTCGTGCGGCTGCAGCCCTTCCAGAAACTGACGGGTCGCGAGTTGATCAAACTTCGGATCTTTCGATTCGATACAGAGGAAGAACCTGTCGCGGCTGGCCAGAGCGAATCTCTCCACGTTGAAGACCGGGTGATACGGCTCGGGCAGTCCGTTCAGAATGATCATCCCGAACACCGCCGTGAGTGAGGCCATCAGCACAGTGACTTCGAAGGTGATCGGAATGAAGGCTGGCCAGCTGTTGAACGGCTTACCGCCGATATTCAGCGGGTAGTGAACGACGTTCGCGAACCACTGCATACCGAAACCGCCGAGACAACCGAGAATGCCGCCGACCAGCACCATGAGCGGAAGATACGTCTTCGGAAAATTCACTTCATCCTGCAGTCCATGGATAGGGAACGGCGAATATGCGTCGAGTTCCCGGTATCCATGCAGCCGCGCCTGCCTGGCCGCTTCGAGCAGACTGGAAGCGTCCGCAAACTCAGCCATCACGCCGTACGTCGCCGCTTTCTTTTCTACTTTCATCGTGCGTCCTCTTCGTGATGCTCTCGAGGATGTACCTGGTTCTCAGGAAGAATGGTTCGCATCTCGAAGATCGAGATCATCGGCAGCGCCCGGATGAACAGGAAGATCAGCGTGAAGAACAGCCCCAGCGTTCCCACGAAAAGCATGATGTCCCACTTGGTCGGATAGAACATTCCCCATGACGACGGAAGGTAATCGCGATGCAGTGAGGTCACGATGATCACGAATCTCTCGAGCCACATACCGATATTGACGACGATCGAGATGATGAAAAGAATCACCGTGTGACGCCGGATCTTTTTGAACCAGAGCAGTTGCGGCGTGATGATGTTGCAGAGAACCAGCAACGCGTAGGCCGGAGCGTAAGGCCCCTGCATACGGTTGTAAATCATGTACTTCTCATAGGTGTTGCCGCTGTACCAGGCATAGAACACTTCCATCACGTAGGCATACGCCACGACCAGGCCGGTCGTCAGCATGACTTTGGCCATCACGTCCAGGTGACGCATGGTGATGAAGTCTTCGAGCTTGAAGGCCTTGCGCGCCGGAATCACCAGCGTGAGCACCATGGCGAATCCGGAGAAGATTGCGCCGGCTACGAAGTACGGCGGGAAGAACGTCGTGTGCCAGCCAGGGATCACCGAGGTCGCAAAGTCGAAGCTCACGACCGTGTGAACCGAGACCACCAGCGGTGTGGCAAGTCCGGCGAGCAGGAGATAAATGGTCTCGTAACGGAACCAGTGCTTGGCCGATCCGCGCCAGCCCAGAGCCAGGCCGCCGTACACGCGCTTGAGAACCATGTTCGGGGAGCGGTCGCGCAGTGTCGCGAGATCGGGAATCAGACCGACGTACCAGAACAGAAGCGACACCGTGGCATAGGTGGAGACGGCGAATACGTCCCAGGCCAGAGGGCTGCGGAACTGTGGCCAGAGTCCCATGGTATTGGGCAGCGGCAGCAACCAGTACGCGTACCAGGGACGCCCGACGTGCAGCAGCGGGAAGAGTCCGGCGCAGGCCACGGCAAACAGGGTCATGGCTTCGGCGAAGCGATTGATCGACGTGCGCCAGTCCTGCTTGAACAGCAGCAGAATTGCGGAGATCAGTGTTCCGGCGTGACCGATACCGATCCACCAGACGAAGTTTGTAATATCGAATGCCCAACCGACCGTGGTGTTCAGACCCCAGACACCGACGCCGAATGCGAACAGCTTCCCGATTGCAGCGAGCAGCAGTCCGAGTCCGAGAAAGCCTAGTCCGAGGCCGATGAACCAGCCCCGGGGCATCTTCCTTTCCATGGCGATCGAGCTGATCTGGTCAGTGATCGTGGCCATGGTGTGGCCCGGCGCCAGAGTCGGAATCGGATCGTGAATACTGCGCGGAGGCTGCGGCTGATCAGTGCGCTGCATCAGTTTTCTCCCCCGCCAGCTCAGGATTCGGATTGCGGATCATGCCGAGGTACGACACGCGCGGCTGCGTATTCAACTCCGACAGCGACCCGAAGTTGTGTGGCTCGGCCTTCAATTTCGCGACCTCGGATTCCGGGACATTGATGTCACCGAAGACGATGGCCCCGGAAGGACAGGCCGACTGACAGGCCGTGACCACTTCGCCGTCACGGATCTTCCGGTCTTCCAGCTCCGCGCCGATCCTTGCGTGATTGATGCGCTGAATGCAGAACGTGCACTTCTCCATCACGCCGCGTGTACGTACG
>JBKJUK010000091.1:0-31468 GCA_046590705.1 Thermoanaerobaculia bacterium
TTTCGTGACGCGATCCGATGAAGAATCAAGCGGCGACCAGTCGCCTTCCACGCCGATCAGGAGAGCATCGAATTCCGAAAAGAGAAGAAGCCTCGTTCACTGGTTGACCTGTCACGGCGGACCCGGTAGCAGCGTTACATGCCACTACGCGATGCGCATCGGCATGACGACGTAGGTGTATTCGTACGGAAGATTCTCCGATTCGAGCGGACGTCCGATGCACTGACTGTTCTCGTCCTTCAGATCGAGTTGCACTCCGGTGGTTGGAAGCGCACTGAGAAAATCAGTTACGTAGGCCGCATTGAGACCAACGTGAAAGGCCTCGCCGGTGTAGTCGACCGGGACCGTTTCTTTCGCATCTCCGAGTTCCGGATTCGTCGATGAGACCGTGAGCTTTCCTGGCGCGAAGTCGAAGCGCACGGCGCGCGTTCTCTCGTTGGCCACAATGGAAATGCGCCGGATCGTCGCCAGCAATCTTTCGCGATCAACCACCACTCGCCGGTCGTTGTCCTTGGCGATGACTTCCATGTAGTTCGGAAAATTCACATCGATCATTCGCGCCATCAAACGGCGGGCACCCGCTTCGAAGAACAGATGATTCTCCGAAGTGCCGAAGAGGACTTTTGGTTCTTCACTCGATTCAAACCGCAGAAGTTCATGCAGTGCTTTTCTTGGAACCAGGATGGTCAATTCCTCGGCAGCTTTCTTCTTGCTGGATTCCTGCGGAAAAGTCACCAGGGCCAGGCGGTGTCCATCCGTGGCCACCATCTCCATGCGATCAGGAAGCACTTTGAGCAGCGCTCCATTCAGCTGAAAGCGCGTCTCCTCATGCGTGATCGCGAAGATCACCTTTCCGACCATGGCCTTGAGGTCATCGAGTTCGATCGTGTGTGCTCCATCGATGCTGACTTTCGGCAGCGTCGGATAATCCTCGGCTGGAAGCCCGAGAAGGCGAAACCGCGCTGTTCCCGATTCAATGAGCAGAGAGAAGTTTTCCTGGACTGTGAGTTTTACATCCGAGTCGGGAAGTGCGCGCACGACATCGAAGAATCGCTTTGCCTCAACGGTCACAGCTCCCTCTGCCTTCACATTTCCGGAGCAGGAAGTCTGGATCGTGACATCGAGGTCTGTTGCTGCGAGCGTGAGCGTTCCACCCGCGGCGCGAAGAAGGACATTGGAGAGAATGGGAATGGTCGAACGCTTCTCGACAACTCCCTGACATAGCTGCAGCTCTTTCTGAAGATCCGCTTTTGCTACGGTCACTTCCATCTTTATGAATCCTTCATTCTATATATATGGTGACAGCGGTAGTGCATGTCCGTTGAAAACCTGGAGACTTGCCGCAACTCGTTCGAAAGTATAGCAGTAGAGACGGAATGAAACTGTGCAGATCGTCGCGGAAAGTTCGCGGAGAAGACCCTCTGTTTTCCGCAGGTCGGGAAGTCGGAAAATCGGGGGTCTCTGTTTTCCACAACTTTCTGGTGGCTTCCTCCGCGAGGTTTTCCGAGAGTCCGGGTTCAGCGAAAGTGCTTGACCAGCATCTCGAGGGTGTTGGCCACGGAGGAGTCTTCCTCTTTGAGACGCTCGATCTTCTCGACCGAGTAGATGACGGTGGAGTGATGTTTGTTATTGAAGATCTTTCCGATCTCGGGATAGGAGATATCCGTGAGTGTCTTACAGAGGTACATGGCGATCTGCCGCGGATAGGAAATGGGCCGGGCGTTCGATTTCGACTTCATGTCCGACACCTTGATGCCGTAGTGCGTCGAGACCACCTTGAGAATCTCGGTCGGCGTGATCGGTTTGTTCTCCTTGGTAAGCAGATCGCGCAGAGCTTCCTTGGCGAGATCCATGTCGATGGCGTGTCCGGTGAGGGAGGCGAATGCAACGACTCGGTTGAGGTGGCCTTCGAGTTCGCGGATGTTGGAGCGAACCCGCTCGGCGATGAAGAGGGCCACATCGTTCGGTAGCTGCAGTTTTCGCTCTTCTGCCTTCTGCCGGAGGATGGCCACCTTCGTCTCGAGATCAGGAGGCTGGATATCAGCGATCAGCCCCCATTCGAAGCGGGAACGCAGTCGCTCCTCGAGCGTGGGGATCTCGCGCGGGGGCGCATCGGAGGTGAAGACAATCTGCTTCTGCGCTTCATAGAGAGCATTAAATGTGTGAAAGAACTCTTCCTGCGTTCGCTCTTTGCCAGCCAGGAACTGGATGTCGTCGAGAAGGAGAGCGTCAACCGAGCGATATCGTTCTCTGAACGTGCCCATCTTGTCGTATCGAATCGAGGTAATGAGTTCGGTCACGAAAGAGTCGGCGGACATGTAAACGACTTTCATCTGAGGCTGGCGCTGACGGATGCGGTAGCCGATGGCCTGAATCAGATGGGTCTTGCCAAGACCAGCGCCGCCGTAGATGAATAGAGGATTGAACGAGCCGCTGGGGTTCTCTCCGATTGAAAGGGACGCCGCATAGGCGAGCTGGTTGGAGCTTCCAACGACGAAGGTCTCGAAGGTGTAGCGAGGGTTGAAGTTCGAAGTCGGTAACTCAGGAGCAGGCGGAGGGGAGACCGTGGAGTTGAGGCTGTGGCGGTCTCCCGACGAGTCGGCGACGAACTGAACTCGAATTTTTTCGCCATTCAGCTCATTGAGCGCCGTGCGGATTTCATGGCCGAAGCGGTCTGTGAGGACGTCGACATGGCCCATGTCGGGAACGCGAACGTCCAGCGTATCGCTCTTTTCAGCGAGGAACGAGGTCGGCCGGAACCAGTTTTCGAAGGAAGAAGGATCGATCCTGTTTTCAAGCTTCCGGAGGACTTTGCTCCAAAGATTCATGGTGTTTGAGCGAAGCGTCGCTGTGGTCCTATTCCACAGGATTTCCACACTTGTGGAAAAGTTTTTAGAGGGAAAGGGGCGGGAGTCTAGCACAGCACTTTCGACCCGGCAACAGGTCGAAAGCAGCCGCGTCAGAGTTGGAATAGAGGCTGGTAAGGTGGGGTTTGGCGGTGTGGTCAGAAGTCTCTGATTTGACCTCCCAGCGGTGCATGGTTATACTCGCCGCTTTCTTTTCATCAACTTAGATCGGGACTCCAATGAAACGCACTTTTCAGCCAAACAACCGCCGCCGTAAGCGCACCCACGGCTTCCTCGTACGCATGAGAACCAAGGACGGCCAGGCCGTTCTCTCCCGTCGCCGCCGTAAAGGGCGCAAGCGCCTCTCGGTCTGATCAGCACTTTACTTCCGGGCGCAGCTGCACTGAGTCAGGTTACGGTGGATTCGAAACCTGCAGCGACGTTGCCGAGAGAAGTGCGCATCGCCCGGCGTCGAGATTTTCTACGCACGTACGAAATCGGAAAAAAGCAATTCGCACGCTTCAGCGTCGTCTTCGTCTCGCCAGGGGAGCATGGTTGCTCGCGAATCGGGATCACGGCCACGCGGAAGGTCGGAAAGTCTCATGACCGGAACCGTCTGAAGCGGTGGGTCAGAGAGATTTTCCGAATGCATCGTCACGTCCTGCAGGCCGATGCGGCGATCCTGGACTTTGTCGTCAATCTCCGCTCGAACGCTTTAAAGGTCACATTCGCTGAGTTCTCCCGGGATCTGCTCGCAGCTCTCAGGAAAGCCAGCCGTCAGGGAAGCCCGAGATCCGAGGGTACTCCGTGATGCGCAGTACCCTGCTGTTCTTTCTCCGGCTCTACAAACGTTTCATCTCCCCGCTGTTTCCGCCGATGTGCAGGTTCGAGCCGACCTGCTCGATGTATGCGATGGGAGCGTTAGAAAAGTTCGGTGTTCTTCGGGGCTCCTGGCTCGCAGCGCGGCGTCTGTTTCGTTGTCATCCGCTCAATCCTGGAGGTTGGGACCCGGTCCCCTGAATATGGAAAAGCGTCTTGTCGTAGCGGTTCTGATCTCCATCGGATTCCTTCTGCTGTGGGGCACCGTGGCTCCGAAGCTTTTCCCTCAACTCGCGCAAACCAAGCCCCGGCCTGCCACCACCGGTGTGAAGTCGACCCCAGCCACTTCGACGACCTCCAGTGCCGGCACGACTCCGGATCGAGAACCCTCACCGTCCGCAGCAGTCTCGGCAGCGACCCTGACGGCGCCCAAAACGAATGGGCAGGTGATCCGTGGAGCGAGAGAAATCATCTCCACCATCGATACGCCGACGTACGTGGCCCGTTTCTCCAGCCGCGGCGCACAACTCACCTCATTCACGCTCAAACGGTATCGCTCCCGCGACGGTCAGCGCCTGGTGGAACTGGTCAAGCCGCGTGTAGCAGGCAGCGCGGACTTTCCTTTCGCCGTCGTCTCATCGAACCAGGCCTTCGCCAGAGAGGCCAACCTCGGAGTTTACGCAGTCAACGAGAGTTCCAGCGGGGGCGTTCGAACGCTGCGATACCAGCTGACCACTTCGAACGGGGCCCTGATCACCAAGACCTTCACTTTCCCGCAAGAGGAGGCCTTCAGCTTTGCGGTCACTCTCGATAACGCTCGTATTCCGTACCGCATCACCATCGGTCCCGGCCTCCGCGCGCTCGAACAGAACGAACAGGATAGTCAGTTCATCACCACTGGTAACCCGATCTACCAGCAGGATGGAAGCTTCGAAGAAATCGTTCGCGAGGAGGCCAATCCGTTCCAGATCATCGAACCGACTCCTGAGTTTGTCGGCCTCGAAGACAACTACTTCCTCACCGTGCTCAAGCCGAAGACAGGCAGCGCTGGTGAGGCGAGTTTCAAACGCATCGAACTTCCAGTCGCAGGAAAGGACGGGAAGAAGCGGCGCGAAGTCTATGCAGGACTCAATGCGCGTGAGGGGACGGTTGCGGGGACCGCATTCTTCGGACCGAAAGAAGTAGCGCTGCTCGAAAAGTATCAGCTCGACAACACGGTGAAGTTCGGAATCTTCGGCTTCATCGCCCGGCTTCTTCTCAGTGCCCTCAAGGCCATTTTCACGTTCACTCTGAACTGGGGCTGGGCCATTGTCGTATTGACAGCCATCATCAAGGTTCTTCTTTATCCACTTCAGCACAAGAGCATCGTGTCGATGAAGAAGATGCAGAAGCTGCAGCCAAAAATGGTCGCGATCAAAGAGCGATACAAGAAGGCCAAGACCGATCCCGATCAGCGGCAGAAGATGAACATGGAAGTCATGAAGCTGTATCAGGTTGAAGGAATCAGCCCGATGAGCGGCTGTCTTCCGCTTCTTCTCCAACTGCCCATTCTCTACGCTTTTTATAACCTCCTCTCACACGCGATCGAACTCCGCGGCGCTGAATTCATCGGCTGGATTCACGATCTCTCGATGAAGGATCCCTACTACATCACCCCCATCCTGATGACCATCACCATGTTCATTCAGATGCAGATCACACCGACCACGGCCGATCCAATTCAGAAGAAGATCTTCATGGTGATGCCGTTCGTCATGGGCTGGATCTTCAAGGAGTTTCCCAGTGGGCTGGTGCTTTACTGGCTGGTGCAGAACATTCTCACCATCGCGCAGCAGATGATCATGAACAAGTACTGGAAAGACCATCCCGAGGAGATCGCAAAAGCCTGAGGCAGGAAGGTTGCGATCCGCATCGTACGATGCTCGAAGCGGCGATGCGATACTGCGCGAAGTGTCAGGCTGACTTTCAGGTTTTGTAAATGGCAGACCCACTCGACACGATCATGGCCCCGGCCACTCCGGTCGGAACCAGCGCTCTGGCCATGGTCCGGATCGACGGTCCTATGGTGCCCGAGATTCTCGCGAAGCTGGCGCCTGCCAGTGAGTTCGTTCATCGTTGTGCGACCTTCTCTCGTCTTCTCGATCAGCAGCAGAGAGTGTTCGAGGAAGCTGTGATCACCCGCTATGCGGCGCCACATTCTCCGACCGGAAACGATCTGGCGGAGATCACTCTGCATGGAAGCGCACTGATGATCCGGAGCACGCTGGCCAGACTTGCAGAGTTGGGCGCGAGGCATGCCGAAGCTGGAGAGTTCACTGAGCGGGGAGTGCTGAACGGGAAGCTGGACCTCGTTCAAGCAGAGGCTGTGGCCGAACTGGTGAACGCCCGCACCTCGGCGCAGGCCAGACTCTCTCTGCGGAATCTGCGTGGCGAATTGAGTGGAGCCGCAACTCGACTGCGCGGTGGTCTGCTTTCCATCATCTCGCGTTTGGAAGGCGCCCTCGACTTCTCAGACGAAGGTTACGAATTCATTACCCGGAACGACGCTCGTACAGGGATTTGCGAGATTGTCGATGAGCTGAAGGCTCTCGAATGCACCTTTGAAAAGGGTAGGGTCACCTCCAGCGGAGTCAGCGCGGTGATTCTGGGAAAGCCAAACGCAGGTAAGTCCAGTCTTTTGAACTACTTATGTGGAAGCGAACGAGCGATTGTCAGCTCCGAGGCTGGTACGACCAGGGATTTGGTGAGAGAGACGGTGCTGCTGGGCGGGTTGCCTGTGACCTTCACGGATACGGCAGGTTTGCGCGCGGCGGAGAGCGAAGTGGAGTCAATTGGAATTGAACGAGCTCGCGCCGCAGGCCAGTCCGCTGACCTTGTGCTTTATCTGATCGACACCTCGTCCGGGCGAGATGCCTTCGACGATGACGAACTGGAGCGGTTCCCGAACGCACTAATCGTCCGGACACGTGCGGACCTGAGCCCGAAGGATCCTGAGGGAGAGTTGGCCATCTCCCTCACCGAGGGTTGGAACCTCGACCTGTTGCTCGAAAAACTGGATTCTCTTGTGCGTGCCCGGTTTCTTCCCCCGGAGGAGTCACCCACCGTCGTGAATGAGCGCCAGCGACTGGCAGTCAGTCAGGCCTCCTGCGCTCTCCTTGCCGCACTCACAACGATTGATGAAGAAGCATCCGAAGAGATGATTCTGGTAGACCTCTATCGAGCGTCACAGGAGTTGGCCATGCTTACTGGCGGTATTTCCTCGAGCGATGTGTACCGCGAAATCTTTCAGAACTTTTGCATCGGGAAGTGATGTTCCACGTGGAACAACTATGAACAAATTCGATGTGATTGTGATCGGCGGTGGTCACGCCGGAGCCGAAGCCGCTCGTGTTGCTGCCCGTGCCGGGGTCAGTGTGGCGTTGGTAACCATGATCCGAGAAGCGATCGGACGGATGTCCTGCAACCCCGCGATCGGAGGTCTGGCCAAAGGCCATCTGGTCAAGGAGATCGATGCTCTGGGCGGGCTGATGGGGGAGGCCACAGATGCTTCGGGAATCCAGTTCAAGATTCTGAACCGGTCAAAAGGTCCGGCCGTTCAAGGTCCCCGCGCGCAGTGTGATCGAGACCTCTACTCGAAGGCAGTGCTGACGTTGCTGGAAGCGGAACCAGGAATCACCATCGTGGAAGGCGCAGTTCGCCGGTTGTTGATCGATGGCCAGACCGTAAGCGGCATCGAGCTACTCAGCGGAGAGACGCTGATCGCGCGGCAGGTGGTCGTGACTACGGGAACATTTCTGAAAGCGCTCATGCATACCGGCGAGGAGAAACGTATTGGTGGAAGATTTGACGAGCCAGCCGCGGAAACTCTCTCCGACTCACTTCGCGAATTGGGACTGGAACTGGGGCGGCTGAAAACCGGTACCCCGCCGAGAGTCTTCCGCGAGAGTGCCGATTTCTCGAAGATGGAACCTCAACCAGGTGACCAGAAGCCTCGACCATTTTCCATTCTCACCACTGCCATCTCCCTCCCTCAGGTCCTCTGTTACGTGACCTATACCAATGAGCAGACTCATGCTGCGATTCGTGGCAACCTCCACCGAGCTCCGATGTACTCCGGGCAGATTCAGGCCACGGGACCGCGGTACTGTCCTTCGATCGAAGACAAAGTAGTTCGGTTTGCTGACAAGGAGAGGCATCAGGTGTTCGTTGAGCCCGAGGGTCTCAGCACGGATTGGCTTTACCTGAATGGAATTTCCACTTCGCTTCCTGCGGATGTGCAGGATGAGGTGATCAGGTCGCTACCGGGTCTCGGCTCGGCTCGCGTGGCTCGCTATGGATACGCAGTCGAGTACGACTACGTCAATCCGCAACAGCTCGAGCAGACCCTCGCCGTACGAGGCGTGAGCGGGCTCTATCTCGCTGGGCAGATCAATGGCACCTCTGGATACGAAGAGGCGGCCGCGCAGGGTTACATCGCCGGACTGAATGCGGCAGCGGCTTGTCGCGATCTGCGGCCTTTCATCCTTGGACGTGAAGAGTCCTATATCGGCGTGATGATCGATGATCTGGTGACACAGGGGACGGAAGAGCCCTATCGCATGTTTACGTCGAGAGCTGAGCACCGGCTGCTGCTGGGATGCGACTCGGTCTACGAGCGGCTCTCTCCTCTTGCAGCGGCCGCTGGAGTGCTCGACCCTCGACGACTTCAGCTGACCCGGGCCCGTTCGGCGCGGATGACTGCGGCGACCGCGCTGCTCGCTGAAACAACGGTTTCGCCCGATCGAGAAACGGTGGATTGGCTGGGCCGCGCAGGGATTTCGGTCACGACCTCAGGGACTGCTGCACGACTCCTACAGCGCAATGATTTCGATTTTGGGCAGTTTCTCCTCTCCTCGGAAGCCAAAGGAAAGTACGCCTCGCTCGTCGCATCGATGCAGGGGCTGTCCGAGGAGGAATTTGAGGGAGTGGTAAGCCGGACTCGATACGCGGGTTACATTGAACGTCAGCGAAACGAGGCAGTGAGGGCGGCTGGAGATGAGAAGGCGTTGATTCCAGCAGGGTTTTCCTATCGACGACCTGGGCTTTCCCTTGAGGTCGTGGAGAAGTTGGAAAAGATCCGGCCGCGTTCTGTGGCTCAGGCGTCTCGAATTCCGGGTGTGACACCGGCGGCAGTCGCGCTGCTCAGAATGCATATTCGGAACGGAGGAGGACGCCTCGATGGATCAGGTCCGTCAGCTGGAGCTCTATAAGGAGAACCTGCTTCGGTGGGGGGCGGTGGTGAATGTGGCCGGGCCGGACGCTATGGTTCGAGTTGACGAGCACATCAGCGAGGCTCTGTTGGGCGCTGAACTGGTGAAACCGTTCGGAAGGATTCTCGACTTCGGGAGTGGCGGAGGCTTACCGGCCATCCCCATGGCCATCATGAGTCCTGATGCCCGCTTCGAACTCGTAGAGGCCGACCAGAGGAAGTGGGCCTTCCTGAAGCACGTCATCCGGGAATGTGCTTTGAGCTGCCTCGCTCACGGTGTTAGATTGGCGAACTTCGTCGGGGGGCTTGGAGTACAGGATCAGTTCGACATGATTACCTCGAGGGCGGTGGGCCGGCCGAACGAATGGCTTCCGCTGATTCTCCCTAATCTGCGCGAAGGAGGACGAGTAGTTCTCTTCTCCGGGGCTGAGGATCTGGATCTCCAGCAACTGAAACTCCTCAAAAGGCACACACTTCCTCGTAGAGAAGCGAATTTTCTCTACGAATATCAAAAGTTTCACGTGGAACAATATGGCTAAAGTCGTCGCAATTGCGAACCAGAAAGGTGGAGTTGGAAAGACCACCACCGCGATTAATCTCGGCGCGTCAGTTGCCGCCTGCGAGCGGAAGGTATTGCTGATCGACCTGGATCCGCAGGCCAATGCTACCTCCGGCCTGGGCCTGGTGAAGTCGTCGCCGAAGTCGATGTATCGGGTTCTCGTTGACCAAATGCGGCTGGCTGACGTAGTCACGCCGACTGCCCTGAAGACCCTCAGCGTGGCTCCTTCATCTCCGGATCTGGTCGCTGCCGAACTCGAACTGGCAGATCTCGAGGCTCGCGAGTTCATCCTTCGAGGTGCCATCGAAACAGTAGAAGGGGACTACGACTATATCTTCGTTGACTGCCCGCCTTCACTCGGATTGCTCACGCTGAATGCCTTGAGCGCCAGCCACTCGGTTCTGATTCCAATTCAGTGTGAATATTTCGCGCTCGAGGGAGTCAGTCAGCTCCTCGACACTATCGAGAGAGTCCGCGACACTCTCAATCCCCGTCTCGAAATCGAGGGTGTGGCTCTGACTATGTATGACGAGAGGATGAATCTCTCCAAACAGGTTGCGAACGAGATCCGCACGTTCTTTGAAGCCAAGCTCTACAATACGATCATTCCGCGGAATGTGAAGCTGGGTGAAGCGCCTTCGTTCGGGAAACCGATCATTTTGTACGATATCAAGTCGAAGGGTGCTGAAGCATATCTTCAATTGGCTCAAGAGTTTATCAAGAGAAGCGAGCAGAAACAGGAGCAGACTTGAGTCAAAAAAAAGTACTGGGCCGAGGCCTCGGGGCTCTGATTCCTGAAAAGAAGAAAGCAGAGAACGCTATGCCCTCCGGACTGGCAGAATTGCTGGTGGGTCAAATTGTCCCGAATCGGTACCAGCCCCGTAAGCATTTTGACGAGGCTGCCATCGAGGACCTCGCACGATCGATCGTGCAACATGGAGTGATGCAGCCTATCGTGGTTTCCAGAGTCGGTGAGAACCGATACGAGCTAATTGCTGGCGAGCGGCGCTTTCGAGCGGCGCAGAAAGCCGGACTGCTGACCGTTCCTGCGGTCATCAAGGAAGCCGTGGCCTCCGGAGATATGTTGCAGCTGGCCATCATCGAAAACGTTCAGCGTGAAGATCTCAATCCCATCGAAGAAGCCGTGGCCTACGAGCAGCTTCACAGTGAGTTCGCCCTCACGCAGGACGAGATCGCCAAACGAGTGGGCAGGGAACGCTCCACGGTCGCGAACTCCCTTCGTCTCCTCCGATTGCCCGACTCAGTCAAACAGCTCGTTGCCGAGCGTCAGCTTTCGATGGGACACGCTCGCGCTCTGCTCGGCGCAAGTGACCCGGCCAGAATCGAGAAACTCGCTGCGCGCGTCGTCGAGCAGGGCCTCAATGTCCGGCAGACGGAGAAACTGCTCGCGCCCGAGAAGAAAGCGAAGAAATCGGCGAATCTGAAGGACGTCTTCACTCGAGATGCGGAAGACAAGCTCACCCGGGCCATGCGGACCCGAGTCGAAATCGACCGGAAAACCCGTGGAGGAACCATCCAGATTCACTTCACCAGCGAAGACGAGCTGATACGCATTTTCGAGGACATCAACGGGAGAAAACGATGAAGCTGAAGGGAGGGGACCTGAACGGTTTCCTTGACCGCGGGTCCTCATTCAAAGGGGAACTCGAGTTCGAGGACACCATGCGCATCGACGGCCGTTTCAAAGGGAAAATCGTCTCCAGGAACGAGCTGATCGTCGGTGAAAGTGCCTCGATCGACGGGGACATACACGTCGGTCGGATCGCCATCAGCGGCACGGTGACCGGGTCGATTCGCGCGGATCAGAAAATCGAGATTCATCGCAGTGGCCGAGTTTACAGCGACATTGATACGCCGAATCTGGTGGTGGAAGAAGGAGCAATATTCCAGGGCTCCTGCGTCATGGAGGAGCCTGTCAAGCCGGCTCTGCTCGATTCGAAGAAGGTTTCGAAAGGCTAAGACTTGCGTTTTCGATTCACACGGGAAGCGAGAAGAATCGCCTCTGGGATCGTGAATTCGTCCTCCGGCCCCAGTTCATCTTCTCGCAGCAGATCCCAGGCAGCCGCTTCCTTTTCGGACTGCGATGCGGCGGTGAAGTTCAGCTCGCATTCTTCTCCCATGTAGCGCTCTCCAGTTCGTATGGGAAGGCCGAAGGTCCGGCAAACAAGTGGCCGGGAGTCGTAGATCAGGCAGGCGCCACTTTCATCGAGGGCCGGACAGGCCAGATCCTCCGTTCTGGCGAAGAACTTCTCCTTCTGGCGAGGGGTGCATTCGCGCAGGTTCGGATGCTTTGTTGCCTCAAAGATGGCGGAGGCGCGGCTGGTCATGAGCTCGGCCACAGCAGGATCGACCCTGGACAGACCCTCGGCGATCAGAGCGACGTCTGCCGCACCGATTTCGAAGAGTCCCTGGCAGCAGAGGGAGCAGCCGCGCCGGCATTGGAGATTCTGTGGCTGTGACTGGATCACCGCGGAGAAATGCTGATCCGCCTCGTCGAGAATCTTTTTATAACTGTCCGCCACGTTTTTCAGAACAGAGCACAGTGTTGAGATGTTTCGCGTTGATTGCAATTTTTACTGACGGTATGCTATACACCTGCGGCCTTGGGGAAGCACCTTCCAAGCCCCAACTTCTCCGCAGACTTACATCATGCAAATCTCACTGACGCCCGATTTTTCTCTACTCGTCATTCTTGCGATCTTCCTCGCTAACTACTTTGTTCTTCGTACTTTCCTGTTCAAGCCAGTGAACGATGTTCTGCTCTGGCGTGAGCACGAGGTCCGGGACGCCGACCGCATTTACGAAGACTCCCTCACGCATTTCCATAACGCCACCAGCGAGATGGAATCGAAGATTCATGAAGCCAAGAAGCGAGGAACGGATCTGCGTGAGCAACGTCGTGGCGAAGCGATGGAGCACCGCAGTCTCCTGGTCGGCAGGAGCCGATCCGAAGCCGAAGAACTCGTACGTGGCGCCGAGGAACAGCTGGCCTCCGATGTCGTGACTGCGAAAGAGCAGATTGTGTCGCAGTCCGACAGTCTGGCCAGGATTGCTGCCAGCCGTATCGCAGGGAGGTCTCTGTGAAAGCTCTACAGATTCTGACTGTTCTTCTCGTTCTGGTGTCACCCGGAATGACACTGCACGCTTCGAGTGAGGTTCCGGCCGGTCAGGCGGCGCATGTTGCAGCGAACGGAGACCACGCAGGTGCCGCATCTTCGGAAGCGCATGGATCCGAGCACGCTCCGAAGACCTACTTCGGGATTCCTGGCTGGATTCTCAGGACCCTGAACATGATCGCGTTCTTCGGAGTCCTTGTTTACCTGCTGAGAGGTCCTGTGGGCTCGTTCTTCCGGGAACGTCGCCAGACCATTTCTCATCAACTCGAAGAAGCAAAAGTCCGTCGCGCCAAAGCAGAGAATCTCGCCGCTGACATTCAGGCGAAACTCAGCCAGCTCGAAGCAGAAGTCGCAGCGATTCTTCAGCGTTCTTCCGAAGATGGGGAGCGGCAGAAGCAGGAGCTGCTTGCCGCTGCCGAACTCGAGGCAGCGAAGATTCTGACGACCGCGAACGCCGGGATCGAAGCACGTCTGAAGCAGGCACGCACTGAACTGGCAGCCTACGCTGGTCAGCTCGCAACCGAACGCGCACATGCACTGCTCGCTTCCAACCTGACCAGCGAAGACCGTCACCGCATTTTTGAGCAGAGCGTTCAGAAGATCAACGAGGTGCGGTCATGATTCGCCGGTTCGCCCGACCATACGCGAAAGCGTTGATGGATATCGTCACCGTCCCTGCCGAGAAAGAAAAAATATTCGACGACCTGGCCCGCTTCGAGGCGCTCCGCGTCTCTTCCGGCGAGCTTTCGGAAGTTCTGGCCAATCCCGCAGTCGATCTGGGACGCAAATCGGCCATCGTCGACGCCATCGCCAGGAGGCTCGGTCTTTCCACAATGGCCGTGCGGGTGATCGCCGTGCTGGCGCAGAATCGTCGGGTGAATCAGCTCGGCGATGTGCTGGCCGCGTGGCGGGAGATGCTGAACGCCAGCGCCGGCGTGACTGTGGCTGAAGTCTCTTCCGCTCATGAGTTGAGCGAGGCCGAGAAGAAGCGGCTCCAGGAGACACTGGAAACCAAGTTCGGTACGAAAATCGACCTGCAGCTCAAGCTCGACGAAAAGCTGCTCGGCGGCTTTGTCGCCCAGATCGGCAGCGAGGTCTACGACGCTTCGGTACTTGGACAAATTCAAAAAATCAAACAGACTATTTCTATTTAATTAAAACGATCAATTCTTGGAGATCGCATGGCCGTTGATTTAAAAGCAGATGAAATCACAGAGATTATTCGGCAGCAGATAACAGGCATCGAAAGCAGTGTCGATGTTGCCGAGGTGGGGACGGTGATCACGCTGGGCGATGGTATCGCACGCGTGTACGGCCTGAACCGGGTCATGGCTGGCGAGCTGCTCGATTTCGGTCACGACATTTTCGGTCTCGCTCTGAATCTCGAAGAAGACAACGTCGGAGCGGTCATCCTTGGTGAGTACCAGGAAATCAAGGAAGGCGATCAGGTTCGGCGGACCGGCAAAATCATCTCTGTTCCGGTGGGCCCGGCCCTGCTGGGACGAGTCGTCAACCCACTCGGAGTTCCGCTCGATGGGAAGGGTCCGATCGCAGCCACCGAGATGTACCCGATCGAGCGTCTTGCCCCGGGTGTCATCGAGCGCTCACCGGTGAAAGAACCGATGCAGACCGGTCTGAAGGCCATCGACGCCATGATCCCCATCGGCCGCGGACAACGCGAGCTGATCATCGGAGACCGCCAGACCGGTAAGACCGCTGTGGCCATCGACACGATCATCAACCAGAAGGGTAAGGGCGTCATCTGCGTTTACGTTGCAATCGGTCAGAAAAAATCGACCGTCGCTCAGGTCGTTCGCACGCTCGAAGAAGCAGGAGCGATGGAGCACACCATCGTCGTTACAGCGTCTGCCTCAGACCCGGCACCGCTGCAGTATCTGGCTCCGTACGGCGGCTGCTCGATGGCCGAGTACTTCCTCTACAACGGCCAGCATGCGCTCTGTATCTACGACGATCTTTCCAAGCACGCCCAGTCCTACCGCGAGATTTCGCTTCTTCTCCGCCGTCCGCCAGGTCGCGAGGCCTATCCGGGTGACGTCTTCTATCTGCATTCGCGACTCCTGGAACGTGCCTCGAAGCTGTCGAAAGAGTTGGGTGGTGGTTCACTCACGGCTCTGCCGATCATCGAGACGCAGGCTGGTGACGTCTCCGCGTACATCCCGACCAACGTAATCTCGATTACCGACGGTCAGATTTATCTCGAGACTGACCTGTTCCATTCCGGCGTTCGTCCGGCCGTGAACGTCGGTCTGTCGGTCTCCCGCGTCGGTGGTGCCGCGCAGATCCGGGCCATGCGAGCCACTTCCGGAACGCTGCGCCTCGACCTCGCTCAGTATCGTGAACTCGCTGCCTTCGCGCAGTTCGGTAGTGATCTCGACAAAGCCACACAGGCTCAGCTCAACCGCGGTCAGCGTCTGGTCGAGATCCTCAAGCAGCAGCAGTATCAGCCACTCGCGGTTGGGCTGCAGGTGTTCTCGGTGTACGCAGGAACGCAGGGATTCCTCGATGACCTCAAAGTCTCGTCAGTGCGCGATTTCGAAGGCGTGATGCACCGCTGGCTCGGTGGCGAACGTGGTGAGCTGCTCTCTCGAGTCGAAGCAGCGACGAAGCTCGACGACGAGCTGACCGGCGACATGAAAGCGGCCATCAAAGAGATCAAGGAAATCTACCTTCGCGACAACCCGGAAGCAAAGGCTGGAGCATAGTCAGTGGCAAGTACGATTGATATCCGGCGCCGGATCAAGAGCGTCAAGAACACCATGCAGATCACCAAGGCCATGAAGATGGTGGCTGCGGCGAAGCTGCGCCGCGCTCAGGAGCGGATGATCGCAGCCCGTCCTTACGCAGCAGCGCTGCGCACGGTGCTGGCGTCGATCGGCTCTCGCGTACAGGAACTCGAGCATCCTCTGCTGGCCGTCAGACCTGAGAACCGCGTACTGCTTCTGGTGGTCACGGGCGACAAGGGTCTGGCCGGTGCCTTCAACACCAACATCATCAAGGCATCGCAGAACGCCCTCAAAAACAAAGGCTGGCCGGAAGTGCAGCTGATCCCGATCGGACGCAAAGGGAACGATTTCTATCGTCGCCGCAAGGTTCCGATTCGTCATCAGGCCATCAATATTCAGCAGGCAGAAACCGCCGCGACTGCTCGCGAGATCGCCAGGATGATCGTCGAGGATTTCATCGAAGAACGGATTGACGCCGTCTACATCCAGTACAACGAATTTCGTTCGGTCATGCAGCAGACTGTCAGGCTCGAAAAGCTGCTTCCGCTTGATCGAATCGAGGAAGAACAGGACGGACCGGGGATCGACTACCTGTATGAGCCGGAACCGGAAAAGATCATCACCGAGTTGATTCCCCGTCACATCGAATTTCAGATTTATCGCGTGCTGCTCGAGTCGAGTGCCGCAGAACAGGGCGCGCGTATGACCGCCATGGGTGCCGCATCCAAGAACGCATCAGAAATGATCGACAGTCTGACACTCAGCTACAACCGCATTCGTCAGGCTTCCATTACTACAGAAATCATCGAAATCGTCTCAGGCGCAGCCGCGCTCGGGTAGATCGGAGAACGAAATGGCTGAAGAGAAAAAAGAGAGAACGGGACGAGTCGTTCAGATTATCGGACCGGCCGTGGATATCGAGTTCGGCGACGGCTATCTGCCGGCCATCAACAACGCCATCCGCATCCTCGACAACGGTGAGCTGGGGATCGTGCCGATCGACGTTGTGGTCGAAGTCGCCCAGCACACCGGTGAAGGTCAGGTGCGCTGCATCGCCATGAAACCGACTGACGGTATGGTCCGCGGCATGAAGGCCATCGACAGTGGTGCGCCAATCAGCGTTCCAGTCGGACGCGCCACGCTCGGTCGCATCCTCAATGTACTCGGTGAGCCGGTCGACGGACTCGGACCGGTCAACGCCGAACTGACCTGGTCGATCCATCGCTCAGCACCGGCCTTCGAAGACCAGTCCAGTGAAGTCCAGATGTTCGAGACCGGCATCAAGGTCATCGATCTGCTCGAGCCATACTCAAAGGGCGGAAAGACCGGCCTGTTCGGCGGAGCAGGTGTCGGCAAGACAGTTCTGATCATGGAGCTCGTGAACAACGTTGCACTGCAGCATGGTGGATTCTCAGTCTTCACCGGTGTGGGCGAACGTACACGCGAAGGAAACGATCTTTACCAGGAGTTCATGGAGTCGAACGTCATCGTTCCCGGTGACTCCTCAAAGTCGAAAGCAGCACTGATTTACGGACAGATGACCGAGCCGCCGGGTGCCCGACTTCGCGTCGGACTCACCGGACTGACTGTCGCCGAGTACTTCCGCGACGTCGAAAACCAGGACGTGCTGCTCTTCATCGACAACATCTTCCGCTTCACGCAGGCAGGATCAGAAGTCTCAGCGCTCCTCGGCCGCATGCCTTCAGCGGTTGGTTATCAGCCAAACCTCGCCTCGGAAATGGGAGAGTTGCAGGAACGCATCACCTCCACCAAGCGCGGTTCGATCACCTCAGTGCAGGCCATTTACGTTCCGGCTGACGATTTCACCGATCCCGCTCCTGCCACCGCCTTTGCTCATCTCGACGCCACCACCGTTCTGTCGCGCCAGATCGCGGAACTCGGAATCTATCCGGCGGTTGATCCTCTTGCCTCGACCTCCAAGATTCTCGATCCGCGTATTCTCGGCGACGAACATTACAACACCGCCCGCGCCGTGCAGGCCGTGCTGCAGAAGTACAAGGATCTGCAGGACATCATCGCCATTCTCGGAATCGACGAACTGTCGGAAGAGGACAAGGTCATCGTCTCGCGCGCACGCAAGATTCAGCGCTTCCTCTCGCAGCCGTTCTTCGTGGCCGAACAGTTCACTGGTCTCAAGGGCAAGTACGTCAAGATTGCCGACACCATTCAGGGCTTCCGCGAAATCGTGGAAGGCAAGCATGACGACCTTCCGGAGCAGGCGTTCTATCTCAAGGGCACCATCGACGAAGTCATCGAGGCCGCCGAAAAGATGCGAACCGAGGCAGCGTAAAGATCATGGCTGAACAGGCAAAGATTCCGGCAAAGCTGGCACTCACGATCGTCACCCGCGACCGCAAGGTGGTCGATCTCGAGGTCGATGAGGTCGTCCTTCCAGGTGCCGAAGGTGCGCTCGGCATTCTTCCGGGACACACTCCCCTGCTGGCGATGCTCCGAGTTGGCGAGTTGAGCTATCGGCAGGGAGCGAAAACCCATCACCTGGTTCTGGCGCAGGGTTTTGCCGAGGTTCTGCCGGATCGAGTGACGGTACTCGCTGATTCAGCGACGCTCCCTGACGAAATTGACGCGCAGAAAGCCGAACTCGAACGCACCGAAGCCGAACGAGAGTTGGCGACGCTGGCAACGGATGACATCGAGTACGGTATGGCCCAGGCGCGACTCGACGAGTCGCTGGCAAAGATCAACATATCGCAGCGTGGTCACGAGTAGGTGTGGGATTAGCGATGCCTCGGCTTCGCTGATCCTTCGGGAGCTTTGAAGATGGATCGCGCGCGCGAGCAGTTTGCGAACGTCTGTTTCCGCAAGAGTGCAGAAACCGCGCACGACCTCAAGACGCCGTTGAATGTGGCCGTTCTGAACCTCGAACTGCTCCGCATGCGAGCGCGGCGAGTCGGTGACGGAGAAGAAGATGCGCGGCTCGCAGGCTATGCCCGGGCAATCGAGATCGAGCTGCGTCGAATGGCTAGAATCTTCGACGCATTTTTTGTCTTTTCGGTGCCCCCAAAGGAAGCGGACGAGTTGCAGGACGTGGAACTCTCGGGACTGCTGACTGACATTCTCCAGAGTCTGGCAGTCCCGGCCAGCGAGATCATGGCCCGGAGAACGGTACGAACCTTTCCGGGCCGGGCCCGGGAGATGTTCAAGCTTTACGTAGCTGGAGCCCTGCGGGCGATCGCGCCAGGCACACTCACCGTCGAGACAGACGAAGACTCTTCGACATATCGTGTCACACTGGCCGGAAATCCGTCCGACGACAATCTGGAAGTGGACAAGCTGTTCAAATTCTATTTTACCGATGCCGCGGGTTTGCCCGAACTCTCACTTGCGACAGCCCGGCTGATCGCAGAGACGCTGGGTGGAGATCTGACCGCAGCAAATGATCCAGGCAAGTTGCAGGTGGTACTTTCGTTACCTTCAGGTGAACAATGAAACGAATTCTGATCGTCGATGATGATCACGCAACGAGCGCCGGCATGGCCGACGTCATCGAAGAATGGGGCTACACGGCTGAAGTGGCCGAGAACGTCAAGAGCGCCTGGGCCTCGGTTTCAAAGTCGGTCCCCGACGCTGCCATCGTCGACCTGAAGTTGCCGGACGGCAGTGGTCTCGATCTGCTGCACCGAATCAAAGAGACCTATCCCGACGTTTCAGTGATCATTCTCACCGGCCACGCCACGGTTGATTCTGCCGTGAAGGCTCTCAAGGTCGGAGCTGAAGACTACGTGACCAAGCCCGTGGATCTTCCGCGCCTGCAGGTTGCGCTCAAGACCATTGAAGACAAACAGATGATGAAGCAGGAGATCCTTGAACTGCGGCGTCAGCTTCAGAAGATGGGAGCTCTCGGTCATCTGGTCGGCAAGTCGCCGCGCATGCAGAAGCTGTTCGAAGAAATCGAGATGGTGGCCAACACCGACGCCAATGTCTTCATCGTCGGCGAATCCGGGTCAGGCAAGGAAGTGGTCGCCAATACCATTCACCACCTGTCGCGCCGTCGCAACAAACCTTTCATCGCCTTCAACTGCGGCGCAATCTCGCCCACACTCATCGAATCTGAGATCTTCGGTCATGAGAAAGGTGCCTTCACCAACGCCATCAAGCGTCGCGAGGGCTACTTCGAAATGGCCAAAGGTGGAACGGTATTTCTCGATGAGATCACCGAGATGCCACTCGAGCTGCAGGTCAAGCTTTTACGTGTTCTCGAAGAGTCCAAGTTCCGCCGCGTTGGTGGGAACGAAGAAATCAATATTGATGCTCGAATCATCGCCGCGTCGAATCGTGATCCGCAGAAAGCAATTGCCGACAGCAGACTTCGCGAAGATCTTTTCTATCGGCTCAACGTCTTTCCCATCGACGTGCCTCCGCTTCGTGAACGCCTCGAGGACATTCCTCTCTTCTCTTACTTCTTTCTCGAAAAGTTGAATGAGACCGAAGACAAGAAGGTCGAGAAGATTGATGCCGAGTTCATCGAAGTACTCTCCCAGTACGAATTTCCTGGAAACGTCCGGGAGCTGCGCAACATCATCAACCGGGCTTTCATCATGGCTCGCGGAGATACGCTCACTGCGGACTGCCTGCCGGATAAAATTCAGGGAGCGCGCCGGAAGCGAAGCAGAACTTCAGTCACGCTTCCACTCGGTCAGCCGATGGAAGAAGTGGAACGGATCGTCATCGAAGAAACACTGCACATGACTGACGGTGATCGGCGGAAGACCGCAGAAATCCTCGGAATTTCGTACAAGACGCTCTACAACAAAACCAAGAAATACAAAGAAGACGATCAGGATGAATAGCTGAATCCTGACGATCCTTTTCCACCGTCGGAGTTAGCCTCGCGCTTGACAACAGTCGAGCGAGTGCAGGATAAGTGACCGAAGGACGAGGGCGATTCCTGATTTTGCAGCCTGCATTCGCGAAGTCTTTGTCGTCACTCCCCGAGCCGCTGGATCGACGTTTCTGACGCCGTCTGCAGCGGCTCGAAACAGCGTCGCGGAATTTTGAGCGGAGACACTTTCGTTTGGCTTCCCGCTTCGAGTGAAGCCCAAGAGAGGTACGTCGTTGGCCAAGAATCTCGTCATAGTCGAGTCACCTGCAAAAGCAAAAACGATCAACAAGTTCATCGGCAAAGACTACGTAGTCAAAGCCTCAGTGGGACACGTCCGTGACCTTCCCAAAAGTGAACTCGGCGTCGACGAAGAGACTTTCCTTCCCAGGTACGAAGTGCTGGAAGGGAAGGAAAAAGTCGTCAGCGAACTGAAGGCTGCGGCCAAGAATGCCGACACCATCTACATCGCATCCGATCCTGATCGTGAAGGTGAAGCGATCGGCTGGCACGTCCTCAATATCCTTGGTATCGACTCATCGAAGAAAGTGAAACGCATCATGTTTCACGAGATCACCAAGAACGCCGTGCGTAAAGCCATGGAAACTCCTGGTGAGCTGGACATGAACAAGGTAAATGCCCAGCAGGCCCGTCGTGTGCTCGATCGCCTGGTTGGTTACAAGCTCTCTCCCCTGCTGTGGGACAAGGTTCGCCGCGGCCTTTCCGCTGGCCGCGTTCAATCAGTAGCCATGAAGATGATCGTCGATCGAGAGAACGACATTCGCGCCTTCATTCCTCAGGAGTACTGGACCTTCGGCGCAAGACTCGAGGCCAAAGCTCCACCGCCATTCATCGCCAAGCTCGCGAAGATCGATGGTAAGAAAGCCGAAGTAGCAGGTGAAGCCGAGGCGCGCACCATCGAAGAGGCCGTCAAGAACGGATCGTTCCAGATCGAAAAGATCGCACGCAAGGAACGCAAGCAATCGCCCGGTGCGCCCTTCATTACCTCCAAGCTGCAGCAGGAAGCGTATCGCCGCTTCAAGTATCCCGTAAAGCGCACCATGTCGATCGCGCAGGGACTCTACGAAGGTAAAGAACTCGGAGACCTCGGACACGTCGGGCTCATTACATACATGCGTACCGATTCCACGCGCATCTCCGACGATGCCATCGCCGAAGTTCGCGACTACATCGTCAAGCGCTATGGCGCCGAGATCCTCCCTGACAAACCGAATATCTACAAGGTCAAGAAGTCAGCGCAGGAAGCTCACGAAGCGATCCGCCCGACCTCGACCGATTACGACCCGGATAAGGTCAAGCCATACCTGACTAAAGACGAATTCAATCTCTACAAGATGATCTACGAGCGCTTCGTCGCTTCGCAGATGAAGCCCGCTCTCTTTGATGTCACCGACGTCGACATCCTGAATGGCCGCTACACCTTCCGCGCTTCCGGCGAGATCCTTCGGTTCGAAGGTTTCCTGGCGGTATTCCAGAACACGGCCGAGGCTGATGAGAGTGACGAGGTAGAAGGTGAAGAGAAGGAGAGTTCGAAAACCCTTCCTCCGATCAATGAAGGTGATCCGCTCAAGTTGCTCGGGCTGGAGACCAAGCAGAATTTTACGCAGCCGCCGCCGCGCTTCACGGAAGCCACGCTGGTCAAGGCGCTGGAAGAGAACGGCATCGGCCGTCCGTCCACCTACGGTTCGATCCTGCAGACCATTCAGGCTCGCGATTACACCTCCAAGGAAGATGGAAAGTTTGTTCCTTCAGAACTTGGAATGCTGGTCACGAATCTTCTGAAGGAATCATTCGCTGACATCATCGACGAGAAGTACACCGCCAGACTCGAAGACGAACTCGACGAAATCGAAGAGGGGAAACTCGACTGGCAGGTCGCTTTGAAAAACTTTTCCATTCAATTCGGACGTGACCTCGAACGTGCCGGGAAAGAGATGCGTCAGGTGAAGGGCGAGGGAATTGCGACCGACGAGATCTGCGACAAATGTGAATCGCCGATGGCCATGAAGTTCGGCCGTTTCGGTGAGTTTCTGGCATGTACCAACTATCCGGAGTGCAAGAACACCAAGGAAGTTGCCAAGAAGGAAACTGCGCAGGTCGAAGGCGAAGAGCCGATGATCTGCGACAAGTGCGGCAAGCCGATGGCGCTCAAGCGTTCGCGATTCGGCCAGTTCTTCGCGTGCACCGGATATCCGGAATGTAAGAACACCAAAGATCCGAAACTGCTCAACCAGCCGGCCTCCGATGAAGCTCCGCAGCCACCATGTGAGAAGTGCGGTAAAGAGATGGTGATGAAGCGTGGCCGCTTCGGACCGTTCCTCTCCTGCTCCGGTTATCCGGACTGCTCGAATATTCGAAAACTCGGTAAGAGCGGTAAGCCACCTGAACCGACGGGCGTGAAGTGTCCCACCTGCAACGAAGGCGAGATGATGGAGCGCTCCTCGCGACGCGGCATCTTCTACTCCTGCTCGCGCTATCCGAAATGCGAGTTCTCGCTGAACAAGAAGCCGCTGCCGAAGGCCTGTCCAAAGTGCGCTGCGACCTACCTACTCGAGAAGGAAACCAAGCGCGACGGGAAGACGGAGTTCTGCAACAACGCGGAGTGCGACTACAAGGCCTCGATCGGGTAATGCTGGCCGGGGGCCGGAGCTAGAGCACCGCGATCATGGCAACGTCATTCCGATGACAGGCCAGGGTTCTGCAAGCTTGCACGTTTGGTGTGCGAGGAGGAATCACCGGTCCGCGCCGCGAAGGTCGAAATGTTTCACCGCGTCCGCGCGGAACGGAGATTCCTCTTCGCAGTTACAACTGCGGAGAGGTGAACGATCGCTTGGCTCATCGGAATGACGGCCCTTCCATCGAGGAAAGGTGGGTGTGCAGGGACCTACTTCTCTTGCGCGGAAGACAGGAACTTCGCGACTGGCGGCGAGATCAGATGGTAGTCGAGCAGAAAGGCGTCGTGGCCATTCGTCGTTTGAAATTCCAGATGCTCCGACTGCAGGCCTAGCTCAACAAGGGCCCGCTGTACTTTTGCGGCTTCGTCGCAGGGAAAAAGCCAGTCGGTATCGAACGAGATGATCAGCGCTCGGCCGCGATATCCTGCGAAGGCTTTCTCGAGAGAGCCGAACTCTTCCTCGAGATCCATCTCATCCATGGCCGCCTGAAGTCGAATGTAAGAATTCGCGTCGAAGGCGTGCGCGAACTTCTCGCCCTGGTAGTCGAGGTACGAGTCGATCTCGAATTGTCGCGTTCCATTTCGTCTCTTCCGGCCGAACTTGCGCTCGAGTGCGGCCGATGAAAGATAGGTCATGTGGCCGACCATTCTCGCGAGTTCTAGGCCGCGCAGCGGTGAGTCATGGTGGTAGTAATCCCCTCCATCGAAACGGTGATCGCTCTCGATGAGTTTGCGCCCGATGATGTGCCAGGCCACTCCCTGCACGGGCACCGCTGCAGCGGACGCCATACAGATGATCGACTGAACCATTTCCGGAAATTGTGTGGTCCAGGCCAGAACCTGCATGCCGCCAAGTGAACCGCCTACGACGGAAACCAGGGACGTGATTCCGAGCGAATCAATGACCGTCTTCTCGACGCGCACCATGTCTTCGATGGTCGGCCAGGGATAGCGCGAGCCCCATGGCCTGCCCGTGTCGGGTTCAATCGATTGTGGCGCAGTGGTCCCGTGCGGCGAGCCTGGGATGTTCACGCAAATGACGAAGTGACTGTGAAGATCGATGGCTTTACCGTAGCCGATCAATCCGTCCCACCATCCCGATCTCTCGTCCTGGTGCGAATACTTTCCCGCAGCGTGCGCGCTGGGAGACAAAGCGTGGCAGACCAGAATCGCATTCGAGCGATTTTCGTTCAGCGTTCCGAATGTTTCATAGACGATCTCGAAAGGGGCGATCGTTTCACCATGGCGAAAGCTGAAGCCTTCTTCTAAAACCAGCTTGTGGGAAGGCCCAGAGATGAAATCGACGGGAGGATTCGCGGACACGAGGCGCATTCTAGCGTGAGCTGAGGGCGGTCGCTCAAGGGAGACCGCGTCGGCGAACCGTGCTCATGTCAGAGGCCGCGGATTCAACGCGCGTCATTCCGATGAGCACGCGATGAATCTGTGAGCTGCCGCGCTGGTGTGCGAAGAGGAATCTCCGGTCCGTGCCGCGAGGTCGTAGCTTCACACCGCGTCCGCGCTGAACGGAGATTCCTCTTCGCGGTTACAGCGGCGCAAGGCTCGCGATTCGCGCGGCTCATCGGAATGACGTCGCGGCAGTGCGGAAGATCTCACACGTACCACCCCAATCATTCCTCCGGATTCTCTCTCGCCAACTGTCCTTCATAAATCCGGCGCACATCGTCGATCGTGGAGATCTCGTCGACGGTCTTGTCGTCGCGGATGCGCGCGATGCGCGGAAACCGCATGGCGAATCCTGACTTGTGGCGCTTCGATTCCTGCAGGCGATCGAAGGCAATCTCCAGCACGACTTCCGGTTGCACCACATGCACGGGACCATAGCGACCTGTGGTGATCTCGGTAAACTTCTTCGTCAGCATTTCAATCTCGGCGTCGGTCACTCCCGAATACGCCTTCCCGATATTGACGAACTCACCGTCGCGACGAATGGCAAAGGTATAGTCCGAGAGAACTCCTTTCCGTTTACCGTGGCCGTACTCGGCGGCAGTCACCACGCAGTCGAGAGTGGCCAGCGCCTTCTTGTATTTGAGCCAGGCTTTTCCTCTCCGACCCGGCGTGTAGAGCGAGCGTGGGTTCTTCAGCACCAGCCCTTCATTCGAGCGTCGTCGCGCTTCGTCGAAAGCAAGATCAATCTCCTCGGGAGAGTGAACCAGCTTCTGAAAACCGAGGCGGATGACACCCTCTGCGGCGACCACGCTTTTTAGCTGATCAAGGCGTTCGTTCAGCGGTCTCTCGAACAGTGGTTCTCCGTCGAGGTAGAGCAGATCGAAAGCGAAGAACACGACCGGCGCAGTTTCCAGAAGCCTGGCGCTGATGAGCTTCCGACCGATCCGGCTCTGCAGGGTCGCGAACGGAAGGATTCGGTCTGTGTAGGCAACGATCTCTCCGTCGAGGATGAGGGGACGACCGATTGCGGGAACTGATTGGCTTACTTCAGGGAAACGTGAGGTGATCTCATCCAGCGTGCGTGAGTAGATCCTGACGATGTTCCCGTCGAAGTGAATCTGTGCGCGTATCCCGTCGTACTTGTCGTCGGCGATGGCACCGCACCCCAGTTGCGCGAAAAGATCCTCGGCAGTCTCCTCTGGTTGCGCGAGCATGAATCCGATCGGATGGAAAAGAGTCATCTTCGCCGACTCGAGTGCGCCGGAGCGCGCCAGAAGTGCCGTGACGCCAAGGTCTCCGTTGAACATGTGCGCACGGCGGACCAGAGAGATCTCCTGCTTGAAAGCCCGCGCGATGGCCGATTCGACCAGGCCCTCCTGGAGTCCGATCCGAAATTCGTTTTGCAGTAATTTGACGATGTAACGGGCCTCCTGCTGGTTGGCGCGACTGAAAAGTTCCACGAGAAGAGCGAGCTTGTTTCCCGAACCTGTGAGAGCCGCCAGTCGATCCATGAATTCGCCCAGTTCGAGAACAGACAGCGGCGGTGAGGCCTCGATCGGAAAGACTGCGGCCACGGCGTCGCCGAGGTCACCTTCGCTTTGCGTGGACGCGCTGAGCGCCGCCGCGTCGGTACCCGTGGCAGAAATGACGGCATCGAAGATCGTGGACCAGCCCACTCCACTCACCCGCTCGTCCTTCTTTGGAAAGGGAGAGCCGGTGAAGAAGACTGCCGCCCGCTCGAGCGAAGGATCATCGAGTCGCTGGAAATACTCCGCGAGGATCGCTTCCTTCTCCAGCTTCTTCCGGGTTGCGGCAATTGCGTTCGCGACAGCAGCGAAATCGGTGAGCATGAAGCCCCGCAGCTTCAAATTCGAAGCCATTTCAAAAATGTACTTGGCGAAGTCGCGGTTCACCTGAAGCGTGTGTCCAAAGTAGGGTGGGCGTCCCGCGCCCGCCCCCTGTACAGACTCTCCGCGGTCTTCAATCCGGCATCGCGGATGGTGCAAGAAGTGGCGGGCGGGACGCCCACCCTACGAGGGAGCCCGATTCAAACAGCCAGCCGGGCGCCGCGGTCCTCATCAAGCCTGTGTACGACGGCGCGGGTGTTCGCGCACTCGAGTTTTTACTGGAACCTTCCGTGCGATAGAATCCGCGCGCCTCCAGGAACACCCTGGATCGGTCGCTGACCTCAGCAACAGAAGGAATTGAAGATGAAGACGAAAGTAACGGTCGTTGGTGGCGGAAATGTCGGAGCTACCGTAGCGCAGGGAATCGCCATGAAGGAACTGGCCGACGTCGTGCTGGTCGACATCGTGGAAGGCGTTCCGCAGGGAAAAGCGCTCGATCTGATGGAGACGGCGCCGGTCGAAAAGTACGACTCCATTCTCACGGGAACGAACGGCTACGAAGAGACTGCGGGATCTGATGTGGTGGTGATCACCGCCGGTCTTCCACGCAAGCCCGGGATGAGCCGGGACGATTTGCTCTGGAAGAACGAAGAAATCGTCGCAGGCGTTACCCGAGAGATCGTCAAGCATTCGCCAGACTGCATCATCATCATTGTCTCCAATCCTCTCGACGCCATGTGTGAGGTGGCACGCAGGGTCTCCGGATTTCCTCGTGAGCGCGTCATCGGTATGGCCGGCGTTCTGGACTCGGCACGCATGCGCGCTTTCATTGCCATGGAGCTGAAGGTCTCGATCGAGAACACGCACGCCTTCGTTCTCGGCGGACATGGCGACACCATGGTTCCGCTTCCGCGATATTCGACCGTGGCCGGGATTCCGATCACGGAACTCATCAGCGCCGAACGCATCGAAGCCATCGTGAATCGCACCCGCACCGGTGGAGCAGAGATCGTGAACCTGCTCAAGACTTCGGCCTGGTACGCCCCGGGCGCTTCGTCAGTGGAGATGGTCGAAGCGATCCTGAAGGACAAACGCAAGATCCTTCCCTGCGCCGCTTATTTGCAGGGAGAATACGGCGTCGACGGGCTCTTCGTGGGAGTGCCGGTGAAGCTTGGTCGCAACGGAATGGAAGAAATCATCGAGATCAAACTGCTCGAAGAAGAGCAGAAGGGTCTGCAGATTTCGATCGATGCGGTCAAAGAGCTCGTTGGTTTGCTCAAGACGCCTGCGAAATAGTAGCCAGGATGCTCATGACGGTTCGTCATTCCGAAAGAGCACGCGCTTAATTCTCGAGCGGCGGAATGGTTGTGCGACTGAGGAATCTACGCGAAGGGTCGCGCTCTCGATGGTCAGCGCGGTCCCTGCGCGTAGATCCCTCGCTTCGCTTCGGGATGACGTGTGCCACAGCCTGCTAAGGTGAAGCTTGTTTCAGAGCGGTTCCTGCTGTAACCTCTTAATAACTCATGAAAAGACTCGTCATCGATATTGAGACAGTAGGTACGCCGTGGGAGGAGCATCCTCCCTACGTCAGAGAGTATCTGATCAAAGGGATGAGCGACGCCGAAGCCGAGGAAGAAAAGCGGCGCGGTGCGCTGTCGCCTTTCGTTGGGCGTATCGCAGCCATCGGTGTCGTGAATGCCGACGACGGCCGGTCATGCGTGCTGTATGAAGTGCCGGGTCAGGAAGAACTGATCATTCGTCGCGATGGAACGCGGACCTTCATCTCAGGAACGGAGAAGCAGATTCTCGAGAAATTCTGGGACTTCCTGGGGAGAGATGACCGCTTCATCTCCTTCAACGGACGCCAGTTCGATGGTCCTTTTCTCATGATCCGCTCAGCCATTCACGGAATCGTCCCCAAGCGTGATCTGGTCGGCTATCGCTACAAGTTCCATCCCAACTGCGATCTGCGTGACGCGCTTTCGTTCAACGGGACCATCAACACCCGCCAGATCCGATTCAATCTGGACCTGGCCTGCCGCACCTTCGGAATCCAGAGCTCGAAGAGTGAAGGGATGGATGGCCGTGCCGTCGAGACAATGTATCGAGCCGGACGTTACGAGGACATCGCCACATATTGCCTCGAAGATGTGCGCGCCACGAGTGAGCTGTACCACAAGCTCGCTCCCACGATTCTGGTTTGGGAAGCATCGTTCCGTGAAGCCGAAGCTCGTGCGCTTCGCATGCGTAAGTCAGGTCTCGATGACGAGGGGATGGTTATGCCGAGTGATGACAGGTCGTTCTCCCAGGGGCTCGAGGATTCATCGGTCGCGCTGAGCGCATCGCTCGAGCGAATCGAGATCGCAGCGGATCAGCCGATCGTGGCCGAGAAGCACAACGCGAGTGTCCTCGAAAAACTGATCCGCTCCGAGGACGAGCAGATTCGCGGCGACTTCACCGTCGAGTAGATGGGCCTCCAAACCAGCGCTGCGGCGCTGATTTCACCCCTACTGATTGCGGACTTCAGCAGACTGTCAGGTATTGTGACAGGAACTGAATGACTGTTTACCGAGCCAGAATCTTCTCGCCAGTCGCCAATCCCTTCGCACTGGCTGACCCGGCGCCCGCCTACATCGACCACCTCAATGGCTACCTGGCGGTCGAACACGGCCGCATCGCTTCCATTGGTGACTGGAAAGATTGCCCCGACCGTTTCCGCGGAGGCACCATCATCAACCTCGGCAGCGATCATCTGATCACTCCTGGTTTCGTCGACACCCATCTTCATGCTCCGCAACTGGAGATGATCGGGTCCTACGGCGGACATCTGCTGGAGTGGCTGAATCGCTACACGTTTCCGACCGAAGCCCGCTTCAGTGACGTCAGACATGCACGTCGAGTGGCCTCGGCTCTGTTCGACGAACTGCTGCGAAACGGGACGCTGACGTCGTTGATTTTCTCGACGATCCACCTGGAGGCTACGGCCGCCTTTTTCGAAGAAGCTGAGACGCGCGGATGCAGGGCCATCATTGGAAAGACCATGATGGACCGCTTCGCGCCCGATGCGCTCGTCGAGGATCCGGAGAGGTCCTATCGGGAGAGTCGCGAGCTGTTGATGAAATGGGATGGCCGCGGCGTTCTGCGATATGCCATCACGCCGCGGTTCGCGCCGACCTCGACGCCGAAGCTACTGGAACTCGCCGGCGATTTGAAGAGAGAATTTCCGAATGCCTACGTGCATACGCACGTCTCTGAGAATCTGGCTGAGGTTGACTGGGTGCGGGAGCTATTTCCTGACGCGGCGAGCTACGTTGACGTTTATGACAAGGCAGGTCTGCTGAGTGACCGCACTGTGCTCGCCCATGGCGTGCACCTCTCGGACGAAGAACTCGGCGTACTGGCAGCGCGAAAGAGCCGCATCGCCCATTGCCCGAACTCCAATCTCTTTCTTGGGAGTGGCCTGTTCCCTCTGCGGCGTGTCCTTGCCGCGGGAGTGAAAGTGGGGCTTGGGAGCGACATCGGGGCAGGGACCACGCCTTCGATGTTCAACGCCATGTCCGATGCCTACAAGGTGCAGCAGGTGTCCGGTATCTCGCTCAACCCGTTCGAACTCTGGTACCTGGCGACTCTTGGAGGGGCCGAAGTGCTCTCTCTCGATGACACGACCGGAAGTCTGAGCGAAGGCAAGGACGCCGATTTCCTGGTGCTCGATCTCCACGCCACGCCTCTGCTCTCGATGCGCACGAGCCGGGCATCCGATATTCAGGAATTGTTGTCGGGCCTCATTTTCATGGGCGACGACCGGGTAGTGAGCCGTTCGATCTGTCGTGGAAACGAACTTTATCGTCGGCCCTGAGGAGAGCGTTGACCCCGTCCACAACCTGATGAGCACGGTTCTCCCGGGAATGGAACGCCTCTTGCGATTCTCCCTCCTTACTCAGAGGAGAGAAATCATGTTCAACAGCTCACAGCAGGTGGTATCGCGCGGATCGTTTCTGGCGGTACTGCTCCTGACCATCGCAACGTCCGCAGTAGCGCAATCACGAACAACCTGGACAGCTGCTTCCGAAATAAGGTCGGGAGTTCGCGGCACGGCTGTCGGAACCATATCGAATCTGGACAGCAGCGGCGGTCGTTTTTCGATCACTCTCGATGGAGATCGCGGGCAGCGAACTGTTTCAGTCGTCCCCGATTCCTCGGAGACTGCGTATCGCGCCTTCGGAAACGCGAGCGAGGTTTTTCGGGGCAACAGCGGGTTCTCGCGACTCCGTATGGGAGACAGGCTCGAGATTCGGGCTATTGGTTCCGGGAGCTACGCTCTTCGCGCTGAAGAAATCGTCCTGCTGGGGAGAGCGCTCGGGACAACATCGAACCCCGGTGCGAGTAACACCGTCGAAGGAATCGTGAGGACAGCCAATACAGCTGAGAATCGATTCGTGCTGGAGACCGATCGACGGGAACTTTACACGGTCATCGGCACTGCCTCGACTCCTGTGATCTACCAGGGGAACACTCATCGGATCGCGAACCTAGAAGCCGGAGACCGTGTCCGCGTAGTGATCGAGAGCAGCAATTCGGATGGGATACGGGCGCGATCGATCGACGTTCTCAAGGATGTGTCGGATGGCGACGACAACGTTTTCGGTTCGGGAAGCGGCACCACCGTGACTTCAATCAGTGGCCGAGTCTCACGCGTTGACTCGCGGAACAATTCGTTTCGCGTCAACACTGGCCGCGAGGACGTAGTGATCGACGCCCGCACCTCATACGACAGAAGCGGAACACGGTTCCGCGTCAGTGATCTTCAGGTCGGAGATACGGTGACGGTAAGCGGTCAGTATGACGGGAACAATCGCACTACATTTCGAGCGGACACGATCCGAATGGGCAGCGACGACCGCGACAATCGCGACAACCGCGACCGCGACTCGAGAGACCGAAACGATCGGAACGACGATCGCTTCGACGACGAGGATCAGATACCGGAAATGGTGGTCATCGACGGAACAGTCGAGACCGCCTTTGATGACGACATTCTAGTGGTGAGACGCGGGAGCAGCCGGGATATCGTTACCATCCTGGTCGACGAGGACTTCGTGGTGCGGTCGCGCACTGCAGGTAGCTACGTCACGGCCGACAGGCTTCGCGTCGGCGATCGCATCACCGTGAAGGCTTTCCGCCAGTCGCGGACACGCTACACCGCACAGAGCATCCGTATTCGTTGATTTAGAGCGGGCCGGAGTTTGGGGGCCGGGGGCCGGGGCGGAACGTCCTGGCCTCTCGTTGGGGCGCGTTGCACGTGCCCGCT
>JBKJUK010000152.1:0-11788 GCA_046590705.1 Thermoanaerobaculia bacterium
AGGCGCGAGTTGTCGAGTGCGACCGCCGCCTGCGACGCCAGACTCTCGGCGATGCGTCCCGCCGTAGGGTCAAACATGCCCGGGTCTGAGTGCCCGAAAAATAGACCTCCGATCACGTCGCCTTCACGGGACGTTACCGGAGTGGCCAGGTAACTCCTCATCGGCTGGAATCCCACCGGCACGCCTTCGCCGGGACTAGCCTTTCCGAAACGCGCATCCTGCGTGAGGTCTGTGAGAAGAATGGTCCCCTCTCCTCCAAATGTAGGAGCAAGCAACTCGGCTTTACGCGCAAAGGGGATTTGCCGGAAATACTCCTGATGCACGCCCGCTGCGGTGTAGAGCATGAATGCCTCAGCGGACTCCCCGGTCGTGTTGTAGAAAAACGCACCTGCTCCGGCGCCGGTGAGCTCGGTGGCAGCCTCGGTGACGGTCTGGATAATGTTCCTGAGGTCGTGATCCGCCGAAACGGTCTGGCCGACCTCAGCGAGACGCTCGAGCATCCGCACATGACGCCGTCTGTCGTCGATGTCGGTATTGATTCCCACCCAGCGAATGATGTCACCCGCGGCGTCCTTGATGGGGTTGACCCGCGTAAGAAACCAGCGGAACTTTCCGTCATGACGCCGCAGAGGAAACTCCATCTCGAACGGCAGCCCGTTCGCGAGTGAGTATTTCCAACGCTCGAGTACCAGTGGAAGGAATTCGGGGTCATGCACCGACTGCCAGGCCCAACCTTCCATCTCCGCATAGGTCGTACCGGTGTAGTCGTACCACCCTCGATTGTAGAAATCGATGTGCCCGTCGGGTTGAGCAGTCCATCCAAGCTGGGGCATCAGGTCGAAGAGCGATCGAAAAAGAGCCGTGTCCGGAAAAACAGGAGAGTGGGATGGGTTCATAGCGAATCTACACTGGAGTACGCAGCAAAAAGGAATTGTGGACGTTTCATCCCGCTCAATCGGATCTCATGACGCCGCGGACTCAGAGGTTCTACCGCGGAGAATCGCTTCCACGTCGTTGAGGTCGAACGGTTTCTGCAGGATGATGGTGCCCGCAGGGAATCGATGCTCGAAGTAAAGCGCGATCGCCGAGACGACGACCAGTTTCGTCTGCGGATGACTCCTGACGACCTCCTCCGCTACCTCGAAGCCATTCATCCGTGGAAGCATGATGTCGAGAAAGATGAGGTCGTAGCTGGTGGCGCGGAGAAGTTCGATGGCATGCACGCCGTCGCTGGCCACGTCGAGTGAAGCACCAGTCCTGCGGATGTAGATCGAGAGAAGCTGCTGGATGTTCTCGTCATCTTCTACCAGCAGAACCCGGTTCGCCATTTCCATCGTCCATCCTGCATGCACGTAGCAGACCTCTTTCGCTCCTGTCTCTGAAATTGGGCAGAATTCGATCTGTGGACTGGCAAAATTCGATCCGTATACTGAAGGTTAATGGAGGCTGCGATCCGATCAAATGTCTGAGCAACAAAGTTCGACTCGAATGCCGGCACTCTTCGTGGGCCATGGCAATCCCATGAATGCCATCCAGGAAAACGACTACACCAGAGCCTGGACAGTTCTCGGTCAACGATTGCCGCGCCCCACTGCAATCCTCGTGATCTCGGCGCACTGGTATGTGACTGGGACCAGGGTCACGGCCATGCAGCAGCCACGCACGATCCATGATTTCGGCGGGTTCCCTCGTGAACTCTTCGCCGTCGAGTATCCTGCCGCAGGCAGTCCGTCTCTCGCTTCGCGCGCGCAGTATCTGCTCGCGGAAAGTGTCGACGTGATGCCTGATCTTCACGAGTGGGGGCTGGATCACGGTTCATGGTCGGTACTGAAGCATCTTTTTCCGAAGGCTGACGTTCCTGTCATCCAGATTTCGATCGATGAGACGCGGCCGGCCAGCTTTCACTACGAACTCGGAAAAAAACTCGCACCTCTCAGGGAGGAAGGCGTTCTGATTCTCGGCAGCGGGAATCTGATTCACAACCTTCACGCCTACGGATGGGGACGACAGGTTCCCGAGCCCTACGACTGGGCAACCCGCTTTGAAGACCATGCCCGCAGGCTCATGCTCGAAGGCGATCACCGCCCTCTCATTGAGTACGAGGGAAGGGATGCGCTGCTCGCCGTGCCCACCCCTGAACATTACCTTCCTCTGCTGTATGTGCTCGGGACTCAGCAGGAAGGGGACGCGGTGAGTTTCCCGGTGGAGGGAGTCGACGGCGGCTCAGTCTCCATGCTCTCCGTCCAGATCGGCTTGTAGAGAGACTCCGTTTCAGGAAGCGACCGTTCCGGCGGATGCGCCGTTTTACTCCGTACGACTCGGCACACTGGAACGCGTAATGCTTTAGCGGCGTCCGCATCGTCGTGCGAACGCTCGGCTGGACGTCAAGGCAAACTACGGTGATTCTGGCATATCTCGCGGCCGCGGCCTTTCTGGGACTCTTTATCTTCGGACTGTTTCGCTATCTGAAGGCTGGCAGAGCCATGTCCGGCGACGATTCCGAAGGGGCCGTTGATCGAAGCCAGGCATTTCGTGGCGCTTTCGAAGAGGCGGCCACACCGATGGCTTTCATCGGCACGGATGGGCGCTGGGTGCAGGTGAACCAGAGACTTCTCGATGTTCTCGGCTATGCGCGTGAAACTTTTCTGGGGTTTTCCTTCGCCGATCTCACCCACCCCGATGACCGCAAGTTCGAACAGGCTCAAACCCAGCGACTCATGTCCCGGGAGATCCGTTCGTGGTCCCTCGAGTTGCGACTCGCCCATCGAGATGGTTATGTCGTGCCCTGCCGAGTTCACGCTACGCTGTCACTGAGGAATACCTCGAACCAGGTTCTCATGCGATGTGTTTTCGTTCCCGTCGCAGAATTGATGGGAAGTACCCCTGCCGAAGCTGGTGCCATGACGCTCGAAAACGTTGAGGAAATTGCTGTGATCCGTAGCGATCTCCGAGGGCAGATACTGGCCTTCAGCAAAGGCGCCGAGTTGCTGTTCGGCTACGAGGCCAGCGAAGTTCTCGGAAAGCCGCGGTCAATTTTTTACCAGGACCTCGACGTTTCGGAGAAACAGCCGGAAGCGGACGTTCGGGAGGCGGTGCGCTACGGTCCGATCGACCGGGACGTCACTCGAGTGGTCAGGGATGGCGCACTGTTCACAGCACGTTCGACTCTGTCGCGACAGCCGAACACTGAAATCCTCGTCGAGACCGTCCGCCAGCCACAGCTCATCAGCAAAATTACGCCTGTCGTCGTTGCTGCTCCCGTGAGTTCGTCTGACACGATCGACACGAAGCAGCAGCTGGAGGCGAACGTGCGTGCTGCCGCTGACGCCGGGTCAGGAGCGTCACGGCAGCCGGCCATGGAAGTCGTGATCGAGACCGTCCGCCAGCCGCAGATCATCAGCAAGGTGGCGGCCCTCGTCGCTGCTCCCGTCAATCCGCCTGACACGATCGACTCGAGTCAGCAGCTGAAAGAAAAGGAGCGGGCCGCTGTAGATTCCGGACAGCTGGTCGCTGCAGCCAGAGCGCGGGTCCATGAGCTCAGACGAGAGCTGCATCTCAGGAAAGAGACCGAAGACGCGCTCCGTGAGAAGGTCGCGCAACTGCAGGAGAGCGGCGCTCGCACCTCGGAACAGCTAGCGGTGATGGCGCGCGCCTTACGAACCGAGATCGACCGTCGAAAAGAACTTGAGTCCATTGTCAGGGAGTCGCAGTCTGTCCCTTCCGGATCCGTGAGAAGCGAGGACGTGCGGGCCGAAGCGGACGGAATCAGTGCCCGGCCTTCAATCACGACCGAGGCTCCAAAAGAGCCCGGAGCCAACGCGGACGAAGACACGTTCGAACTCGAATTTTTCGACACACCACTGGCGTTTGAATCGAAGGAACCGAGGGACGCCGTGGCGCCTGTAGTTCAGTCGCAATCTGACGTATCTTCGGCGGTCACCAATGAGGCGGGGAGTGGCTGGACTTTCGCTGCGGCGGCCACGGCGGATCCGGATAGTTCGGCCTCGGAAGCGAAACGTAGTGGTCTTTCGAAAGACCTGACTGTGATCGGGCCAGCTTTGTCGGAGCCCCAGGTCGTCGGTGCCGTATCTCGAAAGAAACGCACCTTCCACATTCCCGCATGTCACGCCCTGATTCGCGTGGCAGCCTCGTCGCGGATTTCGTTCGGCACCAGGGAAGAAGCCTCAGCGGAAGGATTCCTGCCTTGTGGTCTCTGTTTCAGAAAAAGCCGGTCGTAGCGTCGAAATTGTGCTCTCGAAGGATTGCCGACCACGACCGAAAGCGAGGCTCAGAACTCAGATTCCGCTGTCGCTTTAAGAGAGCCAACTTTGGGCCTGGTGTCGCCATACGGCAAACTTACTTCGCAGCGAATCGAATCAGCACCGGTCGATGGTCGGAAGCATTCGAATCGAGCACGTTGGCGGACGCACAACGCTGCACATTTCGGGTGAAGAGATAGTCGATTCGTTTGATCGGTGACGAGGCAGGGAAGGTGAAGCCGTCTCCACCGGAACCGCAGGTGGCATACGAATCGGTCAGGTTCGCGGCTGTCACGCTTGAATAGACGCTGCTGTCAGGTTCTGCGTTGAAATCGCCACCGAGCAGCATCGGACGTCTGTCCTCAGACTTCAGCTGCTCCAGCAGGCGCGTGACTTCCTGAAGTCGGAAGGTCTGTTCACGTGAGGCGTCGAGATGCGTGTTGACTACGATGAATCTCCCATTCGGACCAGTCACTTCGATCACGAGAGCCACGCGCGGCTCCAGCGAACCGCCCGCGCGCGTCTGTACGGGAACGACCTGCAGCGGTACGACACGCTGCGCACGAATCGGCCAGCGGGAGAGTGTTGCGATCCCATAAAGGCCGCCCTGATAGTCGAGCGATTTTCCGAAAGCGGCCTGCATGCCGGTGAGCCGCTGCAACACGGCGAGCTGATCGATCTGACCGCTGCGTGTGGTGTTGCGGTCAACCTCCTGCAGAAGAACAAGGTCAGCGCCGGCGGTTTTGATGACCGCAGCGACCCTCTCGAGGTTGTCCTGCTGATCTGCGTCCTTCCCAGCATGAATGTTGTAGACCAGAACGGTCATCGATGCAGGCTGGGGGAGAGAGGCGCAGCCGGAGAGGAGCAGGACCGGCAACCATCGGCGTATGTTCATGGTTAGGGAGTCTAGCGCGGACGGCAGATGAACGCAGGAGGAAGTGTTCAGGATGGAATGCGTAGGGGCGAGCTGCGCTCGCCCGCTCTCCGGTCTGTCATACAAAACGCCGAGGGAGCGGGCGAGCGCAACTCGCCCCTACGCCAGGTCTTCGAGAGGGTCGGTGAATCGTTGCAGCCATTCCGGCCACATGAGAAGCGCGAGAAGTTTATGTAGCGGAGGCCGTACGATCTTTGCGCGGGTTGGCTTCGCTCACCTTCAGCGTTTGTCCGTTCACGTCGCGACCGTCGAGTCCAGCTATTGCTGCCGTAGCCGACTCGCTGCTGGTGAACTCGAGAAAACCAAATCCTTTCGACTCTCCACCTCGACGTTCAGTGGCGATCTGGGCTGAGACCAGTTCACCGAAAGGAGCGGCCAGTTCGTTGAGCTGAGCGTCGTTGATCTGCTTGGAGAGATTACCTACGTAGACTTTCATTGGAGCTCCTGCCGGATGGCCCGGCGTCCCGACTCAGCGAGAACAGGCTCTTCGGTCCACCAAATCGGACACTGGCCATTCGCGGAAGATTCTCGAGACTTGAGCTAAGAGGGGTGAGTCCAGAGTTCTGACTTAGTTCAGAAGGACTGAAGAGCCGGGGAAGAGTTCCTCGGCTAACCTCATGCTACACGAGAATGACGAATGACGAATGACGAATGGAGAATGGAGAATGGAGAATGGAGAATGCAGAGTCGCGATGCAGAATGACGGGAAGGGGAGCTGTGAATGTTGAGTTTGGTTGCTGTGACGCCGTTGACATTCTCTTTTCTCGTCACCGCATTCTCCATTCTGCATTCTCCATTCTCCATTCTCCATTCGGCAGAAGTGCCGAACGTTGCGGCCGCTGCTGACTTGAAGTTTGCCTTGACGGAGATTGCAGGTCGATTCGAAGCCGACACTGGAAAGTCAGTGAAGTTGTCGTTCGGTTCCTCCGGCAACTTTCGCAATCAGATAGAGGAGGGCGCGCCGTTCGAGCTGTTCCTGTCGGCGGACGAGAATTTCGTTTTTCAACTTGCGGAGAAGGGCCTGACCCGCGACCGCGGCTCGCTTTACGCCATTGGGCGGATCGTACTCTTCGCACCACACGGCTCACGTCTGAGAGTCGATGCACAAATGAAAGACCTGCGTGCCGCACTCGCTGAGAATCGTGTCGCGCACTTCGCCATCGCCAATCCTCAGCATGCGCCATACGGACGTGCGGCGCGCGCCGCTCTGCAGCACGCAGGACTCTGGTCGTCGATCGAGAGGAAACTCGTGCTCGGCGAGAATGCCTCCCAGGCTACCCAGTTCGCCGCTTCAGGCTCGTGTCAGGGTGGCATCATCCCGCTTTCGCTCTCGAAGGCGCCCGCGGTTGCCAGGCTTGGGTCCTTCGCGCTGATTCCGGCCAGCTGGCATGTCGGCGAGCCTCTGCGGCAACGGATGGTGCTGACCAGATCGGCGGGTCCCGTGGCCAGATCCTTTTACGACTATCTGCGACAACCGGCGGCGCGGGCAGTGTTGGTCCGTCACGGGTTCACGCTTCCTGTAAGCAGTGGAAAACGGACGACAAGGAAGGAATGATGGACTGGACGTCCGTTCTGCTCTCAGCGAAGCTCGCGCTTTTCACGGTGCTGCTGCTTCTGCCTCTGGCCATCGCAGCGGGATGGGGCCTGGCAGTCACGAAGTTCGCCGGGAAGGCCTGGCTGGAAGGGCTGCTGGCTCTTCCGCTGGTTCTGCCGCCCACCGTCGTCGGTTATTACTTTCTCTCTGTCATGGGCGGAGGAACTCCAGCTGGAAGGTGGTTCGAAGCGATTGCCGGTCACACGCTGGCCTTCAGTTTCAGCGGTCTCGTCCTCGCTTCGGTTCTCTTCAACATTCCTTTCGCGGTCATACCTGTGCAACGTGCCTTCGAATCGATTTCGCTGGACGTGCGGGAGGCGGCCCAGTGCTGCGGCATGACCTTCTGGCAGGCCTTCTGGCGCGTTGAACTGCCACTGGCCTGGCCAGGAATTCTGACTGCAGCGGTGATGACCTTTGCACACACGCTGGGTGAATTCGGCGTGGTGCTCATGGTCGGCGGCAACATTCCCGGTGAGACCAGAACCGTGGCCATTTCGATTTACGACAGTACGCAGGCCTTCGATCATGTAGCGGCGGGAAGGATGTCGTTGCTCCTGCTCCTGATCTCGCTGGTCACCATCGCCGTCGGCTACGGTCTGGCCGACCGCCTGCTCAAGCGAAGGCGGGTGAATTGAGTCTCGCGCTCGATCTCCGTCACCACAGACCTCATCTCGATTTCCGCGAGCAGTTTGCCGAGCAGCGAATCACCGCGCTCATCGGGCCTTCCGGCAGCGGCAAGACTTCGATTCTACGAGCCATCGCCGGCCTTCTGCCACTCTCGCATGCGCGGATCAGCTTCGGTGGTGAGATCTGGAATGATGAGATCGTTCGCACGCCTGCGCGCGAGCGTTCCATCGGCTTTGTGCCCCAGCAGTACGGTCTTTTTCCGCACATGAACGTGGCCGGGAATGTAGAAGCGGCCCTGCTTCATCTGTCAGGAGAAGCGCGTCGCCGACGGGTGCAGGAGTGTCTGGAGAGGGCGCAGGTGACTGGTCTCGATACTCGCTATCCGCACCAACTCTCCGGCGGACAGCGACAGCGTGTGGCACTGGCCCGTGCCCTTGCGCGCGCACCCCGACTGCTACTGCTCGACGAACCATTTTCGGCGGTCGATCGAAGTACCCGCAACCAGCTCTACGCAGAATTACGCCGGATTCGCGAAGAACTCCGATGCACGATCATTCTCGTCACCCACGACCTCGACGAGGCCGCGCAACTGGCCTCGCACTTCTGTCTGGTCGATGGCGGGCGGCAACTCCAGTCCGGACCGACGTCCGCGGTTCTGACCAGGCCCCGTAGCGAACAGGCAGCGCGCCTGCTCGACATCCCCAACGTGTTTCAGGGAGTGGTGCAGTCCAGGGCAGATTCCGCAGGACCGCAGCTGCGATGGGGACCGTTCACACTGACCGTGGATAGTGATTTCGTAACCGAAAACGCAAGTATCCCGTGGGCCGTGCTGCCCGCCAACGTCCAGTTCCTCCACCTCGGACCACCAGAGCAGGAAGACGGAGAGAACAACATCCCGGCGCGAGTAGAAGAAATCATCGAACTGGGATCAGAAATAATCCTCTGGCTCCACCTCGAAGGTATGCCTGACACCCGACTGCAGGCAAGAGTTTCAGAGCGTTCCTTGCGTGGATCCGGCGTGGAAGTCGGCTCATCGTTAACGGTGCGCATCAACCGGACTGACATCATCGCGCTGAACGAGAAGGCGTGACTCACATGGTCGAACCCGTCGCGGAGCGATGAACTGGACTCATCGACGAGCCCTACTCGGATGAGCTGCGACCGTGCTGCTACGACTCTCGAGTGATCACAGGGCGCATTGGTCGTGCGCGCTACTCTCTTCACGGAGGTCGACAGGTTCAGTGTTCGTCAAGCGATAGTTCAGCCCCGGTTTCTATCACTCCGGTGACTCGAACGGCGCGTCGGAAGCCGGAAGGAACAGATGGAAGGTTGTTCCTTCGCCGAGCGCGCTCTCGACGAAGATGTGACCGCCGTGGGCCGTCAGTACCTGATGTGAGACCGCGAGCCCCAGCCCTGTGCCACCTGACTTCTTGGTGGTGAACATCGGCTCGAAGATGTGAGGCAGAACGTCGGGTGCGATGCCGGAACCACTATCTTGCACAGAGAGGTGGATAAACCGGTCCGCTGTTGGTACATAGCCGAATGGGCGCGTCAGACCGCTGAGCGCCTGTTGTGCCGAGATTTGAATGACTCCGCCTCGAGGCATCGAGTCGCGGGCATTGATGATCAGATTGATCATCACCTGATGCAGCTGGTTCTCATCTCCGGTCGATGAAATCGAGCCTTGGGGTAGCAGTGTGCGGATAGTCGTTTCTGCAGGCAGCATGCGAGCTGCTACATCAACAACGCTCTGCAGCCACTCAGCGAGGTCGAAGGGCTGTCGCGACAGCTCGGCCGGCCTCGCGAATCTGAGGATCTCCTGCGTGATTCTGCTGCCCCGCTGCACCGCCTTCTGAATGTTTGTTGCGGCGCTTCGGAGAATTGGCTGGTCGCCCGCTCGCCGGTCGATGATCTCAGCGAACGGCTGAATGCCCATCAGTACGTTATTGAATTCGTGCGCGACGGTTGCGGCCAGTCGACCAAGGCTACCGAGACGGGACTCCTGTTCCAGCTGGTTCTGGAGCATTTGTTTCTCGCTCTCCGCCAGTTTGCGTTCGGTAATGTCACGCACGATCGTCGTGAAGTAACTGGTCGCACCTGCCTTCCAGGTGGCGACCGATATTTCGGCAGGAAATGAAGAACCATCTTTTCGCAAACCGAGAACTTCTACGGCACGTCCTGTCACGTACGTTCGAACCAGCGGATCCTCGGTTCCTTCAGCGTCTGAGTTCCCGTAGCGAATGATTCTGTTCACATGCATTCCGATCAGTGCTTCCTGCTCGGAGTAGCCGAAAATTCGCTGCGCTCCATCATTCCAGTAGACGATCTCGCCCGACTGAGCAGTCGAGACCACCGCGTCGAGCGCTGACTGCGCAATCAATCGGAACTTTGTTTCGGACTGCCGCAGAGCCTCATCGGTCGATAGTCGTTCCGAGAGATCGGTCATTACGCCGATGAGCCGTAGTGCGTGCCCGTCCTGATCTCGCACGAAGTAGCCACGATCGAAGATATGCGCGTAGCTCCCATTGCCTCGTCGAAAGCGATAACTGGCCGTCCAGACGTCGTCGGCGCTGAGCTGCGCCGCAACTATGCTTTCCTCGACCCGGGGCCAGTCGGCAGGATGAACCGAGGAGGACCACCACGCATAGGTTGGGTTCGGCTCATCAAACAATTGGGCGGTGGCCTCGTTCCACCAGACACTTCCGGTGCTGATATCCCAATCGTAAACTGCATCGCCTGTCGCCCTGGCTGCCAGGGTGAAGCGTTCGACGCTTTCACGGAGTTGCTGCTCGGCCGCCTTCTGTCTGCAGATATCGACCATCACTCCATTCAAACGAACGGCGACCCCGTTCTCAGTTTCGACCCTGATGATGTCATTGAGCCAGACCGTGGAGCCATCGCTGGCAATCATGCGGTACTCGAACTCATGATCCTCCAGCCGGTCCGTGGCCGCCCTGCAAGTCACCTCAGCCATTTCGCGGTCGGCCGGATGTATGTGCGCGGCCCAGAACCCAGGTTCCTCGATCCAGCGACTGGCGGGGTATCCGAGCAGTTCTTCCGCGCGTTTGCTGACGAACGTAAAGCGGAGAGTGGCCGGATCCGCCTGCCAGACGATTACATCAAGCGAATCGATGAGCTCCGCGAAATGATCATCTGGTCGGAGGCTCGAGCTCGGGTCACCGGGTGCATGAAGCTGAGCGTCCTTGTCCATGTCTGGGTCAGGGTTTCGTTCTAACACTGTCTGCCGTCAGGTGGAAGAAATGGGGATGAATGATCTCGAAATCATCCGTTGCCGGGAGAATTGAGTCTGCCGTGGTCACGTTGATACTACGCGGCGCAGGCAGGCCTGCGCTCATTTCAGCTGAAGAGGCAGGGGCGCTGCCCGAACCGGGAGTGCACTGCCTTGGCGCGATTGGTCACGAGTGCGGCCACCAACGGTGCTGCGCGCTTCGCGATTGCCCCCGGTTACGTTCTCTGACGCTCGGTTCTGACCCAGTACGAGCCGAGCAGTTTGTTTCGGACAGGGTCGTGAAAGCTCAGCTTGGCGACGCAGGCGAGCCACACGATGAACCGCGCCTCTGTATCCGCGGTCGAGACCGCATTGCTTTCCCCGGAAGGGCTGCAGGTCCTCGCGACGTCTGCTCGCGCGGGATGGAACGCGCACTCGCCGCCACCAGCGCCTCGGTGAACATAGGGACGAGTGCGGGGTCGCCTTTGACGTCGATCAAGCGGATGCGCTTGATCGACGTCAAAGGCTACGGCGGGCGGTGCTGTCAGGTGAACGTGAGGGTAGAGTCCTCAAGACTCACTCGAGCAGCCACCGTGTTCCATGCGAACGCGGTCACGAGTAGTGACAACGCGAAGATCGTGGCTCTTCGCACGATCATCACCTCCAACGTTGGACTTGGATCGTACGTCACGGCTACGGAAACGGAAACGCGTTCACATCACTGATGGTACTGAATGTGTTGTGAGGATTACTTCGCTCCCACACCTTGCATGTCTTCGTGTCTGTGACCGTGACCGTGTACTCGTTATTCGTCAGACCGGAGAGGTACACCCAGAACTTGTCGTTGATGTTGACACCTTTGAAAATCTTGACGATCGCTTCCACTCGTTTCGGAGCATGCGGGAACATCGAGAAAAACGCCGTTTCGCTGAGCGGTCCGTAGGTAGGATTCACCTCGGGCTGATTCTCGGCATATCGGATCACAGCGCCGTTGCCGTTGGTGACAGGTTGGAAGAATTGATTCCGCCAGGTGAGTGTCACTTTGAATCGGTTCTCCAGCAGGCATGCGGTGTTCGGACCTGGCGTGCAGGCGGTACACCCCGTGGTCGGTCCAGGGCGGATGAAACTGGCGATACTCGAATACG
>JBKJUK010000268.1:0-11248 GCA_046590705.1 Thermoanaerobaculia bacterium
GTCACTTCTTCCACATACGGAATCACGTTGAAGCTGCTGCGGAAGAGCGCATCCACCTCTTGCATCTCATTCTCATCGAGAGGCTGATGATCGGAAGCTGCGCTGAACTCCCGCAGCTGCTCTTCGTCGTAGATGTTTGGCAGCGCGCAGAGAATTGCCGGATGCGCGTACAGCCACATCATGGCCAGTTGCCCGAGGGTCACACCGCGCGACTCGCAGAGCGGGCGGAGGCGTTCCACTTTCTGCAGACCCTCCACCAGCCAGGCTCGCGGGCGATGGGAACGATGATCGGTCTCGTCGAACTTCGTATCGATGGTGTACTTGCCTTCCAGCATCCCTGAGGAGTGCGTGACCCGGATCAGAAACTGTGGTCCGGAGCTCACCAGAGATGGCGTGTTCCAGGGCCGGAATGCTTCGTCGAAATGTTCGGTCGGCTCGCACGCTTTCTTCCCGCTCGCGCCTTCGGCAGCAATGGCCGCTGCAGCGTAGGTCTGCCCGCTCTCAGCCATTTCTGCTGCGAGAATGAACTCCCTGCCCGGATCCTGCTCGAGCATGTTGTAGATCATCTGCGTGACTGGTGCGCGGCGAACTGCATTTGCGTAGATTCCTTCGTCTCTCCATCCAATGGCCGGGCCGAGTGAAGGACCGTGCGAGAGAATCTTGCCTTCGCTCCTGAGATCTTCCATCAAGGCCCAGAAGTCATCGTCGAGCAGAGTTTCGATGCGGGGGTTGTGAGGCTGATAGATGGCCACATGATCGACGCCCAGCCGACTCAGCGATTGCTCGAGAGCGAAGCGGACGAACTTCGGCGTCATGTCCTGCGGCAGCTCGCGCTGTCCGCGGGGCCGAACCGGATTGTTGTAAAAGTCGTAACCGAACTTGGTCCCGACGATGAGGTCAGGATGATCCGCGAGAATCGGCTTGAGGATGGTCTCGCCGCGCCCATTTCCGTACGCGTCGGCGGTGTCGATGTAGTTCACGCCGTAGTCGAGACTCTTACGAATCAGAACTTCCGCTTCAGCATCGGTGTAATTGCCCCACCAGCCGGTGGTGACGGTCCAGGTGCCGAATCCGAATTCTGAAACTTTCAGATCGGTGCCGTGCAGGTTTCTATAACGCATTTGTCGTTTTTCCTCGGTTTACTTGTCGGCTGATGAACGCAGAACTCAGAACTCAGAACGATGAAGTAAGAAAAGAGTCAACCGCTGGCAGGTTCTCTTTCTTACTTCAAACTTCTGCGTTCTGCGTTCTGCGTTCATCAGCCCTCGTCCGCGTTCATCAGGTCCCTGAGAATTCCGGCTTCCTGTCCTCGTTGTACGCGCCCAGTCCTTCCTTGGCATCGTCAGTGGCCAGGAGTTGCTGCTGCATCTCCTGCTCCACAGCGATGGCAGCATCGAGCGGCATGTCCCAACCCGCCTGAATGGCCCGCTTGATCCGACCGACAGCACCCGGTGGTCGATTCGGTGGACAGAAGCCGCGCGCGTACCCGATCACACGATCCCACCACTTCACCTCATTGGTTTCCGCATCCCATACATAATTCACGATCCCCAGCTGCTCTGCTTCATCGAACTCGAACAGTGAGCCCTCGGCCAGCAGTTGGATGGCTCGCGATTTACCGACAATTCTCGAGAGCCTCTGCGCTCCGCCGATCGCGGGAAGCGCACCGAAGGTCACCTCGGGCATGCCGATCTTTCCGCCGTCGCGTTTGGCAATGCGAATGTCAGCAGCAAGCGCAATTTCCAATCCGCCACCGACGGTATGACCGTTCAGCGCAGCGATGACGAGTTTCGGCGTCTGCTCGAGCCGCTGCAACGTCTCGCTGGCGTGAAGGAAGAAGAAATATTTGAAACGGTCCGTGACCTCGGAGAGCATCTGTATGTCGGCGCCCGCCGAGAAGAACTTCTCGCCGGAACCTCGCAACACCAGCACATGCACCGCCTCATCCATCCGTGCGCTCAGGATGGCCTGATCGAGATCGCGGCTGAATTCGTAATTGATGCTGTTAGCCGGAGCGTTGTTGAATTCGAGAATGGCAACGCCCTTCTCGACCCGGTAGTCGACGAGACATTCGCTCATGGATTCACCTCGGTGTCGTTCATGTCGCCATTGTGTCTCACATGCGAAGCGTAATGGAGGATTCGACGTGACGGGCGTGCGGAACTCGATCAGGCGTCGAGTTGCCCTGTTCGCCTATTCTAAGCAGGCACCGGGTCGTCATCCCGAGCGGCGAATGGCGCTGCGCGGCGACTGAGAGAAAGAAACAGGGGCGCTGATCAGCACAGAAGGCGCCGTCATTCCGAAGCGAAGCGAGGAATCTACGCACAGGGATCACGCTTGGAATGTCGAGCGTGAACCCTTCGCGTAGATTCCTCAGTCGCAGTTCTCTCTGCGTTAGATACCGAGCACGGCGCGCTCATTCGGAATGACGGCTGGTCCGTTGCGGCGAGATTTCAACCCCGCAAACCCGGAGAAAACCTATGAGTTTCGTAGAAGCGGCGGGATGGGTGGGTGCGAGGGATCTACGCGCAGGGACCGCGCTTGGAATCACGAGCGCGACCCTTGCTCGTAGATTCCTCAGTCGCAGCCTGTTTGCGTTTCCCCGACGGGTGTCGCGTGCTCCTTCGGAATGACGTTACTGGTCGATGCTCCCGGACATTGCTTGCGCTAACTACACCCTCCTGCCTTCGACATCCAACACGACGATTTCGCCGACGTCGAGACCACGCAGAGCAGGTTCGATGATCGACCTGTCTCCTACCAGCAGGAGAATCGCAGAATCTGGTGTCGCGTAACGGCGGGCTGAGTCCCGAACTTCGGCCAGCGTCCCGGTGGAAATCGCGTCGTATTCCCGCTGCAGTTCATTCATCGGGAGCTTCCACACCCAGAGATCAGCGACCTGCGCCGCAATACGCGACAAGGATTCGAACTGCTGCGAGTAGCCGCGGAGCCTGCGTTCGCGGGCATCGCTGAACTCCGCCTCTGTGATGGGACGCTTCTCCGCGAGTTCTTCCAGTTCGCGGATGAACTCGACCAGAGACTCACCTGTCTTGTCGGTCTGCACCGAACCTTGCGCCCACCAGAGTCCTGCTTTCCTGAAGGCGGCCACGTTCGAGAAAACGCCGTAGGAGTAGCCCTTATCCTCGCGCAGATTCAGATTCAGTCTCGTGCCGAATCCTCCTCCACCCCAGATGGCATCGAGTATTCGAAAGGAGTAGTAGTCATCTCCAGCACGCGATGGACCGGGAACGATCTCGGCCACGACGGTCTGCGGCGCATCCTGTCTGTCGACCAGGTAAATCCGGCCTGTCTCCGCCGGTCGGGCCGGCTGCTGCTCGAGTTCCACCACCGGCCCGCCGCTCCACTGGCCGAAGTAACGAGCGGCCAGGCTCATGGCATCTTCCAGCGTGATGTCGCCCGCGAAGATCAGCGCCGAACTGGCCGGACGCCAGTTCTCGGAGTGGAAACGCTGAAGATCATCGGCGCTGATGGCCTGCATCGAATCAGGAAGCCCTAACAGTGGCCTGCCGTATGGATGATCGTGGCCGAAGGCCAGCATCGATCGTACCCGAGCCGCGACGGCTCCCGGGTTGTTGGCCTGCTGCGAGAGTGCATCGAGATGCTGGGCGCGTTCGCGCTCGACCTCCTCGGAAGGAAAGGTCGGCCTTTGCACGACGTCCGCGAACAGTTCCAATGCTGCAGGAAGGTTCCTCTCGAGTACATCCATCGATTGCAGCGAATACTCGCGCGATGCAAATCCGTCGATGGATGTGCCCAGGTCGCCGAGCGCGTCTTCCAGTTCGAGCGCATTGTGCCGGGAAGTTCCGAGTTTCATGGTGCTGACTGCGAAGTTGGCCGTTCCTGCTTTACCGGCCGGATCCGAAACGGCTCCCGCCAGGGTCACAATCGACACTGCCACTTTGGGAAGATCGTGGCGACTGACTACCAGCACGTCCAGACCGTTCGGGAGAGTTCCAGACTCGACCTCGGGGGCCTTGAAGGGACGATCTGCTCCGAGTGCAGGAATGGAGGAACGATCGAGTGCGGCCTGACCTTCCGAGCGCGCCGCCTCCTCCGGATGAAAACGCACTGTCAGATTCTGCTCCGGACTGAGCCAGCGTTTCACCGCCGCGGAGACGTCCTCCGCCGATACGTTGCGATAGCGCTGACCATCCGCCTCGAATCTGGCCGGGTCGCCAAGGTATGTGTTGTACTGCGCAAGTCTGTCTGCTTTTCCACCGAACCCTCCGATGCGTTCGAGTGCCGAGACGAAATCGAACTCCCATTTCGTTCGTGCACGTTCGACTTCATCTGCGGCTGGCGACTTCTCACCGAGCCTGACGACTTCCTCGAAGATGAGCGTCTCGATTTCTTCCAGCGAAGCACCGGGGCGGGCCGTAGCGATGACTCCGAACATTCCGGAGATCTCGAGGGCCTGATTGAAAGCGGAGACGTCGGTGCAGATCTGTCGGTCGTAAACGAGTAGCTTGCTCAGCCGCGCGGTGAGACCGTCGGTGAGAATCCGCGAGGCCATATCCAGAGCGGCTTCGTCGTCGTGAAAGTAGGGCGGTGCAGGCCAGGCGATATACGTTCTCTCCTGAGGAACGCGATCGCCTACGGCAATGACTTTTCGACCATCGAGTCGGGGGACCCATTGAACGGGACGTGTCAGCGCAGGCCCGGGAGGGATGGGACCGAAGTACTGCTCCACGAGGCGCTTCGCTTCAGCAGGATCAAAATCTCCGGCAATGACCAGCGTCAGGTTGTTCGGTGCGTAGAAGCGATTGAAAAAGTCTTTCACGTCATCGAGAGAAGAGGCGATCAGATCTTCATGACTTCCGATCACATCCCAGGAATACGGGTGACCCTGCGGGTGGAGATTCTCAGTGAGAATCATGAAGGCACGGCCGTACGGAACGTTCTCCAGACTCTGCCTGAATTCGTTGCGCACAACGTCGCGCTGCGTGTCCAGTTTGTCGAGCGTCAGCGCTTCGGCCAGCGTCGCCAGCCGGTCAGACTCCACCCAGAGCAGGAACTCCAGATTTCCGGAAGGCACTGTCGCGAAATAATTGGTCCGATCGAAATCGGTGGTGCCGTTGACGCCACCTTCGCGCAGATTCGCGCCGGCCCGCTCCACATAAGTGAAGTAGTCGCTCGAGGCATGTTTCGAGCCCTGGAACATGATGTGTTCGAACAGATGCGCAAAGCCGGTGCGACCGCGCTTCTCATTTTTCGAACCAACGTGGAACCACTGATTCACGTGGACCACAGGGAGCTTCCGGTCTACATGCAGAATGAGCTGCAGCCCATTGGGCAGAATGAACTTCTCGAATTCGATTGAGGGGATCGTCTTACTTTTCACAGGCCTGTCTTTTAAATCTGAGATGCCGTGGTCCGCGAAATCGCGAGCGTGGAGTGGGAACGTTAGCAGAAAGTAGGGTGCAGTGTGAATTGGGACTGCGCGCACCTTGGGTTGCGGACGCGCTGCTGCGCGTCCCTACGCCGACCTTACAACCGCATACGCGGGAGCTCAGTCACCAAATGAGATGCCCACGCTGAGGGCGGTCTGCACCAGTTCATTCTCCCGGCTGACCAGGTTGAGTGCCTGTACGGCGTTCTTGATCGGCACCGGCACAATATGACGTCCATGGAGAGAAGCCATCATTCCGAACTGCCCCTCCGCAGCCATGTGCGCTGCAGCACGGCCGTACCTCGTTGCGAGTACCCGATCAAACGCGATGGGCGAACCGCCACGCTGCACATGTCCCAGCACGGTCACGCGCGTTTCGAGATCGATATGGCGTGCGATGTCATCCGCTACCTGAAAGGCAATGCCTCCGAGCCTTTTCGTATCTTTATCCAGCCAGACCTCTGCGCCGCCCGCGCGACTTGCGCCCTCGGCCACCACAATGATATCGAACGATGAGCCGTACGCCTGGCGCTGTTCGATGGTCTCGATGATGCGCTGCGGACTGTAAGGGATTTCCGGAATGAGGATGATGTCTGCTCCTCCAGCCAGGCCAGCATGCAGTGCGATCCAGCCTGTATGCCGTCCCATGACCTCGAGAATCATGACCCTGTTATGGCTTTCTGCAGTGGTGTGGAGACGATCGACTGCTTCCGTGGCGATGGCTACTGCAGTCCAGAATCCGAAGGTGTAATCGGTTTCGGCGATATCGTTGTCGATGGTCTTCGGCACACCGACAACCGGAACGCCGAGGTCCGAGAGACTGTCGGCAATTCCGAGTGTGCCTTCACCCCCGATGACGATCAGGCAGTCGAGTCCCAGATCAGCAACGGTCTTCATTGCCACAGCCGACATGTCGGCGCGCTCCGCTGGGTTTTCAGGATTGCATGGGTAGCTGAAAGGATTCCCGCGGTTCGTAGTTCGAAGCAGCGTTCCTCCCTTCGGAAGAATTCCTCGAATGGTATCCATGGTCAGGGTCGTATGTTTCGACTGCATGAGCCCCTCGAAACCTTCTTCGATCCCGATCACCTCAAAGTCATGTTCGCGTATGGCAGTCTTTACGACCGCGCGAATCACTGCATTCAATCCAGGGCAATCACCACCCCCCGTCAGGATTCCAAGTCTCTTGGTCATACCGTAGTCTCCTTCGGACTTCCTGCCGGGACCCGCATTTTTCACGTGTCCTGGAAGCGTCTCTTATCTCGGTTTGCGACAACCTAATCGTAGTAAGGGAAGCCGACAGCATACTCAAGGTAGGTCCGGTAAGGGTGAAACGGGCTGCGCCGGTAACAGCTTCGAGCGTTTGGCATTCCTGTTGCTCTAACAAAAATCATCATTAACGAAGTTAAATTTTTTGTGGAGGATTTACTCGATGAATTTTCTCGGATGGCTCCTGTTCGGACTCGTAGTCGGAGCGATTGCAAAGCTCCTCATGCCTGGAAAGGATCCAGGTGGTTGGATCATCACGATTCTGCTCGGCATAGCCGGCTCATTCCTCGGCGGTTTTCTGGCCACGACACTGCTCGGTCGCACCGACTCCACGGCCGGCTGGATCGGCTCGATTCTCGGCGCAATTCTTTTGCTCTTCATCTACCGGATGGTTACTGGCCGTCGTCGAACCGTGTAACTTCAGCACAGCATAGTTGTAAGAACGGCACCGCAAGGTGCCGTTCTTATTTTCTGCGAACGACGAAGAACATCTTGGCGGGACTGCCGAAGTCCCGGCCCTGCTGAAAAGGGTCGAACAGAATAATTTCGACCGGTTTCAGGCCCGCTTTGCCAAGTAGTTTCTCGAGTTCGCGGCGATTGTACGGACGCTGCTCGTGATGTTCGTCGATCTCCACTCGCTTCCCATTCACCATGGCCCAACCGGTTACGTGGGCTGCTGCGTGTTTACGCACCCTTGAATAGCGCGTCGCCAGCGAGAGCAGAAAGTCGTCTCCCTGCGCTACGAAGGGTTCCGCAGCACCCCACACCGATGGATAAATGTCCGGGTGGTTCACATCGAACCAGAACAGCCCGTCGGTATCCATCAGCGAGTGCACCTTCAGGAAAAGGCTGAGAAGATCATCGGCATCGAGTAGATGATTCAGGCTGTCATAGAGGGAGGTTATTCGATCAAAGTTCCCGCGCAGAGAAAGACCTCGCAGGTCTGCCGCGAACAACCTCGTGCATCGTTTCCTCGCAATCGCCAGCATCGGCCAGGATCCGTCGACGCCCGTACTCACGAATCCGCGACTCGTGAAGTATTCGCAGGCCAGACCTGTGCCGCAGGCCAGGTCGAGATGAGTCCCTCGGCCTGGCCCGTAGAGATCGAGAAGACTCTCGAGCAGCGGTTCGACCTTTTCGAAGAACGGAATTCCAAGAGCCTGATCGTAGGCCCACGCAAAGGCCCCGTAGCTGTCAGCCGGCTTCAATCGCTAGAGCCCGCATCTCTCACAGAGTTTCTGCTGCGAAGCATGGCTGAACGCACCGCGCCGGAGGCGCGTCAGAGGGTAGCCGGTGGTAAGCGCGAAGCGCGAAGCCACCGGGGCCGGGGACCGGCAAATCCGAGGTGCGTCCCGGCAGGGCCGCCAGAGTAGTCGGGGTCATCGCTCGCTTAAGTTCAGGCCATCGCGGGCTCAAGACCACTCGTAGAAACCACTGCCGGTTTTCCGTCCGAGGCGCCTCTCCGCGACCATCCTGCGAAGCAGTGCAGGTGGCTCGTAACGAGCGCCAAGCGTGGAGTGCAGATACTCGGCAACGTCGAGATTCACGTCGAGTCCTATCATGTCCGCGAGGCGAAGAGGTCCCATGGGATGGTTGTATCCGAGCACCATGGCCTGATCGATATCCTCGGCGGAACCGACTTCACTCTCCAGCATCCGGATGGCCTCCAGCGAGAGCGCGAGCCCGAGGCGTGAGGTCGCGAATCCGGGAGAATCGCGAACGACAATCGGTTCTTTCCCGAGAGCGCGTGCGAATGCAGTGGCTTCGTCAATGGTCGCTTGCGAAGTTCTCTCACCAGCCACGATCTCGACCAGTTTCATGGCGTGCGGCGGATTGAAAAAGTGCATGCCCAGGAAACGCTCCCGACGTTCGACCGACTTGGCGAGTTCGCTAATCGAAATGGAAGAAGTGTTGCTGGCCAGCATGGTTTCTTCACCGCAGTAGAGATCGGCCTGACTCAGGATGTCCTTCTTGAGTCCGAGGTCTTCGGGTACGGCTTCGATGATCAGATCGGCATCGCGGCAGGCAACTTCGGCGTCGGAGGTGAACTGCATCCTGCGCGACGCTTCGACTGCGCCCTCTGGGGTGAGCTTGCCGCGCTCGACGCCCTGATGCAGAAGAGCTTCGATGGCGGCCCGAGTCGAGTTGACTGCACTTTCTTCTACTTCCAGCACCGCTGTCTCGAATCCGGAGACCGCGCAGATGTACGCGATGCCGCGTCCCATCGTTCCGCCACCGACTACCGTTACCTGTCGAATCGTCAAGCGCGCCTCCTGCGAAGTGAACGTGGAGAAATAGAGTGCCCGCGTTTCACGGGACGCAACCGCAACTCACTCCACGTAGTGATACTTGCTGTCGACCACGAAGAACGTGCGATCCCATCGTGTCTTCGAAAAGAAATGCACGACTACGTCGAGCAACTGCCTGAGTTTCTCACCAGCGCCGTTTGTTTCGGCAGAGGGCGTGTCGGACCGGAACGACCAGTAAACGATGAAAGGCCGTCCCTTGATCAGCGCCCGCGGTACGGTGCCCCAGTAGCGTGAGTCGTAGGACTCGTCGCGGTTGTCGCCCATACAGAAATAGCTGTCGGCAGGAACGGTCACCGGTCCGAACTGGTCGCGGGAGCGGAAAGGTTCAGGGAACGAGAGATTCAGAGGATAGGTCTGTGGGTCACGGAAGATGGTGTAGGGCTCATCGAGCAGCTTGCCGTTTATGAAGATTCTTTTGTCTCGAATCTCGAGCTGTTCGCCAGGCAGCGCAATGACCCGCTTGACGTAGTCGGTATCGAGTTTCAACGGGAAGCGGAACACCACGATGTCACCGCGCTTAACGTCCCGGAACGGGAGGATCGTGTTGATGGCGCTGGTGGTCGGACCGTAGATGAATTTGTTGACGAACAGATGGTCGCCGACCAGCAGATTGTCCACCATGGAAGGAGTCGGAATCTTGAAGGCCTGAAAGACGAAGAGCCAGACGAAGTTGAGGAAAATCAGCATCACCACGAGACTCTCGTAGTGATCGCGAAGAGATGACTTCTCAGTTTCCGTGGGAGTGGTCATGCAAACTGCCTTCTATTCGAGAATGGCGTTCAGTGTAAACGAGCGAAAGTGCGTAAAGTTTCTGGTCGGCGCTTCCAACCGCTCGTGGCAGATGACGCTCGGACAGTGTTTCGAAACCTGCTCAGACGGATTGCATGGCCAGCGAGACGATTTCACGGTGGGTGAAGTAATTCACTCCGGGGTCGTCGAGGTGGAAACTGTAGGTGAAGCGCTCGCCGCTATCAGCGACGAACGCAAAGCGGTAGTAACGTCCCGGAGCGCCCTCGACGAATTCCTTCAACTTCTCGCCTTCGACTTCCTCTTTCTCTTTCTCAATCTGCGTGACTCGATACAACTTCTGCGCAGTGATAGGGAGATCGTCGGGGGGATAGTGAATGAACTGAATGGCGTAGATGGACTTCGGCTCCAGCTGCCGCTGGGGAAATCGTTCGATCTCTCCATCCGGACCGTCGCCTGTGAACCAGGTCTCGTCCTCGCGGAAGAGCACCAGATTCGCACTCGTTTCCGTCATTGGAAGGAAGGAGCGGTCGAGGTGAACGTGTTCCTCCCGCTCATTGGAGTTTTTGAGCTGGGTCAGCAGGTCGATCAGGTACTGAAGTCCCTCACGGGTGCCTGTCAGCGCCACCTCGTCGTCTTCATCCGAAATCCAGATGTCGAGCCATGCGCCGCGGGCCAGCTTGACCCGACTCTCGAGTGTGTCGAATGACACCGGAGCGAAACCGAAGCGCTTCGCGGCGGCCTGCAGGAATTCGTCACAGTGCGGATCATCGACCAGATTCTCGCGAGCATGGTCAATGGCCGCTTCGTAGGCACGTTTTCGCCCGAAATCGTGCGTCAGATCGAATTGACTGACGATCGTTTCGAGGAGTTGCTCATAGCGTTCTACTGGTCTTGACATCGTGATCCCGGATCGAGAGGCTCAGCCGGAAGGATCTCCAACCGGGGTCGAATGTATCATATTTCAGAGGTCTGTCTGCTGCCTCTGCGGAGCCTCTATACCGCTCGGGGCATGAGCTAAGGCGCATCGCTGCAGACTGTTACGGGCTGAGAAGTGCCGTCATTCCGAGCGGCGGGATCGGCGCGCAACGCAGGTTTTATAGACATGAACGGGTGGCTCCTGGGAGCGAGTAGTCGCCGACAATCGTAAGTATCGCTCCTGCAAGCAACACACACGGAGCCCCGGAGGGGCGGCATCTCTTAGCCACGGCCGTGAGGCCGTGGACCGCGCATCGCGACGAATTCAAGAGCCCCGAGGGGGCGGCATCGCGACTTCCGTTCAACTGCCGTATCACTGTCATCCGACCACCAGGTTCGCGAATAGTTCTCGACGAATTGGCTTCAGCATGTTTGTAGAAACAGCGACTCACCGGACTGAAGATTCTCTGCGCAATGATCTGCTGAACATCACAGCACAGACGAGCTTACACGGAAGTCGCGATGCCGCCCCTTCCGGGGCTCGGAATCATCGTCGTTGCGATTCGAGACCCCAAGGCCTTACGGCCTGGGCTATTTC
>JBKJUK010000099.1:0-2744 GCA_046590705.1 Thermoanaerobaculia bacterium
GTCGCAACTGGTGCCTGCAGGAGAAGATCGCTTACGAGCCAGCGCTCATCGCGGTCGACGGCGGTGGGGTGAAAGTGGAAATACGAATGATGTTCTATCGTCCCGATGATGAAACCGAGATGATTCTGGCCCAGAACCTCTGCCGTCTCTCTCGCGGAAAGATGCTGGGCGTAGACTTTAACAAGAACTTCGACTGGGTCGGGGGGACGGTGGGGTTGTGGGTTTGAGGCGGTAGCCAGTATTTAGTAGTCAGTAACCAATCGTTGGTTAGCCGCCGAGGTACACTTTTCAAGTGCCCACACTCCTGAGGCAGAACGGCTTCCGGTTCTACATCACTAGTCACGACGCCAACGAGCCTCCGCACGTTCATGTTGACCGACAGGATGCGTCTGGAAAGCTGTGGCTTCAACCGGTACGTGTCGCGAGCGGGATCGGTTACTCAGCTCGGGAATTACGGACCCTGGAGGAGATGGTTAGAGAGAATGAGACAATGCTTTTAAAGGGGTGGCATGACTACTTCGGAACCTAATGCCGGCGCTCGCATTCGCGACGTTCACTGTACGGACGACAGTCTGGTCGTGGACCTGTTAGATGGCCGAACCATCAGTGTCCCCCTTGCCTGGTACCCTCGCCTTCTCCACGCCACACCGATCCAGCGGAACCGCTGGGAGTTCGCCGGCGCTGGGTTCGGCATCCATTGGCCAGATGTAGACGAAGACTTGTCCGTCGCAGGTCTCCTCGCGGGATTTCCAGCGCCGAGAGTTTCGGCAGTGGCAGTGGTATGAAGCGCACGGTATCGGGAAACGGTGGATCAAGATCAAGCGCTATCTATAAAGAACCTATGAGCAACCACAAAAGCTATGTCGTCTGCATTCGGAATGACGGGTATGAAGGCACGCTCGAACTCCGAAAGATCTATGAAACGCTCCCGGACTCGCGCGCGGCAGAAACGGACTACCTGCGTGTGATCGACGAATCAGGTGAGGACTATCTTTATCCAGCCGGTTGGTTCCTGGAACCGGACCTTCCAACCAGCGTCGAACTCGCGCTCGCTCAACTATCTGCTTCGACAAAGTAACATCCGCCGCCTGACTCAAGGTCGGACCGGATTTCAGCCTTATCATTCGACATTCTCCATTCTGCATCCTCCATTCTCCTCATGCCCAATCTCGATTCGCTTCTTCAATCAACCGGCGCGCTGCTGGAGGGGCACTTTCGTCTTTCCTCCGGCTTGCACAGCCCTAACTACGTGCAGTGTGCAAAGTTGCTCGAGCATCCTGCCGACGCGCGCTCGCTCGGTGCGTCACTTGCTTCGCTTCTGCGCGAGGTCGACGCAACGCACATCGTGGCTCCCGCTCTTGGTGGACTCATCATCGGATTCACAGTTGCCGATGCGCTCGGTCTGCCCATGGTTTTCACTGAGCGGAAAGAGGGGGCGATGAGTCTTCGTCGCGGATTCGTTCTGGAGCAGGGATATCGGGTGGTGATTGTGGAAGACGTAGTCACCACCGGAAAATCGACCAGAGAAACTGCCACAGTCGTTGAGAGCCTGGGCGCCGAGGTAGTCGGCTTCGCCTCGATCCTGAATCGCAGCGGTCGCGCGAATCCTTTCGATATTCCGTACTATTTCCTCAAGACCATGGACCTCACCACCTTCGAAGAAGCTCAGTGTCCATCCTGTGCAGCCGGTATTGCTCTCGATGCACCTGGCAGTCGGTTCAGCGGAAAAGCGCAATGAAACGTGTCGTCACCACTGACGGTGAACTAAACGAGGTCCAGCTGGTAAGGACCGGCGACACCGTGGTCGTTTCCTCGGCTGATCGCGAGGAATCGTTCCAGATCCTCAAAACCACGGCCGACGAGATTCAGTTTCTTTCGAACGGGATCATGTTTCGAGTTCCCTACTTTCGCTCCGGCGAGACGCTGGAATTCCTCTGGAAAGGCGAGCACCAGACCATGGAAGTCACCAGCGGCGCACCGAAGCGGTCGCGAAGCGGCAAAGAACATTCGATGGCCGCGCCCATGCCCGGCCTGGTGCTGAAAATTTTCGTATCCCCTGGAGCCGTTGTGACGAAGGGAATGCCACTGCTGGTTCTGGAAGCCATGAAGATGGAGCATCAGATCGTGGCCCCATACGACGGTACGATCACCTCGATTGCCTGCAAAGAAGGTGAACTGGTACAGCCGGGCGTCGATCTGATCGTCGTGGAACCTGAGGACAAGAAATGAAGTTCAACGTCGACAGAGTGAACATCGTGGAAGTCGGTCCGCGCGATGGTCTGCAGAACGAAAAAGTGACCGTGCCGACCGAAGCGAAAGTCGACTTCATTACCGCGTTAGGTGATGCCGGCCTGCGCACCATCGAGGTAGGCTCCTTCGTCCATCCGAAATGGGTACCGCAGATGGCCGACTCCGCAGAAGTCTACAAACTCGTTCCGAAAGATCCAGGCATGGAATACCCCATGCTCGTACCGAACATGAAAGGTCTCGACCGCGCCATTGAAACCGGCGTTCGTTCCATCTCCATCTTCACAGCCGCCTCGGAGAGCTTCAACCAGCGCAACATCAACATGACCATCGATGAGTCGTTCGAGACCTACGCGCCAGTCGTGGCCCGCGCACTCTCACACGACATGAAGGTCCGTGGCTACGTCTCCTGCGCCTGCGGTTGTCCCTACGAGGGCGAGGTTCCGCCGGAGAAGGTCCTGGAAGTATCAGCCCGTTTGCTCGACCTCGGGTGCTAC
>JBKJUK010000204.1:0-10992 GCA_046590705.1 Thermoanaerobaculia bacterium
CTCTGCCAGCGATCGTCGGGATCTTTGGCGAGACAGCGTTGGATGAGGTGCTCGAGTGACGGAGGGGTCAGCGGTTGCAGTTCACTGATAGGCCGGGGGTTCACTCCGAGGATGTTGGCGATGAGACTCGTGCGGTTTTTTCCAGAGAACGCCGGAGTGCCGGTCGCCATCTCATAGAGCAACGCTCCGAGCGCGAAGATGTCCGTTCGTGCGTCGGCGGGTTCGCCGGCGAGTTGCTCGGGCGCCATGTACTGAAACGTTCCGAGTACCGTGCCTTCCTGCGTCAGCGGTTTATGCTGTGTCGCGTCTTCCGGCGCAGACGTCGGTTGCGCAGGGGCCAGCGTTTTCGCCAATCCGAAGTCGAGCAATTTTGCCCCTGACTTCGTCAGCATTACGTTTCCAGGCTTGAGATCGCGATGCGTGATCCCCTGACGATGGGCACGAGCCAATGCATCAGCTATCTGCGCGCCGTAGCGCAGCACATCTGCCACCGGCATCGGACCCTTGACTAGGCGATCCGCGAGCGACTCGCCTTCGAGCAATTCCATCACGAGAAAATCGACACCGTCCTCGTGACCGACGTCATAGAGCGTGCAGATGTTCGGATGATTCAGCTGCGAGATCGTCCTGGCTTCGCGCTCGAACCGAGCACGAAGTTCGGCGTGTCCCGCGAACGTGGTCGACAGCACCTTGATCGCGACGCTGCGATCGAGCCGCGTGTCGCGCGCGCGCCAGACCTCACCCATCCCGCCAGCACCGAGGTGCGAGACGATTTCGTACGGACCAAGACGCGAACCGCTGGCGATTGTCATCAGAGGGTTCAATCTTACCGCGCGTCAGACTGCGAACTGTTTCCTTTTCGTCGAGATGATCACGACTTCCTTCCGTCAGGGATCAGCGCGCCCCACCTGACCGCGAAGCTAGGTTGATCCAGTTCTTCACCAGAGTAAGTCCTGAAGCATCGCCAATCTTCGATATGTTGATGATGATGCGTTGACCGTCGCCTGCCACGCTGTAAGGTCGATCGAGCTGACCCGACTCGAACAGCGCGGAGAACAGTTCGCGCGGTCGACTGATCTCTGGCTCGCCTTCTGAAATCTCGATGGCCACTGATGTCAGCGTTCGATCCGCGGCGGTCAGATAGAAGAGTTCTTTCCCGTCGGCTCGCCACACCGGGTGCGTACCACCATCATTCGACACCTGCCACTTCGTCGCGCGGTCCCGAGCCGACGTAACGAAGACCTCGGAGCGGGTGCCATTCTCATTCGAGACGTAAGCGATCCAGTTTCCGTCCGGGGAGAAGGTGGCCGATCGGGTCAACTCGGTGGCAAACAGCCGCTCGGGCTTCCCTCCACTCACAGGGATGATCACTGAGTTTCCATCGAGATCAGCAACGATCCACTTTCCGTCTGGAGATGCGCCTGTGACCCGCGAAGCTGAGTTGCCTCCTTCGAAAAGAGTGCGGGCTGCCTTGCCGCCTAAGGAAGGGGCAGACACTACACACCATTTTCCGTCCCGCAATGCGACGTAGTGGATCGCGGTTCCGTCAGAAGACCAGAGCGGAGATAAACTCCAATCGCCGTCGACCCCGAATCGCCTCCGAACGTCACGCTCGAGATCGTGAATCCAGATCTGCGAGGTCGGGTCTCCAATGGTAGTAAGCAACCTCCGGCCGTCAGGCGAGAGGCGGCAGTCGCGATAGACCTCGGGAGGACCTACCGTCGACAGAACGGAACCTTTCCGATCTACCCATGTCAACTCGGAGCGCGGTGCCCCGGGTCCGGTATGGAACAGCAGAGTGCCGTCGCGGGACACAGAGACCGAACTTTTCCAGACTGCCACGTCGAAGATCGCACCACGGGCGACGATCCGCGGATCGCCCTCTACCGCCATATTCTTCGACACGCTTTGCGCGAAAAGGATGTCGTCACGAACATAGAAAAGGCAACCCGAAGAGTAGATTGCGCTCGCTGACACATTGTTCAACTGACGGTTTTCCTTCCCATCGAGCGACGCGAGATACAAACCATTCGTCGCTGCGGCCGGCTTGTTATGACTCGCAGCTACGTAAACGAATCGCTTGCCGTCAGGCAGGAACTCCGGCCAACGATGCGTCGTATGTATTTTCGCCTGGATGCTGGTGACCGGAACCGGAGATCCGCCGGCGGCTGAAACCCTGAATATCGCTGACGTTGTATTCGGGCTGAAGAGAATCACGTCGTTCGGCCCCCAGGTTCCACCACGGGCGCCAGGGGCATCACAAATCGCGGCCGACCCAGCGCCGAGGACGTTGATGCGTTTCAATTTTCCATCAGCGAAGTAGCCGACGCTTTTTGAATCGGGAGACCAGAACGGAAACATCGCACCTGAGGTTTCGACCAACTGCCGCTGCTCTCCCGTTTCCATTGCGTACAACCACAGGTTGCGGTCCGAGCCGGAACCCTCCGCCGAAAAAATCAGAAAACGCCCATCGGGCGAGATCGAGGCGGGACCGGCGGTATTTCCTACTGCATTGAACGCTCTACCGGGAGGCGGTGCGATCGGAACGATGAAGGAAGGTTCCGGCGTGAGTCTCTCATTCACGAGCAGGGAAATCGCCGCGACCGCAGCCAGTCCGAGCCCGCCGATGAGTACTCTCCGCCACCGTTCTCGTTTCCTCGGCGCGGGCAGGCTCACTCCGCTTGAAGATTGCGATCCCCCCTGAGCAATCCACTTCAGCTCATCGGCGACATCGGCAGCACTCTGCCAGCGGTCGTCGGGGTCTTTCGCCAGACACCTTTGAATCAAACGCTCCAGGGATGGTGGTGTCGTCGGCTGCAATTCACTGATAGGCCTGGGAGTGGTACCCAGAATGTTCGCGATCAGGCTCGTACGATTCTTACCGGTGAAGGCAGTTGCCCCAGTCGCCATCTCATAGAGGACCGCGCCGAGTGCGAAGAGATCGGAGCGGGCATCGGCTTCTTCCCCTGCAAGCTGCTCGGGCGCCATGTACTGGAACGTTCCGAGCACCGTCCCTTCCTGTGTGAGCGGCCTATGCTGTGTTGCATCGTCCGGTGTCGCCGACGGTCTCGAGCTGGTCAGCGTCTTGGCGAGCCCGAAGTCGAGTAGCTTCGCGCCGGACTTCGTGAGCATTACGTTCGCAGGCTTCAGATCACGATGCGTGATGCCCTGCCGATGAGCACGTGCGAGTGCGTCGGCGATCTGCGCGCCAATGCGCAGCAGGTCGGGCAGAGGGATTGGCCCTTTCTCGATCCGATCGGCGAGCGTGTCGCCTTCGAGCAGTTCCATCACGAGATAGTCGATGCCGTCTTCGTGTCCGAGATCGTAAAGCGTACATATGTTCGGATGATTCAGTTGCGAGATGGTGCGAGCCTCGCGATCGAAGCGCGCGCGAAGGTCGGCCTGCCCCGCGAAGTTCGTCGACAGTACCTTGATGGCCACGCTGCGATCGAGGCGTGTGTCGCGCGCACGCCAGACTTCACCCATGCCTCCCGCACCGATGCGGGAGACGATCTCGTACGGCCCGAGCCGCGTTCCGACAGTCACTTCCATGATTGAGTGCGCTCATTATTGCGCACGTCGACACCGTCCGCACGGTAATCTTGAATCCCCCCGGACAACGAATCGCTATGTCGGCTGCGACGCTCAAAACCTCGCCAGCCTGGCGTCACGCGGGTCGGCGCCCTCCCTCACACCGCGCTGAAGTATCATCTGTGCAACGTCTCAAATCGAAACATCTCGACCGTCACCGTGCGGACAAAAATCAGCGGTCTGCCTGCTCACGCTCCATCAGTGCTTCCAGTTCGAGACGATCGTCAGCGGTTTCGCTTCCGCTTCAACCAGGACGTTCAGCACGAAGCGACCATCCGGCATCACGTCGTACTGCCTGTTGGCTCCATTCTGCCGGAGCCTCACCGGGAAAAGGGGTGCTGGAGGGCCATGATCGAACGTCGAGTCCGAGGCGGATACTGCTACTGCTGTAACTTTCTCAGAGGAAAGAAAGAAAAGCTCCTTCCCGTCCCGGCTCCACACCGGATCGGAGCCGCCCCCGACCGACACCATCCATTTCCCGCTTCCTGCAGGAAACGACTGAACATACACTTCGGTCTGCCCCGATTCATTTGACACGTAGGCGAACCACCGGCCACTCGGATGAAACTCCGCATCTACTTCGTAAAATCTGGTGGCGAGTAGATCTGCGATCTTCCTGGTCTGAGCGTCGTAAACCCCGACGTTGAAGTTCTGTTCGTTACCGCCAGTAAAAGACAGATAGCGACCGTCAGGGGAAAACCCGCTGGGATACCATCCTTTGATTCCGAGCGATCGCTCGCTTCCTGTTCCCGACGCCGATCGCTCGACGATTACGCGTCCATCTTTTGTCTCACGAAAGTACGTGAGAGCGGAATCGTCGCGCGACCAGACTGGCGTAGACTCATCACTCTCGTCATACGAAATCCGTGAGGAACTGCTCCTTTTCAAATCAAAAATCCAGATGTCCCCGTTGTTCTTCACGGGATCGCTCTTATCGACGGCGACGCGGTTGCCGTCATTCGAAACACGGGGAGCGTAGTAGCGCGCCGGCTCTCCGATCGAACCGACCGATGTCCCCTTCCGATCAACGATGACGAGGCGTGTATCCGCCGCTTCTGTACCGGCCTGAAAATAGACGAGATGATCGGGTGTCGCGGACGCGAGCAGTGTGCCGCGTCCAGGGAGAAATCCGAAATCTCCCTTCAATCGCAGCTCAGGGCCTCGAAGCTCGAGTTTCTCGAGGTCGATCCGTCTCATGGACATCCCCCTGGATCGCCCGCGAGAGAAAATCAGGGAATCGTTGACTGCGATCCCGCGGGAGAAAGAGGCTACGAGAAACTTGACCGCCCCTGTCTCAGCGTTCGCGATCGCGATCCCGTTTTGGGAGTCAGGCTGCCCACTCGATTGGAAAAGAAGAAAATGCTTCCCGTCAGGCAACCATTCCGGCCAGAAGTGAAAGAGACCAACCGCCGGTTTGGTGATCTGAATCGGTTCCCTTCCCTCGCGGGACCGAAAAATTCGGCCCTCGCTGACGAAAAGAATCGTTCCGTCCGGTGCGAAACTGCTACCGCGTGGCAACGTCACGACCCCCGGAAATTCATCCGGTTCACTCCCCTCCCTCTCGACATACTTTATTTTCGTATTTTGATGAAACGCAATTCGCGCGGAATCGGTGGACCAGAACGGGATTTGTGCGTCGTCAGAGCCGGCGTAGCTTCTTTCCCATGACCCGTCGAGCGCACGCGCGTACAAGCTGCGACGTCCATTCGCGCCGCGTATGACCGAAGCGATGAATCGTCCGTCCGGGGAGAGTGCCGGAGGCGAGTCTGTGTCATACGTAGACTGGGGTGGCGGATTGATCGAAGCGGTGAGCACCGGGCTCTCTTTCGAAGCGGTCTTCCATGCGACGGCAGCAGCGCCGAGGCTCGCTGCGATGAGCAGAGCAACCCAGGCAAGACGTTCCCGAACACTTCCGGATCTAGTGCGGGAGGATGCGATTCCTGATTGCACGCCCGCCTGACTGATCCATTTCAGTTCGGCAGAGACGTCGCGCGCACTCTGCCACCGATCGTCAGGCTGCTTCTCGAGGCACCGGCGGATGACATGCTCCAGTGCGGGTGGAGTGAGGGGTTGCACCTCCGCCAGTGGCCTGGGCTCTGCGCCGACGATCGCAGCGATGAGACTCGTCCGCGTTTTGCCTTCGAAAGCGCGCCGCCCGCTCGCCATCTCGTAAAGGAGCACGCCGAACGCGAAGATGTCCGTTCGCGCGTCTGCTTCCAGGCCTTCGAGCTGCTCCGGTGCCATGTACTGGAACGTGCCCAGGATCGTCCCCTCGGCTGTAAGCGGCTTGAACGCAGTGCGAGACTCGGCTCCCACCTGCTCGTGCGCATTGCCAGCGCCGACCACCTCTTTCGAGCTCGCCAGACCAAAGTCGAGCAGCTTCGCTCCCGACTTCGTGAGCATCACGTTGCCTGGCTTCAGATCGCGATGAATAATCCCCGCTGCATGCGCAGCATCCAGCGCCTCGGCTATCTGCGCCCCGTACCTCAACACGTCCGCGAGAGGGAGCGGACTGCGGGCTATGCGGTCAGCCAGCGTCTCGCCTTCGATGAGTTCCATGACGAGATACTCGACACCATCGTCGCTTCCGACATCATGAAGTGTGCAGATGTGCGGGTGATTGAGCTGCGAGATGGACTTCGCTTCGCGCTCGAATCGAAGCTTGAGCGCAGCGTTAGAAGCGAACTCCGGCGGCAGAACCTTGATCGCGACACTGCGTTCGAGTCGCGTATCGCGCGCGCGAAACACTTCCCCCATACCGCCCGCACCGATGCGCGAGACGATCTCGTAAGGGCCGAGGCGCTTTCCAACAGTCACATCCATGATTGAGTGAGCTCATTATCACGCACGTTCAAACCGGGGAGGTACTTGCGCGAAAGACACGCTGCTCGATTGAAGCGCGCGATCAAGATCCTGCCTTCACACCTGTCATCGCTTCCTCACTCTCGCCTTCCAATTCTGCACGAGAGTGATCGGCTCGAGCACATCATCGTCCTGGACGCGATTCAACAGGAAACGTGTACCGTCTGAGCTGAGGTCATATTGCTTGATCGCGAAGTGATTGAGCACGAAAGCATCGAACAGAGGGACGGGCGAACCCGCTTCAAACGCCGGAATCAATTTGATCGCGACCGCTGTCATTTTCCGCTCGAGCGAGATGTAGTAAAGCTCGCGTCCGTCACTCCGCCACGCGGGCATGACTCCTCCGCCGCTCGACACAAGCCATTTTTCGCGCGAGTCGGGAAAGCTTCGCACGTAGATTTCATCGCGCCCTGACTCGTCGGATTGGTATGCCATCCACTTTCCGTCAGGCGAGAGCTGCGCACAGCTCTCCAGGAAGGTTGTTGCAAGCCAGGGCACGGGCTTCTTTTCCCGATTCGAGTAGAGCCAGATGTCACTCCTGGTGTCCTTGTTCCCGCGAGCTGTGACCACGAGCCACTGCCCGTCGAGAGAAACATCGTTCGGAAGCATTCTGTTCGAACTTCCGCCGAGCTTCTCCTCCTGGCCCGTTCCGCTCGAAGCAATTCGATACAGAGAAAACCCGCCGTCTCTTTCTGAGAAGTAGGTAACTTCCCGATCGTCAGACGACCAGACAGGACCTGATTCGTTCGCTGGGTGATACGTCAGACGAGAGGAGACCTTGCGAACCAGATCGAAAATCCAGATGTCTCCGAAGCCGGTTCCACTCGACGAGATATCGACCGCCACCCGCCGCCCATCGTGTGAGATCCGCGGGCTGAAAAAGAGCGCAGGGGGAGCAATCGGTCCGATCTCCTTGCCGGCTCGATCGACCCAGACGAGCTGCGTCAACGAAAAGCCCTTCCCTTTCTGGTAAGCAAGATCCCCTTTGCTCGAGACCGAAAAAATGGGTCGCCGGCCGGACAGACTGACATCCTGTGCCACCTGGAACGGGGGTCCGTTCAATTCCAGACGTTTCAGGTCGAAACCTTGCGCCATCAGGGACGAGTTCCGCAGGAAAAGCAGGTAGCCGGAGGAGTACATTGCGTATGAATTGGCGTTTGCGATGAGCCGTTTTCGTACTTTCCGATCTGTCGACCCCACATCAATCGAGATGGTATCGCCGGTGACGGACAGAAAGCGAAAGTGCACACCGTCTGGAAGGAAGTAGGGGAAGCGCTGCCCCGTCTCACCTTTCATGAGCGGCAGGAGCGGCACCGGCGAGCCGCCCGTCGCCTGCACCGTAAAAAGGCCCTCAGCAAGTGAGGGTGTAAACACAATCGTGTCACTCGCGCCCCAACTCGCACCCCGGGGGTCGGCTGCATCACATACCGTCTGCACAGGTCCGCCGACGCTATCGATCGTCTTTAGCTTTCCTTCCGCAAAAAAAGCGATTTGCGCTCCATCAGGCGACCAGAACGGGTACGACGCGCCTTCAGTCCCGCCGAGCGGCTGGGCAATTCCGGAATCGAGGGAACGAACAAAAAGCGACGTCTTTCCCTTGCCGTCGCCGGCGAGAATCACGATACGCCGTCCGTCTGGTGAGAAAGCCATGTTCCCGTCCGGGCCAAACGAGTATTGAAGGTTCTCGGGAGGAAGCAGGACTGACTCGACGGCACGCGGCTCTGGTTTGCGAAGCTCGAGCGCTCCCCACGTCGCCGCCACAGCTACCACTGCAGTGACGATGTTGAGCAGCCAGGCGATCCGTTCACGATGTTTCCGCTTGCTCGTCAGCGGAGTTGCAACACCGGCCTGCGATCCGGCCTCGCTGATCCACTTCAATTCTTCGGCGATGTCATGCGCGCTCTGCCATCGGTCGTCGCGATCCTTCGCAAGACACTTTCGGATCACATGCTCGAGAGCCGGCGGAGTGAGCGGTTGAATCTGCGAGATCGGAGGCGGCTCGCTCGACACGATCGCGGCGATGAGCGACGTCCTGGTCTTCCCCTGGAACGCCCGCCGTCCCGTTGCCATCTCGTAAAGCAATGCTCCGAGAGCGAAGATGTCCGTGCGTGAGTCGGCTACTTCTCCTTCGAGTTGTTCGGGGGCCATGTACTGGAACGTGCCGAGAATCGTTCCTTCCTCAGTCAGAGGCTTCTGTGCGGTGGCCATGTTCGTGTCGCCATTCAACACGGAGACGTCTGTGACACTCTTGGCAAGTCCGAAGTCGAGAAGCTTTGCTCCTGACTTTGTAATCATCACATTGCCCGGCTTGAGATCGCGATGAACGATCCCCTGACGATGCGCCTTATCGAGTCCCTCGGCGACCTGAGCTCCGTAGCGCAGCACTTGTTCGACAGGAAGGGGACCCCTGGCCAGCCGGTCCGCAAGCGACTCCCCTTCGAGCAGCTCCATGACGATGTAGTCGATTCCATCCTCATGTCCCACGTCGTGCAGCGTGCAGATGTTCGGATGGTTGAGCGCCGACACGGCTCGGGCTTCACGGTCGAAGCGCTCACGAAACTGCGAATTCGACGAGAGGTGTGACGGCAGGACCTTGATGGCGACGATGCGATCTAGCCGCGTGTCTTTCGCGCGAAAGACCTCCCCCATCCCGCCAGCACCGATGGGAGAGATGATCTCGTAGGGACCGAGCCGGGTGCCGGTGGCGAGTGTCATTGGGAGCGAAGAGTATGACATGAGCCGTCGGTCCCCGCCTTTGGTTCGCACGCCCTCACGCAAGCGCACTAGCAGCTGACGAGCTTCGTAATCCTCAATCGCGCTTCCGCTTCGCGCAGCTCAGCTTCGAGGTGCTGCACGAGTGTAAACGGCGCAGCCGGCCCGCGATTTCCTCCCCAGCGAAGAGAGGGTCTGCCATTCATTGGTGATGAGTCTGAAGGCAGATCCGATGGTAACCCTAAGTTCTCATGGCCCTCACATTCCCCAGCAGTGAGAGAAACCGTGCTCAGATCCAATTCTGGGGAGCGAAATTACTTCTTCTTCAGCAATGCGGTCCAGTTCTGAACCACTGTCGCCGGAACATCGCCGCCTCCGGTCCCGGTCAGCATCGCAAAACGCTGACCGTCCGGCAATGGCGCGTACGTACGCAGGAAACGCGCGGGAGCGTTGAACCTCACGTACCGGAATGCGAAAAGAGCGGCCGGCAGGCCCAGCTTCATGGCAGCTCCCCCGGTTACGGGAATTGCAAACAGTTGCGAATCGGGGCTGGTGAAAAACAGCTCCGCTCCGTCGCTCCGCCACGTAGGCTGTGTTCCCCCCGAGTTGGAAGCCTGCCAACGCGGACCGCGCGCGTCGCGGCTCTGAACGTAAACCTCGTTTCTTCCCGACTGATCGGAGGTATATGCGATCCACCTCCCGTCGGGCGAGAACGCTGCTGCACTCTCATCGAACGGTGTACGGATGAGCGGTGCGGCGCGACGATCGGCGAAAGAATAGACCCAGATGTCGGCCTTAGTTTTTGGGTCGGTGACTTCGAGCAGGAGTGAGCTTCCATCTGCGGACCAGTCGGTCGGAGTGGTCATCTCCGGCGACAGGAGAAGCGGCTGTTCCGTCTCACCGCCACTCGCGGCGACCCAATACAGGTCACCGCCATCGCGCCGGTTGGATGCGAACGCAATTCGCGAGTCGTCCGGTGACCATACAGGTGCTGACTCATCCGCAGCGTCGAGCGTCAGTCGTGCTGTCCCTCCGCGGATGAGATCGACCACTCGGAGATCATCTCCCTGGTCGAGCACGCTGTACGCGATTCTCGAGCCGTCATTGGATAGAGCAAGGCTACCGATCTGACCCGTGGCTACAGGCGTGCCGGTAATTCCTTTTCGATCAGCGATCAGGATGAGCGACTTCGCCGACCCACCCGGAGGTTGATAGACGAGTGTGCCGTTGCGGGACACGGAGGCAAGCACTGCTTCCGTTGCGGAGTAGGCAACTTCCTCCGCGACGACCCTGGCCCCTCCGTCAAGCTTGAACGATCCGAGGTCGAAACGTTGAGCGAGAAGGGATCCCCCTCGCCAGAACAGGACGTAGCCTGGCGGTGCGTACAGAGGCGAGGAGTTCGCTCGCACCAGCGACTGCCGCTTGCCCGTTTCCAGCGAAATCACGTCGATGGTACTGGGGTCGTTCTGCGAGCCTCCCTCTGCACGCTGCGTGAGAAAGAGCACATGCTTTCCATCCGGCAGAACGGCAGGCCAGCGATGGCTGATTTCGCCGGGTCCGAGGCGCGTCAGCGCCACCGGAGTGCCACCTTCGGCGGGTACTCTCAGCAGGCCGGCGCGGAAATCCGCGTTGTACACGATCGTGCCATCGGGAGCCCAGGCGCCACCGCGACTTTGCGGCGCATCCGCAATCGTTTGCGGCGGACCATCAAGTCCGATCGTTTTCAGCTTTCCGTTGGCAATGAACCCGACCGAGCTGCTGTCAGGCGACCAGAACGGGTAGATCGCTCCCTCGGTGCCGGGAAGCATCCGGGCGCTGAAGGCGCCA
>JBKJUK010000264.1:0-13050 GCA_046590705.1 Thermoanaerobaculia bacterium
ATGAGTACACCGAGATTCTTCGCATCGCCCCCGAGTGCACGATGATCTGCAGTGAGACGCAAGTCGCCGGACTCGCCTTCGCCCCCCGACCAGTTCAGAACGCAGGTGAAGCTGCCGGATGAGGGCACGCCGCGACGCGATGGAAGACTGAAACGCAGCTCCCGCTCCGCCGTTTCGGTCAGCACGCCACCATACATCTCGACGAGTTCTTCGGCGTGATTGCCAATTCCAGCGAGAGGAACCTCGCCCTCGACCAGCGTGAAAGTCTTTTCGTCTTCAGCTGCCAACGGATTCTCCCAGCCACTGATTGAGCAACTGATCCTGCGTTTCACTTCTCGTCGCAGCGATCGAAAGTCGAAGTCTGCTGCTCACTATTCGGTCGATCGGTACGTTCACGCGCACCAGCCTGCCATCTCTCGCGATCGTCAGCTCGGCGCTCCCGGCACTGGCCGGCAGCGCACTCAACATCTTTCCCATCGCCGCCTCGCTCAAAACGCGGCGATCGCCCAGCGCCACAATCTCGTCCAGCACCTTCAGCTCTGATCCCGCCTCCGTTGAGGAGACAAGCAATCTGGCCCCAGGCTGCAAAGTCACGCCGCGAAGCTTACCTCCCGCGCTCTCGACTGTCTGAACCTCGACGCCGGCTACCGCGAATTGATCGGCGTACGGCAGAGGATCGACGCCGTCGACGAATCGGTCGAAGAAAGAGGAGAGATCCTTGCCCGTAACGCTGGTGACGGCCTTCCGTATCGCATCCTCGTCGAGTCCGCGGGACTTTCTCGCGTAGCGCGTCCACAGTTGCCGCATGAGATCGTCGAGCGATCGTCTTCCACCTGTGACTTTCCGCATTTCGAGATCGAGCAGTGCCGCAACGATCTCGCCCTTGTTGTAAAAGGAAATCCAGGCGCGCGCTTTGTCATGCATCTGCGCCGGCTCCTGAAGCCAGGCATCAAAGCTCGCCTGCGCCACGGACAGGAATCGCTTTCCCGCACTGGCCTCGAGCGTATTGATCTCCGTCGAGAGATGGTCGAGATATCGCTCACGCGACCACAGACCCGAAAGAAGAAGCATCTTCTCCCCATAGTAGGAAGTTACTCCCTCCATCACCCAGAGAAGGCGAGTATAGGACTCCTTCGAGTAGTCATACGGCGCGAAGACAGCAGGCATGATCCGCTTCACATTCCAGAGGTGAAAGAACTCATGCGAAGTAATCGCCAGAAAGTGATCGAAGGCCTCGCTTCCTTCGCGCGCCCCCAACATCTCGTCCCGTTTCAGCGCAATCGAACAGGAATCCTCATGCTCCACACCATGCCAGAGGTCGGCGAAGTGGTAGAGGAAACGATACTGCTTCGCGGGGATCCCGTCGAAGAGTTTCGCGTGTGCTCGGACGATCCGTTTCACCGGCTCAGTGAACTGCGCCGTGTCGATCCCTTCCCCGCCCTGGAACACCAGACGTACCTGACACCCCGCTTCAGTGAATGTTTCGACCCGGAGTGAAGGTGAAATGATGGTCGGTGAGTCGATGAGATAATCATAATCGCGCGCGTACCAGCTGTTCTTTCCGTGACCCTCGAGCTGCGTTTCCACAGACCATCCATCCGGTACCTGCAACTCGAGTAAGGCTGGATCCTCCCTCTGATCCGCAATCATCATGAAGAGATTCGATCCGTTGAAGTAGGCCTCCTCAGGCGACAGAAAGCTGGAACCGGCGTTGAGCACTCCCGCGAAGAACTGATACTTCACGCTCAGTTTCTCGCCGGGTCGAGTCTTCACCAGCCAGGTCGACTTGTCGATCTTCTCCATCGGCAGCACGCGCCCGGCAGCGTTTCTGGCTTCCCATGAACGAACATTCGCCGCATAGTTCTGAATCAGATAGCGGCCGGGACGCCAGGACGGTAGCCGAAGCTCAGCTTCGCGGACATTGCTTCGGAAGGAAATCTCAATATCGAACAACTGTTCGTGCGGATCTTTCCATCCCAGCGTGTATCGAATCTTCGGTGGTGCGGCCAAAGAGCCTCCAGTGAATGCTGCAGCGTATAGATTCTATGCGGACCGGCGATGCATCGTAACTGCGAGGCCACGCCGCAGCTCTGCCACAGAGCTGGACAGCGGTCACTTCTCCGAAACGTTCAGGTTGTACTTGATCAGCTTCGCTCGGAGAGTGTTTCTTGCCAGCCCCAGTCTCCGAGCCGTCTCACGAATCTTTCCTCCGGTCTCGTCGAGAGCCTGCTCGATGAGCTGCCGCTCGGTACGAGACATGACGCCATCGAAGACCTCGGCGGTGATACGAAGACGAGTGACGAGAGGATTGAGCAAATCACGAGGCAACATCTCGAGGGAAGCTTCAGGTACGACACTTCCGGGCTCCGCGGTCAGATAGTAAAAGTCAGGACGAGACAAGACGTCTCCGTTGGCCATCACGATGGCGCGGTGCAGCGTCGCTTCGAGTTCCCGTATGTTTCCGGGCCAGTCGTAGGCTGCGAAGAGATCGAGAATGCCATGCTCGAGGCGCTTCGGATCGACTCCGAGATCCTTGCAGATTTTTCTGATGAAGTACTCGGAAAGCAGAGGGATGTCGTCCTTCCGATCCCGAAGCGGAGGAAGCATGATCGGAACGATGTTCAATCGGTAATAGAGGTCTTCTCTGAAACTGCCGTCCTGAATGGCTCGTTCGAGATCGAGGTTGGTGGCCGTGATGATCTTGACGTCGGTCTTGATCGTCTGCGTACCGCCGACTCGTTCGAATTCCTTGTCCTCGACCACCCGGAGGAGCTTGGCCTGAATCGAGAGCGAGACCTTCCCGATTTCATCGAGGAAAATGGTGCCTCCGTTGGCTAGCTCGAACCTGCCGAGCTTGCGTCGGTCGGCGCCGGTGAACGCTCCCTTTTCGTAACCAAAGAGTTCTGATTCCGCGAGCGTCTCAGGAAGAGCGGCACAGTTGAACTTAATGAAAGGACCCTGCCGCCTCGCACCGATGTTGTGAATGATGCGCGCCACCAGACCCTTGCCCGTCCCTGACTCTCCGCGCAGTAAAACCGTCGAAGTCGAGGCCGCCGCTTTCTTCACCGTGAATTGAGTCCGGGCGACCGCTTCGCTGTGACCGACGATCGAGTCGAGGTGCTTCTCGACCAGCACTTCCTTCCGCAGCGTATCGTTCTCCAGAGAAAGACGTTCGCGGGCCTGCTCGAGTTCCTCGTACAGCCGGGCGTTCTCGATGGCGATCGCTGCCTGATCCGAGAAAGCCTCGAGAAAACTCAGATCGCGCTGCGAGAAAAGATGCCGGGTCTCCCTGTGATCAATGTAGATTGCGCCCGCGATGCGATCACGAATCACCAGAGGTACACAGAGCGTGGAGACAATGTTGTCGGCGATCACACTCTCCGAGGTTCCGAACCGCTCGTCCGCACGGGCGTCGGCTGACATGATCGGCCGGCCGGACTTGACGACCTCACGAATGATGGACTGAGGAGTGCGACTGGAACCGGTCTCCGCACCTTCGTTGATGTTGCGTACGACACGAGTCCGGAGTGCGCTGGTGATCGGATCGAGGAGAATCAACATCCCGCGCTCGGCACGAAGTCGCTTGATGGCAAGATCGATCACGCGATCGAGCACGTCCTCCAGGTGCAGCGTGGAGTTGATGATTTTGACGACTTCGTACAAGCCGACTACGTTCGACTCGGGATTTTTTCCGACCGGTTTGATCTTGAAAAGCGCGCCGCGGGCACGCTCCAGATCCGGGCCGGCTTCGAGACGTTCGAAAATCTTGATGGCCTTACGAATGGCCTGACTGGCCTCATCGGGGTCATCGCGCATGAGTCCGAGATCGAAGAGCAGCCGACCCTGTTCGTAGGGTGTCTGGAGTTCTTCGAAGACTGCCAGAGCATTCTCGAAAAGCTTCTCGGCAGCTCCCCGATCGCTGCGGAGGAACTCGACGTTGCCCCTCACCCAGGAACATCTGGCCAGGGTGAAACGATCACCAAGACTGCCTGCAATTGCTTCGGCCTGCGCCAAATGTTCGAGAGCCGGCTCGATACGCTGACGACGGAACTGAATTTCTGCCGCGAGCAGTCGCGCCCGCGACTCGCCGTGGACCGTACCTTTCGCCAGAAAGATATCCATGGCCTGTCGAAGATAGTCGTCAGCTACGTCGAGATTTTCCCGCTCTTTTTCGATGTGGGCCAGCACGAAGCAGGCCTCTGCAAACGCGTCCTCGTCTCGTGACCGCTGCGCAGCATCGAACGCCTTCTGCCCGTACTGGAGGGCCAGCGCCATGTCACCGACTTTCGCGGTGAGCCGAGCCAGTGGAACGTAAACAGAAGCGCGCGTGCTGCGCTGCTCATCGAAACCTTCGAGAGCGAGGCAGCGTTCGTAGCGTTGCCCGGCCTCTTGCCAGCGTCCGATCATCTCGAGTGCTTCACCAAGATTCTCGAGTGCGGTAGCCTGGTTCTCCGGCGATCCGAGTTTGTCGTCGATCCGCGCACTCTTTTCGAAGAGGTCGGCCGCGAGATGAAAGTTACCGCGACTGTACTCGATGAGCGCGACGTTGTTGTAGGCTCCGACCAGATCCCACAGGTCGCCCTCGCTTTCCGCATGTTCGAGATTGCGCCTGAAGTACTGGAGCGCCTCGTCCCACTTGCCCATCTTCCACATCACGTTGCCGAGGTTGGTGGTGGTGACCTTGCGCAGGTGACTCGAGACCAGGATTTCGGCAATTGAACAGGCCTGCTCGAAAAGAACACGCGAAGCCGCCCAGTCACCTCGACCGTATGCAATCACGCCCTGAGTATTTTTGACGTAGCCATGAATGGGTGAGATCGGCTCGTTCTCAATGAGAGCAGCCGCCTCCAGAGCCGAAGCCTCCGCTTCAGGCAGATCGCCCTTCTCTTTGGCGGTCCAGGCGATGCGGTTGAGCATCTCTGCGACATCCAGTGTCGAACCTGCGCGTTTAAAGATCTGGTGAGCCCGGTGAAAGTAAGAGAGGGCGGCATCGAACTCGCCGCGTTGAGTCAGAACTTTTCCAATCTTCTTGAGGATGATTGCGATTTCGGCTGACGAAGATTCGTCGTCAGTGCGCGACTGCAGACTCTTGAGCAGGAACTGATAGATCTGCATCGCTCCGCGAAAGTTCGCGGCACGGTAGAAGGAGTCGCCGAGCTTCTCGCGGATTTCGGAGCGTCGAGCTTCGGAACCTGACAGGTCCATGAGCTCGAGAGCGCTGCGATAGAATTCCGCCGCCTGCTCGTGAGCGAGTGCGGAGGAAGCATGCTCCCCTGCTCTGATCGAGTGCTCGATCCCTTTGGCGTAGTCGTTCGCTCGGGAATAGTGATAGGCCACCTGCCCGAGGAGTTCGTAAGCGCCGTCTTCGAACCGCTCTTCGAGCACCGCAGCCACACGCGCATGCAGCGATGCCCTGTCTCTTTCGGGAACGGACGCATAAACCGTCTCGCGATAGCTCACCTGCGGAAATGCGAAGCTTCTACCATCGCCACTCTGATCGAGAATGTTGGCCGCGACCAGTTCGCGAAGCGCCGCGTAGGTGTCCTCCGGCGCGAGAGAGCTGATTTTCGCGATGGTGTTCAGATCGAAACTTTCGCCGAGCACTGCGCCGACCTGGAGCACGGTTCGTTCGCGTTCGGCGAGATGGTCGAGCGAGTCCACCGAGAGCGACGCCGCTCCTCCCGGAATTCGGAGCGCATGAATCTGCTCCATGTCCGCACTCCAGCCATCGACGGTGGAAAAGACCATCCGGCTCTGCACCAGATGCTCGATGATGCGACGGATGTTGAGAGGAGATCCTCCCGATTCCCAGAGGATCCAGCGCACGAATTCGTGGGGGAGGTTGCGCTGACCCAGCAGAGACTCGACGTATTCCTGGACACTCTCGTCACTGAGCGGATTGATATGCAGGAGCGGAACTGACGTCTCTTTCGCTCTCTGCTGCCAATCGTGTCCAGGGCCCTTGGCGAACTCGTTCGATTCGTCCGTTGTCAGCGTACCGATGAGCAGCAGATTCGTGCGTCGCGCATCTCCAATGAGAAACGAGAACAGTTCAGCTGTGCTCTTATCCGCCCACTGCAGATCTTCGATCACCAGAATGAGAGGTGAGCCGCTCTCGCCCATGGCGTTGAGCAAACCGTAGAAATCCTGGATGGACTGCAGAATTCTGGTGAAAAGCCTGACCTTCTGACTCTTTCCGGACCTGCCGTCGACTCCACCGGATGCAACCGTGCGGACGATCCGACGAATCTCGGCAGCCGGATCGGCATCCGGATTCACGGACCGCAACATCTGCTGAAAGATTTCGAAGAAAGGCGCGTAAATCGTTTTGCGATTTACCGGGCAGCGTCCGCAGAAGATTCGGGCTCCGTCGATCTGCGCGCGCAGTGTCGCTTCGCGGACGACCCGGCTCTTCCCCATACCCTCCGGAGCGGCCACGATGAGTCCGCCACCCCGCCCCTCTCTGGCCTCGGAAATGTGCTGAGCGATTTCGTCGATCTCGCGCGACCTTCCGATCAGCGGCGCGGCGAGCAGCTCTCCACTTCCTACAAGCAATTCCGATGTTGAAAGCCTGACCCCGGCGTTCTGCGCCAGGTCGTGAAGAAGAAGAGCAGCAGATGGATAACGGTCCCGAGGATCCTTCTCCAACAGACGAAGGATGATCGTTTCAAGCTCTAGTGGAACGTTAGGGTTGATCGCCGATGGCCGCTTGACTTCATCGTCCAGATGGAACCTGATCACGTCCATGGCAGGCTTGCCGTAAGTGGGTAGTGCGCCGGTCACCGTCTCGTAGATGGTCATTCCGAGGGCGTAGAGATCAGCTCTCAGATCCACGCGATCCTGCCTCAGGACCTCAGGGGCCATGTACTGCAGCGTTCCCCTGATTTTCCTGTCGAAAAGCTGCTGACCCTCAGCGGCCAGACCGAAGTCCATGATCTTCACGCGACCGTCGTCACTGATCATGATGTTCGACGGTTTCAGATCGAGATGAACGATTCCGAGATGATGAATGTGGTGCAGTCCGGCTACGATCTGGATGAGCACGTGGTAGAGCGCCTGCCAGTTATTTCCGTTGAAGTACTCTGTGATGCGCCTGCCAGCAAAAAACTCCATGGTGAAGTACGGGTAACCTTCGTCGAGAAGTCCGAACTCATGCACATCGATCACCGCCGCGTGATCCAGCTGGCCCAGGGTCTTGAACTCGGTTTCGAAACGAAGCAACTCGTCCTGCTCGGACATCTCAAAGCGGAGAATCTTCATGGCCTTCTCGCGTTGGTCCGTGACATCGAACACGCGATAGACCGTGGTGGTGCTGCTGTCTTTCAGCGTCTGCAGAAGCTGGTAGCGGACAGGAAGCGCCAGCCCTGCCGGAGCTGCGTTACCGATTTGTGTCATCTTTCGGACATGCCTTTCAGTGCGTCAGGGTAAGAACATAACCCAGCTTAGTAATTCTGCTCTGCTTGCGGACAGAAGCGACGCAAGCTTGATCCAGCTCGGGACGGAAGGTCATCAGGATACACGCCCGCCGAGGCTTGCTGCAGAAATTGACCCATGGAAGTGATTGAATTATTCGCAGAAAACCGGAAGGAATCAATTACACCTTTGGTTACGAAGCCCGAAGAATCAGTCGTTTAGCGTGTACAGTCCTCCGTAGATGCCAGAGCCTTCCATCCCTACTTACGCCATCGAACGGGTCCTCGGACGAGGCGGGATGGGTGTGGTCTATCTAGCTCGCGACCTTCGCCTGGGCAGGCTGGTCGCTTTGAAGGTACTCGCAGACTTCGATCTCCCAGACACCGATCGCACCACCCGTTTTCTCAGAGAGGCGCGTGCGGCGGCGGCGATCAGACACCCGAACGTAGCAACCATTTACGAAGCTGGACACAGCGACGAGCGGACGCCGTTCATCGCACTCGAATACTGCGAAGGGCAGAACCTGTCCAATCTCATTCGGCAGAAAGCGCTGGACGGCCGGGCATTCCTGAAACTGGCCGAACAGATCGCTGCAGGTCTGGCAGCCGCTCATCGTAACAATGTGATCCACCGCGACATCAAGAGCGCGAACATCATGGTCGAGGCAGATGGCACTGCCAAAATTCTCGACTTTGGATTGGCGAAACTGCTCGAGCAGCAATACGGCACGGTTGACGATCCGACACTCGAATTTTCTTCTCACGACGGAAACTTCTTCGGGACCGTACCCTACATTTCGCCTGAGCAGGCCAGAGGCATGCCCGCTGATGCGCGCAGTGATCTCTTCTCCACGGGCATTGTTTTCTATGAGGCCGTGACCGGCATCCTCCCTTTCCAGTCAGAAAGCCCTCTGGCAACCCTGGAGAAAATCAAGTTCGAGGAACCGATCGCCTTCGCGCCGATGGACCCGTCCTTCCCTCCCGAGGCCGCCGACATCATCTCCAGGCTTCTTCAGAAAAAGCCCGAGGACCGTTTTCAGACGGCCGAAGAGCTCGAAGAAGCGATTCGGGATCTGCGGGACCGGACCGCAACGATTCGCCCTCTGACCAGCGGGCGTCAGTCGACATTCGGCCGAACGGTGAGGCCGTCGCCTCTCAAAAAGTACGCAACAATCGGAATGGCCCTGGCCCTTCTGCTGATCATTGGGGCTGTAGCGCTGTACAAGGCCGGCCTGTTTCGCAGCGGAGCAGCGATCACGGCGCCTACCGCCATCCGCTCGATCGCCGTTCTTCCCTTCGCCAACCTGAGCAAGGTCGCGGAAGAGGATTTTCTGATCATCGGACTCGCTGACACGCTAGCCACGAGGCTTCAGCAGATTCCGGCCCTGCAGGTGCGCCCGACCTCTGCCATCCTCGAGTTCAAACGAGAGAAAGTCGATGCGCGCACCGCTGGCGAGAGACTCAAAGTGGACGGCGTGCTGGAAGGACACTTCCTGTCCTCCGGGAACCGGCTGCGAATCAACCTGCAGCTCACGGACTGCCGAACCGGCTACGGAATCTGGGCCGCAACCGTCGACGGACGCCGCGACGATCTGATGAGTCTGATGGATCTCGCTTCGACGAAGGCGACTGCAGCGCTTCGTCAGAAGATCTCACAGGGTCCGGGAAGCACCGGTGGTTCCGAAGCGCGCAGCTCCAGCCCCGAGGCTTACGAGGCTTATCTTCGTTCGCGTGCTCTCACCGGAACGCTCATTCCGAAACAGCATGACGAGCAGATTCAGCTACTGGAGCGTGCCATCGAGTTGGATCCAGGCTTCGCTGCGGCGTACGCTGAGCTGGCCATCTCGATGTCACTCGGTCAGATCCGCGGACTCAACCGGAGAGATATGGTTGTGGAAGCCGAACGTTACGCGCGGCAGGCCGTAAGACTCGATCCCAACCTGGCTGAGGCCCATCTGGCGCTGGGCCGAACGTTGATCCGTGTTCCCGGCCGATTCACGGAGGCCGTGCGCGAGAACCTCGCTGCCCTCAGACTGAACCCCAAGGAGTCGCAGGCTCTTTACACCATCGTCAGCTACTTCATCTCGACGGGCGACGTCGAGAAGGCAGCCTGTCTCGGTAAGAAATTCGTGGAGAGCAATCCCACCTCCAACGACGCCAAGACCCGCGGATACTGGAACGTCAATTCCGTGGACGCGGCTGGAAGTCTGAGCCTCTCGCAACTCGCACTGGCCTCCCCGGAGACCCGTCTGGCGGGACACGACATGAGAGGGCTGGCCTTCCTTCTGAAGAATGATCTTCGCGCTGCTCGAAGGGAGCAGAAGCTGGCTTCAGGACTGTCGCCCCAGCACTTCTCTGGAAACAGTCTTCGAGCGATGATCGCTGCGAGCGAGAAAGACAGACCTGAGATGGAGAACGCCATCGCGGCGCTCTCCAGAGATGCAGAAACGAATCACTGGGTTGCGCAGCGAATTGGTCTGGCTTACGCGAAGATTGGTGACACCGACAAGGCCGTGGAGTGGTTTTCCCGTTCGGCGGCACTCGGAAATCACAGCTGGTATTTTCTGACACGTCATCCGTGGCTGGCCGGACTGCAGCAGAATCCGCGATTCCAGTACATCCTGTCGACCGTCAAACAGGATCTGGACGCCGTTGAAGACGACGTCATCGGAATTCACAATCTCATCTGCGGAAAAGGCAGCGTTCCGTCACGAGTGGCGAGTAGCCCGCATTTCTCGCAGGGTCTCGTCGCGAGAACGTGGAGAGCGGCCTGGATGCGAGACGTAGGGCCCTTTCGTGCCGAAGGCATCGTCGAACCTCTGTCGAGGAGCGAAAAGGTCGTGCAACGAAGCAGACCGGCCGCTATCCGCGTCCGCAGCAGAGACTCTGTCAGAAATGCGGGCTAGGCGCCCCGGCGCTCATCCGTCGACGTTGGCGGTTCTCTCGACTTCGAACATGCGCTGAAGAGCGCGCTCAGCGTTGCGTCGCGTCTCCTCCGGTACTTCGATCTCGTAGCGTAGGTGAAGCAACGAATCGCGCACATCTTCGAGCGTGGTCACCTTCATGAACGTACAGAGTTTGCAGCCCTTCACGAAGGTCTTTTCGGGTACTTCCATCGCCAGACGATCTGACAGACCGCATTCGGTGACTACCAGGAAACGCGAGGAGCTGTTCTCCTTCGCATACTTGACCATTCCAGCGGTGGACAGCACGGCGTCGGCAAGGCGCGCAACATCCGGCCTGCATTCGGGATGAACGAGAATTCTGATTTCTGGGTCGGCTTCCCGAACCCTGGTCACTTCTTCCGGCGTGATCTGCTGATGCACGTAGCAGAAGCCATCCCAGGGAATGATGTTCTTGTCCGGCACCTGCAGCTGTACATGGTTCGCCAGGTTGCGGTCCGGAACGAAAAGGATGTTCCTGTTCGGCAGCGATCGGACCACGCGGGCCGCGTTGCCGGAAGTGCAGATGACATCCGATAGAGCCTTGACTGCGGCTGTGGTGTTCACGTAACTGACCACGGCAAGATCGTCGTGCACCTTTCTCAGTTCGTTGATCCGTTCTCGCAACTCCTCGGCCGGCGCGGAATCTGCGAGCTGACAACCTGCGAGCAGATTCGGGAGCAGAACTTTGACCGTCGGGTTCACGATCTTCGCCGTTTCGGCCATGAAGTGAACTCCGCAGAAGCAGATCACGTCTGCCTCCTTCACTCTTGCAGCCATCAATGAAAGCTCGAGTGAATCACCGACGAAATCCGCGATCTTCAGGATCTCGGGCCTGTAGTAATTATGCGCAACGATGATGGCGTTACGCTCTTTCTTGAGCTGGCGGATCTCTCCGTGCAGCAGCTCGAAACCGCGGACATCTTCCTCGGTGTATTCGAAGGTTTTCACCCGCTGAAGATCTTCAAGTAAGGTCGACATCTCGAAACATTCTCCCGTGTTCGATGGACAGATAGCAGGGGCGCGTTGCGTTCGCCCCTGCGCGGCGACCTGGTCACATCATCATGGACTGCGCGAACAATACCAGTTCCAGGCCACACTCGATCGACTACGTGCTCGGCTACCATGGCGATATGGATCCAGTCGACGAGGATGATGACCATGAGCTTTTCGACATTCCAATCGGGGATGTGCTCGATCTCCACAGCTTTCAGCCCCGTGATGTGGTGCCGGCTGCCCTTTCGTATCTTGAGGCCGCGCGCGAGGCGGGTTACCGCCAGGTCAGGCTGATTCACGGTAAAGGTATCGGAGTCCAGCGTGCCAACATCCGCCTGGCCCTCTCGAAATTGGACTGGGTAGAATCGGCGACTGATAGTGACTGGTCAGCAGGTGGCTGGGGCGCTACCATCGTGACCATCCGCCCGTGATTCCAGGACTTCATTACCTTGTCACTGCAGCGGTGCGGTGACATACTCTTCCGACAGTCCACAACAAGAGGTTTCCAGAATGGTTCTTTTCAATCACGCCACGCGTGAGATGACCGCCAAGATCGTCTACTACGGTCCGGGGCTCTGCGGTAAGACGACGAACCTGCTCGTCATTTTTGACAAGCTCGATCCCCAATCGCGCGGCAAGATGCTCTCGCTCGCCACGAAAACGGACCGCACCCTTTTCTTCGACCTGCTTCCGGTGGACATCGGAAAGGTCGGGAACTTCAACCTCAAAATTCAGCTCTACACCGTTCCCGGACAGGTCTTCTACAACGAGACTCGAAAGCTGGTACTCAAAGGTGCCGATGCGGTGGTGTTCGTGGCCGACTCGCAGCCGACAATGGTCGAGTCGAACCGCGACAGTTTCAATAATCTGATCGAAAATCTCGAGCAGAACCAGATCGACTTCAATGAGTTGCCGGTGGTCATTCAGTACAACAAACGTGACCTTCCCGGCGTGCTCCCTGTCGAGGAAATCCAGTCCCGTCTCGGCTTCGAAGGCTATCCGTTCATGGAAGCCTCGGCTCTGCGCGGCGATGGGGTCATGGAGACGTTCAAGCTGGTTTCCAAGATCACGGCCAAGCACCTGATCAAACGTCTCAGTGGTAAGGGTGGAAAGAGTGACCTGACCGAAGAGAGAAAACCAGGGAAGAAAGTGGCGGCCGGAGTTGCCGCCGTATCGGAAGAGGCAGCACCCGAAGCTTTCAGTCCCTCCGAAAATCCATTCGCCTCGCAGGAAGCGCCGTTCGAGGGCGACGCCGCTCGCGAGTACGACAACGCCGAAGAAGTCTCGCTGGAGAAACTCCTGGAAGGTCGGGAACGGCCAGCCACCTTTGCTGGCAACTTCGCAGTACCTTTCGTGGAACCTGACAACGAGATCGAAGAACTGCCGGCCGATTCCGAGATTGCAGAGCACGAGCAGCCCGCCCCGCTGAAGTTCCCTGACGCTTCTCAGCAGTCACCCCGATCCGCTCCGGACGAAGGCGGCACGGACGGCGACGTTCTGAACGCAATGCGCGCCGACATCGAGGCGCTGCGGGAAGATCAGGCCCGGACCAGACAAGCACTCCAGAAGATTGCGGAAGAAATCGGCAAACTTCTTTCAAAACACTAAGGCACCAGCCGCCACAGATTGAACAGATACCGCTGCATCCAGCTCGTAAGCTGTTTCAGAAGTAAATCAGAGATCGGCGCGCGCGCAGCGCG
>JBKJUK010000053.1:0-16128 GCA_046590705.1 Thermoanaerobaculia bacterium
TATGTGACGGCGGAGAAGATGCTGCGCGAGAGCATCTCGATTCGGGAACGAGCACTCGGGAGGGGCCACGTCAGGGTCACCCGGGGACTCTTCGATCTCTCGGGAACACTTGCGGCCGCCGGCCGGCTCGATGAAGCGGAACTCTACATGAAGCGTACGCTGGCCATTCGCGAACAGCTCTACGCCAAAAATGAGGGGGTCGACGCACAGAATCTGGCCATGACCCTCGGGGATTACGCGTCGCTGGAAGTTTACCGCGGCGATCTCGATCACGCTGAAGCGCTCATGCGTCGAAGTACTACGCTGTGGGAGCAGGTTGGTGATGAGAGTTACCCGACGGCACGTGGCATCCTTCGACTCGCCTCCATCCTTGCGCTGCGGGGAAAAGGAGCGGAGGCGGAGGTGCTTGCGAAGCGCGGAGTTGAAACATTGCGACCCTTTGTCGAGCCAGGCGATACACGATTGATCGAGGGTGAGAACACTCGCGCGAACGCGTTGCGTCTCCAGGGGAAGCTGGATGAGGCCGAGGCCATCCTGCTGCGGAACTCTTCCGGGACGGTCGACGACGAGTCCAACGCTACCGTGATAGCCGAGGCCCTTCACGGTCTCGCCAGGGTGAGGGTGGCGCAGGGACGGTCGCTCGAAGCCAAAGTGTTTTTCGAACGGTCCCTGGCCACCTTTCCTTCCGGAAAAGGGCTGTGGACGTACTCCCGTGCAAGGGTGCAGAAAGATTACGACGAGTTCCGATCAGTTGCGCGAACTCAGTCGAAATAGAGAGCGCCCGCGTGCTGGATTTTTCTTCACTTTCCGGTCGATCGACGCTGCTGAAGCAGCCATTCTGCGAATCTCGGATCGAGAAAGGTCGGGTCCCAGGCATTGTGACCAGCGCCGGGAAGTTCGACGTACCGAACTGTTGCACCGACTTCGCTGAGCGCTCCAGCCATCGCTCTTGATTCCTCGACAGGAACGGTGGTGTCCGCACTCCCATGCGCGATCCAGATCGGCAGGTTCTTCAGCTTCGCTGCCACCGATTGATAGGGCCTCTGCATCTCGATGCCGTCGGCTGAGATATCGCGCGCAAATTGAGAAAGTGCAGGCGGAGGTACGACCCACCCGCAGATCGGCGCAACTGCGGCGAATCGATCAGGTTGTCGCAGAGCAAGCAGCCAGCTGCCCGCTCCACCCATGGAGATGCCGGTGAGCAGCAGCCTGTCGGGATCAATGGAAAAGTTTTTCTGCGTGGCTTCCAGGGTAGCCAGGGCCAGGTCCTGCATCACGCCGGTCCACTGCTGGTTTTTTCGACACTGCGGAAAAATGACCAGCGCCGGGTAGAGGTCGGGGTTTCGTCGTATGGCGTTGGCCAGGGCGATGGCAGTTCCGAACAGGCCGTCCGAGCCTCGCTCGCCTGCACCATGGAGGAAAAGAATGGCCGGCCACTTCATGGACGGATCGTAGGCACGAGGGACGTAGAGCTGATAGCGGTACTCGATTCCGCTGACAATCACCGTGCGATCGAGGAATCCTGTGGGCTGCTTCTCCCGGGCCCCAGTTCGACACGATAGGAGCGAGGTCGCCAGAAAAATCAACAGAAGGTGCGTCGCTCGCATGCACTGAGAATACCTGTAACCCGCATTTCTCACAGATTTTCTGCTGCGGGCGTGGATGGCAGACTGTCGGTGTGGCTGTTTCACCGAGGGTCGACTATGCCTTGGTCGGGAAGGAGGCCGTGCGCCTCGCATCCAGCCGAAGTTGGTGAACTTTAGGCCACGGAGGCGTCCTTCGGTTGCTGTTGAGGCCCGGAGGGCCGGCATCGGTTTAGCCCAGGCTGTGAAGCCTGGGACTCTTCCGGACCTTGCTTTTGTCGGAGCCCCGGAGGGGCGGCACCTGCGAATGCGCAATTGGCTTGGATATTATACTGCAGGCAATAGTCAGGCAATGTTCGTGGGTTAGAAAGTCGCGATGCCGCCCCTCTGGGGCTCCTAAGGAATTTCGGAGTAGCGGGGTTTACCCCACCCTCACGGGTGGGGCTATTGCGATGTCGCCCCTTCCGGGGCTTTCGTAGCCGAGTGGGCGTCCCAAAGAGTTTGCAATTCGCTGGATCACGTTCGGACGCGCGAGCGGAAGTTGAAATGGGAACCACGGCCACAGCTGAAAGCTCCGCAGCTATCCTATCTGCTCTCGATCAGTGAGATCTGCCAGGCTTGACCGTCGTGCCTCAGTATGGCCATGGCCTTTTGCTTTCCTGCGAAGCGCTGGTTGAGCATTCCGCTCTTGAAGGCCGTGCCGATTTCATTCGGTACCCAGCGCCAGTCAAATGCAGCTTGCGCAGTCTGGTCGTCGGCCCCTCCGGTGACCGATTCGACCGAGCCGAATTCTTTCCTGGCCAACGGAACGATGTCGACGAACCCGTTCGGCCTGACCAGGAATCTTCGGTCCTGCAGAGCTTTCTCAGTCAGCTCCACATCGCCCGACGGAGTCAGTCGCACCCAGCCATCTTTTTCGAGAGAGCGCGCGGCGAGAAGTGCTTCGGGATTGAGAAATCGTTTCTCCAGAGGAAGAGCCCAGCCGGCACTGGTGAACTCGAAGTCAGAGTACTCGAGGGAGTTTCGAATCAAAGCTGCAGCCGCGGCAGCATCGGGACGCACGATCGGCAGGGACGCCGGGTTGCCTTTAGTTGCAGTCGCAGCTGGTTCGCTCCCGCAAGAGACAGAGACGAGCAGAGACACGATAAAAATCGGTGCAATCATTCGCCGTGGATGCATGACCGAAGTATAGAGAAGTCACAGGCCGACGTGATGGCGTATCAGCTGCGTGCGGCCTGATCGATGCGCAGCATCAGTTTCTTGAACCGAGGATGGTTACCCAGGTCGGCGAAACTCTGGTCGACTTTCAACCAGAGCATTGACTCCGAGCGCGCTTCGAACGCGGCCTCGAGATACTTGCAGGCCTCGTCATGACGCCCCAGGCCGACGTTGGCGCGAGCAAGGAAGACCGGGAGGATGTAACGTTTCTTCTCGAGAGCACGCAGCGCTGAAAGCGCCTTCTCGGCTGCGACCACGTTTCCGGCTTTCCCTTCACAGGATGCGAGCAAAGCCAGCAGCGCTGGTGATTCGGGAGCATGCAGCAGACCCTTCCGGAGTCGGGCGATGGCCACTGGATAGTTACCGGAAACCATGGCGATCCAGGCGTACTGATGCCACAGAGAATCGAAACTGGGATCGAAGTTCATGGTGCGTTCGATTTCCAGCTCGCTCTCCGCGACGCGTCCCGCATACATCAGCGCTCGCGCAAGGCCGAGGTTGGCAGAGAGGGAGACTGGATCCAATGTCTGCGCCAGACGTTTCTCCCGCACCGCGTCCTCGAACCGACCAGTGACGATGAGCAGATCACCATAATGCCGATGAGCTTCTCCGTAGTTCGAGTTCAGGCGGATCGCACGTTGAAATTCCTGCTCCGCAGCTCCAAGATTCCAGTCGTACCAGGCCGTTACGAGTGCGAGTGACGTTCGGGCTTCTGCAAGCTGACTGTCCAGTTCCAGGGCTCTCTGCGCCGCGATTTTCGCTTTGGGCATGGCCACCGAAGGTGCCATGCGGATGTTCGAGAGGTGATAGTACGCATCGGCGAGACCTGCGTAGGCCAGCGCGAAACTTGAATCCTGCCGCAGCGCTGCTTCGAAGTGCTCTACCGCTTTGCTGAAACCGTCCGGATTCTGTCGGTTGAGATGGTAGCGGCCTTTCAAGTACAGGCGGTAGGCTTCGGAATCGTGGGTATTGACTCGACCGACCCGTTCCTTCTGTTCGCCACTGAGCCGTAGATGAAGTTCACTCGCGATGGTGCGAGAAATCGTAGATTGCAGGGAGGGGAGTTCGTCCGGCGACAAGTCGTACACCTTCCCCCAGAGCTGCCGTCCACTGCCGACTTCCACCAGGTCTGCTTCAACCCTCACTCCCTGACCTCTCGCGATCAGGCGGCCGGTGAGCACCGCTTCGACCTTCAACTCTTTCCCAACGCCGATCGGGTCCACCTGTCGCTGCCTATAGCGCGCGACCGTGCTGCGAGCCATGACTCTCAGCGCGGGGATGGAAGACAGATTGTGAATGATGCTTTCCGAGAGTCCGTCGGCGAGATACTCGTGCTCACCCTGTCCACCGGCATTGATAAACGGCAGCACTGCGATCGAATCGATGGCCTGGTTTCGTTCAAGGAAGCCGAAGGAGAAAGCGGCAATCGCGATCGCCGCAGCGACTGCCGCCACGATCACTCCAGCGCGGACTCTGCGTTTCCCGGCGCGCCTGCTCTCCGTGCTGTTTTCGATATCACGCGCGGTCCTGGCGATGGACTGCCAGACCTCCGTCGAAGTGCCCGAGGAGTCGCGGTCGTTGCCGGCACGCACTGGGCTCGATGCGTTTGCGCTCATCGTGCGACGGATCCTGCGGAGCTCGAGAATGAATGCGCGCACGTCGACCTGCCGATGCGTCTTATCTTTCGAGAGAGCTTTCTGAATGCAGTCTTCCAGTGCGGGGCCGTGATCCCCAGCGAGATTCAAAGGCTGCGCTTCACGCCCGAGAATTGCCGCCAGCGTGTCTCCACTGCCAAACCCTGTGAACGGAGCGCGTCCGGCGATCATCTCGTAGAGCACCACAGCGAGTCCGAATAGATCGCTTCTGCCATCGACTTCGTACGCAAGGATCTGCTCGGGGGACATGTAGCGTGCCGTTCCGATCACGCGGCCCGGCGCAGTGAGATTTCTCGCATCCCCTGCGATATTCGCGGCGTCAGGTGAGGTCAGTTTCGCCAGACCGAAATCGAGTACCTTCACGTATCCATCTGGACGCACCATGACGTTCTCCGGTTTGACGTCGCGGTGTACGATGTTCACGTCGTGAGCTGCGGCCAGTGCCTCCCCGATCTGAATGGCGATGTCGAGGCAGGTGATCAGCGGAATTCCGCCCTGCATCTGTTCCCGCAGTGTTTTTCCTTCGATGTATTCCGTGGCAATGTAGTGAAGTTTGTCCTGCACGCCGATGTCGTAGATGGTGACGATGTTCGGATGATTCAATGCGGAAGCGGCCCGCGCTTCGAGCTGAAATCGGAGAAGTCTGTCTTCAAATTCAACGGAAATGTCCGAAAGGACCTTCAGGGCAGCCTGTCGTCGCAGGCGCGTGTCCTCGACCAGATAAACCTCTCCCATGCCGCCGGAGCCGATTTTTCTGATGACGTCGTAGTGAGAGATTCGCTGCGCGATCATGTAGTCGATGGAATGTCTATGAAGGTCGAGTTTAACGAAGGAGCGGATCGAATGCACCTGCTCCTCATTCTCGACCCGAAATCGAGCGGTCGGGGATATGCTGTGGTCGATGATCATCGACTTCTCCGCGATCCCTGCTCGCGAGCGCTATCAGTGGATGATCAGGAGTATCGTTCCTCGCCCGATCGCGTTTGTCTCGACCATCTCGCCGCGTGGAATCAGTAACCTGTCTCCCTTCTCATTTTTCAGCGGCGTCTGTTCCGACCCTCCGGTCGTATCCATTGCCATCGCCTCAGGACGGGGCGGGCGAGTCAAGGACACGCTCATGAACCTTCGCGAAAACGGCGAATGCGTGGTGAATGTGGTGGACGCATCGTTCGCCGCTCAGATGGTTCTCAGTTCGGGCGAGTATGACTACGAGGTGAGCGAGTTCGGTGTCACAGGCTTCACCGAAGAGAGTTCGGATCGCGTACGGCCACCCAGAGTGCTGGAGTCTCCTGTGGCCATGGAATGCAGGCTATTGCAAACGGTGGAGGTTGGTATGCCGGTGACGACCATCGTCCTGCTGGAAATTCTGTTGATGCGGGTGATCGACGACAAGACTTTCGCTCCGCTGTCCCGACTCGGAGGTGACCAGTACGCGAGGCTGAGTGAGCCCTTCTCCATCAAAAGGCCCGCAGTTGCTTCCCGCGAGCGCGGCTGAACTTTTCGAGCAGGGTTGCGGATCATCTGAACCTTCGTGCGTCCGTTTTAGAGGATGTCGTGTTCGGAATAATGGACAGTTATTCATAGTTACAACCATCGATTCGCCTGACCCGCTCGAACAGACGCGCCCTGGGAGTTGAAGTCTGGTGCTCTGTCCGCTAACCCCGATCACGGATTTCTCGTGGTCCAGGACATCGAATGATCGAGATCGCCAAAGCTACATCCCATTCTGCGCAGATTTCAGAGAGTGGACTCCCGTTCAGAGTGAGCATTCTCGAAGACGATCCTTCCATCTCGATACTTCTGCAGCACTCCCTTCGCAGCCAGGGATTTCTGGTGCACGCATACGGCACCATCGCAGCGGCCAGGGAAGGACTCCGTACTGACGGTACGGATCTGCTCATCTGCGACCGAGGTCTCCCGGACGGCGATGGCGTAAACCTTTGTCATGAACTCAAGTCGGATTCATCTGCGTTCAATCGCTACGTCATCATGCTCACCGCTGAAGCGAGCGCCGCCTCCGTTCTCGAGGGCTTTGAGAGAGGAGCCGACGATTACGTTGCCAAGCCTGTGGGAATGCCGGAACTGCTGGCGAGAGTTCGCGCTGGTCTTCGCATTGTGAGCCTGCAGAAGGCTCTCATTCAGTCGAATCGCAAGCTCGAGCTCGTGGCTGGCACGGACAGCCTTACCGGACTTCAGAATCGCCGTGCTTTTCAGGAGAAATTCGAAAAATCGTTCGAGCACGCGATGCGCTACCAGCGGCCGCTTTCGCTGCTGCTTCTGGATCTCGATCATTTCAAACAGGTGAACGACAATTACGGACATCAGGCTGGCGACGACGTGCTTTTCTCGATAGGGAGCGTCATCTCCGCTCATCTTCGTAGTTCGGATACGGCTGCGCGATTCGGGGGCGAAGAGTTCGCCATCATTCTCCCCGAAACACACTTGCTCCCTGCGTATCAGGTGGCTGAGAAAATTCGTCGCGCGATCGAGGCGACCTCCATCGGCTCTGACTCAGTAGAGCGACTCCACGCCACGGTAAGCATAGGTGTCGCCTCGATGCCACACTCCACGTTCCCTGATGCTCCCGCGCTGCTTGCCGCTGCCGATCGGGCAATGTACCGCGGTAAGAATCGCGGCCGGAATCGCGTCGAGATGGAAAGACGGACCGATCCCTCCAGGCCTATGACTGCAGCGTTCGACAAGTCCCAACGAGTGGCATCACTCTGAGTCCCGCGTAAGTAACTGACCGATCTCTTCGCGATGGCCGAACCGGTAATGCGATAATCCCGCATTGATGTTTCGCCGGTTCATGCATTGATTCCTTCACGCGAACAGCTTTCGGCAATCGCACGTCTCCGTCAGGGTCGTCTGGAGACCGTGCCTTTCGCGGCGCTCCTGCAGGCGATCGCCATCGAGCGGCAGACCCTCTCTTTATCCATTCGGCACAATCAGGTGGAGAAGAAGGTGCTCCTCGAACGTGGTGTCCCCGTGGACTGCCGCTCCAACCTGGCCCACGAAACCCTCGGACGTTTCATGGTCGCCGAGGGAAAACTCAGTGCCGATGCCATGAACTCCAGTCTCGCGCTCTCTGCGTCGAGGGGCGTGCAACTGGGGGAAGTTCTCATCGAACGGGAGCTGGTCACGGCGACTGAGCTCTATCGCATTCTTCAGCAGAATCTCGCGAAAAAACTGCTGGATGTTTTCACCTGGCGCACGGGTGAGTTCTCCATCGAGGCTGAAGTTCCAGTCGTCTCCAGTCCGCTGAAGGTGAAAACGCCGCAGCTCATTCTGACGGGCATCATACGGTTCGCACTTCAGGAGGACGTGGATCGCGCCATCGTTCCCTTCATCGGCAGGAAGCTCGGTATTCATCCGTCGCCTCCGTTCCCACTCGAGGAGATCAGGCTCACGGCTGCGCAGCAGACACTGACTGACCGTCTGCGAAGCGGACTTCGGGTCGACGAGCTGGCAGCGGTTGTGGACCTGCCCTACGAGGAGATCAGCCGGGTGGTGTACGCGCTGGCCATCGTAGGCATCGTCGTGCCCGCTGAATTGATTCCGATCACGGCAGCGCGTTCGACTCCGGTGCCTCCGGTCATTCCTGCGGCAGCATCACAGCCGCTGATCACGCCTGGACCGGATCAGAGCCGCCTGCGAGACAGGATCATGCAGTCTTACCTGCAGTTTCGACGGCAGGACGCATTCGAGTTGCTGCAGCTCGAAGAGACCGCGACCGTTGAACAGATCGACGAAGCGTTTATCGTCGTTGCACAGAGAACAGCGCCCTGGCAGTTCGACGAGAATGCGCTCGCCGATCTTCGCGACAAAGCGCGCGAGGTATTCATTGCGGCATCGCGATCCTACGGAGAGCTGGCCGACAAGGAACGGCGCAACACGCTGATCACCCGGCGACGCACACTGAGGGAGGAACATCGGCGAAGTCTTTCCGCAGGACGCTTCGCGCTGAAGACTGACCTGCTCGATCCGGAAGAGCAGTACCGGAAGGCCCAGGTTCTGCTGCAGAGTGGAAAATTGAAGGACGCCATCACCTTCCTCGAGTTCGCCTCGGACTGCGATCCGCAGAACGGAATCTATCGTTCGGAACTCGCGTATGCGCGCTTCTCGCTGTCGAAATATGCGGCCCGTGAATCCCTGCTCGAACTCGAGAGAGTGAAACGTATCGACTCCGCCTGTGGCCTGGCCTGGCTCTATGCCGGCGAAATCCATCGGATCAGCGGGACGAAAGACGAGGCCGAGACGAATCTCAAGCGCGCCTGCAAATTGATGACGGGTGATCGACGTCCCGTCGAAGCGCTGAAGACACTCATGTCTTCGCGCTGATGCGCTGGTGGGCCGGGGGCCGGGGTCGTGGGGCCGGAGCAAAGGCAAAAGTCGACATCAGCAACTCGCAGGCGATGGGCTGGCGCAGCGTTGACGAGCAATGCGTGTTCAACAGAAGGCAGGGTACAGTCGGAAAACCACCCTGAACTCGCAACGACTGGGGAGCATGCTCTCAGTCCCTGAAATCCCGGACGGGCATGATCACGAGATCATAGAACCGCCAATCCAGCTCGACTGCCAGCGCTTCGACCTCAGGCAGGAGCGAGATGACGTCCTCCATGTCCTTTCTCGGGATGACGAAAACTTCTCCGGTGAACGGATGACCTTCACTCCGCAGGCGAACCTCACAGTCGGTCACCCAGTGAAGTTTGAGTGTCGCGGCTCTCAGACGTTCCGCGAAGTGTCCGACGTGATCGGTCATTGCTTCCTCAGGAGCTTCGTCCATCAGAATCCTAACGGCGCTTTTTACGTTCTTCCAGCCGTCGAGAACGATGTCGAACGAGATGAAGAGGGCAGCGATGGCGTCGGCCCACCACCATCCCAGTGCGATGCCAGTGATGCCAACTGAGCTGGCCAGGCCGGTCATCCAGTCAGCCCTGTTCATCTCGCAGTCGGCTGCCAGGGTCTTGTCGTAGATACTCTCAGCAAGCGACTTCTTCATTCTCCCGAGCACGAGTGAGCCGGCCGAGGTGTAGAGGATGGCCGCGTACATGAGCCAGCCGAGCCAGATCGGGGATCCCAAGATCTGCACCGTCCCAATGGTTGGATGTTCACGGCTGATGAGCGTATGGACAGAGTCGTAAAAAATCAGTGCGCCGACGGCCAGAAGTGCGACTGCTGCGCAAAGATAGGCAATGGTAACTGAACGGTGGTAGCCGTAAGGGAAGCGCTCGGTCGGCTCGCGCCTGGAAATACGGATGGAGATCAGGAAGGCAATGGGCGGAATCAATCCCAGAAAATCTTCAACCCATACTGCCTTCATTGCCTGCGACTGGCCCATGGTGAGGAAAACCACCACCACGCAGGAGGTCATGTAGGCGATGGTGATCCATTCGAGTCTGGAAGCACGCCGTACGTCCTGTTCGATTCTCGGCGGTACGTTGAATGACTCGCGCGCCCTCACTGTTCGGGCATCCCGTAGATCCTGGAGCGTGCACTCCGCTCGTGGTCGTAGTACGTTTCCAGCGCCACCAGCATCGAGTTCTCGCCCGGCGGTACTGCCAGCACACGCTTTTCTTCAGTCAGCAGCGCAAAGGGGATATACCCGAGGCCTTCCAGGACTGCCTTCTGGCCAGCTACGTAGTGGTGCGACTTTGAAAAGCTTTTGACTCGCTCAATCTTCGCGTCGCGCTTACCGAGTTCATCGCCGATCTTGTCACCCTCGAGAATGGCGATGGGAAGATTTCGCAGAGGCGCCGTTGGGGAGGCAGGGTCTCGCGCGGCGACGATCGCTGAGCTCATGTATGGCTTCGAAACTCCGATCTTCGCCTTCCACATGCTCTTGTCGTTCAGACCTGCCGCGACCATGTCGATCTGGAAGTTTTCGAGAGCTTCGCAATTCTCATCTGCGCCGCCCCAGATCCAATCGACCTGCGCGCCGATGGAGTCGGCGAAACCTGAGACGACCTCGGCTTCCGGGCCGGTCGCTTCATCGCCTTTACGTTCGATCCAGGGCGGGCTTTCAGTGACCCCGACGCGAAGTACTTTTCCCCTGGCGCGATCCAGAGTTCTTTCAGGATCCTTTGGCAGATTGCACGATGCCGACAAGAAGAGAACGAAGGAAATCGGCAGAATGAAAAAGCGAGTCATCAACGTCGTAGCGCGATGCGTGCTTCATGCCCGATCTTTCCAGTCTTTTAGAAGCGGTCAGATCGCAGAATTCAGCCTGGCCAGCACGATTCGGATCTCGTCCCAGGACACGTCGTCGCCGGTGAGGTCCCTGATCGGTCGGAGCCGCGCCAGACCCGCTTCGGCTGCAGCTGTGGTCACTCGTGCGATCGTGTCTGCATCCACCCATCGCTCGATGGGTGCATCGGTCGCTTCGATATGCCGGCAGAGGTAGTCGATTACGGTCTGCCTCGTGCGGCCTGTGCTCTCGACGACTTCGTCGATCGAGGCCCCCGCAGCGAATGCTTTCGATGCGGCACCGGCCTGTCCTGTCCATCCACCACCCGACTGCTTGACCGGTTTTCGAAGTTCAGAACTTTGTTGGCCTGCCTGATTCACGCTGACCTCAGCCTCGCTGCACCAGGTTGAAATGAGTTCGACGATGGCAGGCCCGTACTCCTGCAGTTTCGCATCTCCGATTCCGTAAACGGCATTCATCGAAGCCAGCGTGGTCGGGCGGATCGCTGCGAGTGCGCGAAGTGTCCGATCTCCAAAGATCACGAATGACGGAACAGATTTTTCGGCGGCCGTTTCCTTGCGCCACTTTCTCAACTCTTCAAACAGGTTACGATCGACTCCCTCCCAGTCTCCGGTCCGATCTGCAGAGGACTTTCGCTGCGGTGAACTCATCTGGCTTTCTGTCGTCTGAGCCTGCGCTCGCAACAGCGGAACCGTTTCACCTTTGAGAACACTGCCGGAATCAGCCGTGAGTCGGATGACCGGGTAGACATCCCCTTCCACACGCAGGAAACCGCTCGCCGCCAGCTGGCCGATGAAGTCACGCAATTCTTCTTTGGGGTAGCTTCGCAGCAGTCCGAACGTCGAGAGGGAGTCGTGATTCCGTTCAGTGATCTTGCGCAGGTTCTCACCGCGCAACACCGAGATGAGATAGCTGGCTCCGAAGGGAGTCTTGAGTCGCACCACGCAAGAGAGAATCTTCTGGGCGAGCTGCAGTGCGTCAGGGACGACCACGAACTCCCCCAGGCAGACGTCGCACGCACCGCAGGAGGCGGGTTCGTACGTACCTCCGAAGTGCTTGACCAGGGATTTGTGACGACAGATGCTGGCACTGCAAAAGCGGTCCATCAGGTCGATCTGTGCGAAGGCCATTGCCAGATGCTCGGGGTTCTCCTCAGTCGCTCCCTTCTCCATGATGCTTTTCCACAGCTGACCGTCTCCAGGCGAATAGAGCAGGACGCACTCCGCTTCAAGTCCGTCTCGACCAGCGCGTCCGGTCTCCTGCTGATAGTGCTCGATCGATTTCGGCATCCCGGTGTGAATGACGAAGCGGACGTTGGAGCGATCGATCCCCATCCCGAAGGCAACGGTGGCCACCACCAGATCCGAGGCTTCGCTGGCGAAGGATTCCTGCATCTGCCGGCGCTCGTCGGGAGTCATTCCCGCGTGGTAGGGCACAGCTTTATGTCCCCGCCGTTTGAGCTCGGCGGCGGTTTCGTCGACCTCTTTTCTTCGAATGCAGTAGACGATTCCAGCCTCTCCTGCGTGTGACTTCAGAATCTCTTCAATCTGTCTGATCGAATCGCGTCGAGGAAGGATCTTGTAGGTGAGATTGGGCCGGTCCATCTCCCCGACCATGATCAGTGGGTTGCGAAGCCCTAACTGTTCGATGATGTCGCGGCGGACTTTCTCGGTCGCGGTCGCGGTGTAGGCGTGCAATGACGCATTCGGGTAGAGCGTGCAGAGTTGCCGGAGCTGGCGATACTCCGGGCGGAAGTCATGTCCCCAATGGCTTATGCAATGGGCTTCATCAATGGCGAAGCTGGAGACGTTGGAGCGCTGAAGCAGATCGCGGAAGCTGGACATGGCCAGCCGCTCGGGAGAGACGAACAGGAGCCTTGTTTTTCCCTGCGAGACCATCTGTTCGACGGCGCGTTGTTCGGTGGCTGGCAGTGAGCTGTTGAGCTGTGCAGCGGACACGCCGCACTCATGCAGCGAGTCCACCTGATCTTTCATCAGGGATATGAGCGGTGAGACCACGATCGTCAACCCTTCAGCCAGGAGCGCCGGAGCCTGGTAACAAAGCGATTTTCCACCGCCAGTCGGTACCACCAGCAGCGAGTCGCGTCGAGCCAGCACAGACTCCATGGCCTGACGCTGGAGGGGTCGCAGGGAGTCGTATCCCCAATGACGTGACACGACCTCGATCAGCGCGTCGGGCGGTAGGTGATTTCCTGCTGGTTGCTCCATCGGTCCATCGTACCCGCGAACAGAGTGTCCTACGCAAACTACGCTTGCGCTGAGGCGTTTACGCTGACGGAACCTACACGGTATGGCGCGGATCCCACGTCCCGTAGAGTGCATCTCGTCGCGTTGTTTGAAGCACCACTTCAGGCGTCCTGAACCTCAGTAGTAAGTGGTCCGAGCTTTGCTCTTGAGGTGGTGCGCGGCCCCTGCCCATGCGTGTTTGCCGGTTTCAAACGCCATTTCTCCGGAGGAATCGCCGATGCATTCGTTGGCGAGTATGCGAATGAACAAATCTGAGGACGCTAAAGTCGCTTCAATAGGCATTGAGGGTCTCGATGAGATTCTCGGTGGTGGATTTCCGAAAGGGCACGTTTACCTGATTCAAGGTGATCCCGGTGCTGGCAAGACCACCCTTTCCCTGCAGTTTCTAATGCAGGGAGTCGCTGAAGGCGAGCAGGGTCTTTACGTCACGCTTTCCGAAAGCCTGAATGAACTGACCAGCGTCGCCGCATCGCATGGCTGGGAGTTGGACGGTATCTCCATCTACGAGCAACTGGTCGGAGAGGAGATGCTGTCGGACGAAGAAGACCTCACCCTGTTTCACCCGTCTGAAATCGAGCTCGGCGAGACCATCAACAACATGCTTCGCGAAGTTGAGCGGGTGCAGCCCAAGAGGGTAGTGATCGACTCACTTTCCGAGATCAGGCTCCTCTCACAGAGCACGCTGAAGTATCGCAAGCAGATTCTGGCTCTGAAAGATTTTTTTGCGAAGCGGAAAATCACTGCTTTCTTTCTTGATGACAAGACCGCCGAGACCAACGATCTCCAGCTGCACAGCGTGCCTCATGGCGTACTCGTTCTCGAGCGACTCGCTCCCATTTATGGAGCACCGCGGCGAAGACTCGAGGTGGTCAAAGTTCGTGGAACGCAGTTCCGCGGCGGCTACCATGATTTCTCGATCCTGACAGGCGGAATTGCCGTGTATCCGCGTCTCAAGACTTCGCACCATCGTCGTGCACAAGTCGACGAAGGGCAGATTCAGAGTGGCGTCGCGGAGATTGACAAGATGACCGGGGGTGGACTGCGGCGGGGAAACAGTACCCTCGTGATCGGACCTGCCGGCGCGGGAAAGTCGACTCTCTCAGCGCAATACGTAACTCACGCAGCCGAGCATGGCGAGAAGTGCGCGATGTTCATCTTTGACGAGAGCGTCTCCACTCTTCTGGCCCGCTGTCGGGACCTCAACATGCCGCTCGGCAAGCATGTGGAGTCGGGAGCTGTCACGGTGCAGCAGATCGATCCTGCCGAATTGTCTCCTGGCGAATTCACTCATCAGGTGAAAGTCGCTGTGGAAAAGCATGGCGCCAGCGTCATCGTGATCGACAGCCTCAACGGCTACCTCAACTCCATGCCCGAGGAGCGCTACCTGAGCCTGCAGCTGCACGAGCTTCTGAGCTACCTCGGCGAGAGGAACGTGACCACCATCGTGGTCATGGCTCAGCATGGCTTCATCGGTTCGGGGATGTCTACGGTGGTCGATGTAAGTTACCTGGCAGACTGCGTCATTTTGCTTCGCTACTACGAGACTGCGGCGGAGATCAAGAAAGCCATTTCCATCCTCAAGAAGCGCAGTGGACCGCATGAGAAATCGATTCGTGACTACGATCTGAGCAGTAATGGCATTTCGGTTGGCGAACCGCTCCGACAGTTTCGCGGTCTATTGACCGGGACTCCGATCTCTGTCGACGCACCTCATTCACCCTACGAGAACGATCCCAGCCATGGAGCCTGAACTCCTGCCGAACTCCGAGCGAGTGCTGGTCCTCATGCCTCGCGGAAGAGACGCGGAGCTTGCAGCCCGCGTGCTGGGAGTCGAGGGCATCGAGACCGCTGCCTGCAGGGACGCGCCTGAGCTCGTTCGGGAAATCGGCAGAGGAGCCGGAGCGGTGCTGGTCGCTGGTGAGGGTCTTCCACCGCGGGGCATGCGACTTCTGGCCGATGTGCTCGACAAGCAGCCGACCTGGTCCGAATTACCCATCATTATTTTTTCGGCGCCGGGCATTGACGGCGGTTCTCTGCCTTCACTCGGGCCCCTCGAGACGCGACACTTCTCAGTTCTTGACCGACCTCTGCGCGTGAAGATCCTGGTGAGCGCCACACGCTCCGCGCTTCGATGGCGGAAACGTCAGTACGAGGTTCGGCATCTGATGGAAGAGTTGGAGTCCAGAGTGCAGGAACGAGACAAGTTCCTGGCCATTCTCGGTCACGAATTGAGGAACCCGCTCGCGGCAATCCTTCTCGCCTCGCAGATGTCCGATGGCGAAGAGCAGAGACTCTCCAGTGAGCACGCCCAGCTGATCGAGCGGCAGTCGCGACACCTCACCAGACTGGTCGATGATCTGCTCGATCTCTCACGGGTGACGGCAGGCAAGATCGTGCTGCAGCGCCGTGACGTCGACCTCAATCAGGTAGTCAGGCATGCACTCGCGACAACGGCGGAGACTGCAGCCAGGAGTCAGGTTGCAGTGACCTTCGAAGAAGGCCCGGCTCCGCTGCTGGTTTACGGAGATCCGGTTCGTGTCGACCAGATCGTGCTGAATCTACTCACCAACGCCGTGAAATACACCCCGGCCGGCGGCAGCGTGGTGATTCGTGGCGGTCGAGACGGCGCCACAGCAGCCCTCTCATTCGAAGACACTGGTGTCGGGATCGCTCCCGAACGCATCGACTCGATTTTCGGTTTGTTCACCCAGGCCGAGAATGCCATAGGTCGCGCACAGGGCGGAATGGGCATAGGTCTGTCGCTGGTGAGAAGTCTGGTCGAACTGCACGGCGGAACTATAAAGGCGCGAAGTGAAGGAGTAGGGAAGGGAAGCATGTTCACTCTCTCCCTGCCACTGGCACGCGGCAGAACTATTGATGCCCGCGTAGCACCCGCGACGAACGTGTATGAGCACAAGGCTCGCAGCATCGTCATCGTGGAGGACAATCCCGACGTGCGCATGCTGCTTGAACTCAAGCTGAAGAAGCTGGGCCATGACGTTCAGACGGCAGCTGAAGGCGAAGAAGGCGTGGCGTTGATCTGCAAAGTGCGCCCCGAACTGGCGCTTGTCGACATCGGCCTTCCAGGGATCGACGGCTACGGGGTGGCGCAGGAGGTCAGAGGATCGCATTGCACGGAGACCTACATGGTTGCCCTCAGTGGGTTCGGTCAGCCTGATGATAAGAAGCGCGCTATT
>JBKJUK010000317.1:0-4189 GCA_046590705.1 Thermoanaerobaculia bacterium
TCACCATCCGACCTCGCTCCGCCTCGCATCTGACCCCGTTTGATCACGCTCTCATTTCCGCTGTGCGTGTCTGCCGCTCGCGCTGGACTTCGTCCCGCTCTCGATGCATGTGGAGCACAGGCAATCCTGCCTGTGACGGGACCAACTAACTTCGAAGCTCTCGGGAAAGCACAGTGACTGTGTGGAGCACAGGCAATCCTGCCTGTGACGCCGAACTCTAGATTCGCGCCCTGTGGAAAGCACAGCGACTGTGGAGCACAGGCAATCCTGCCTGTGACGCGCCGAGCTGACTTCGAAGACCGGAACACACGACCACATCAGCCGGGCGGCCAGGCGAAGTCGCGACCGCCAAGCAGATGCGCGTGGATGTGAAACACAGTCTGACCAGCCGCCTGGCCGTTGTTGAAGACCAGGCGGTAACCGTCGCTGGCGATGTCACGACTACGAGCGATCTCACTTGCTCGAATCAGCAGTCGGCCGATCGTCTCGGAGTCCTCGAGCCGAAGCGCGTCGAGTGAGGCGATGTGCCGTCGCGGGATGACCAGGAGATGCGTCGGAGCCTGCGGATTGATGTCCTCGAAGGCGATCACGTCGTCGTCCTCAAAGAGTTTCTTCGCTGGAATGGTCCCCGCCACGATGCGGCAGAAGAGGCATTGATCATTACCCTGCATTCAAGTCTCCTTTGGCGACAGAATCGCCACTCGCGGGATGCCCGCGAGATCCTCGAGTATTTCGTCGCAGTTCCACGCCAGTTCGTTCGCTCTGGCACGAAGACCTTCGCTCTGTCCGAACCCGATCTCCAGGAGCATTCTCCCTCCGTCACGAAGATGGGATCTCCCATTTCGAAGAAGCTCAGTGAATACTTCGAAACCTGTAGCACCCGGTGAGAGGGCCAGGTGTGGTTCGAAGTCACGGACCTGCCGCTCCAGCGTCTCGAGATCGCTCGCTCCGATGTAAGGAGGATTTGAGATGATCATGTCGAACATGCCGCCGATTCCATCGAGCGAGCGAGCGGCTACAAACGCAACGCGCGCATCGAGGCAGCGAGCGTTGTGCCCGGCTAGCAGCAGAGCGTCGATCGAAAGATCCGTCGCGAAAACGTGAAGACGCTTCTCGAGCGCCATGGTGATGGCGATGCAGCCCGAACCGGTTCCGACGTCGAGTACAGTCGTATCTGAGTCGAGCATGGACAGCGCTTTCTGCACCAGCAATTCTGTCTCCGGCCGAGGAATGAGCACGCGCTCGTCGACGGCAAAGGAGCGTCCGTAAAAGCCGGTGTGCCCGATGATGTATTGCAGTGGTGCATCATCGATGCGACGCGTCAGCGCAGCGTCGAACTCGGCGATTGAGCCTGCGTCCAATTGCGTCTCATCGCGAGCAAGCATCTGACTGAAGCTCAGACCGAGAAGATTTCCGAGAAGCTCGTCTCCGTCGCGCGGATTCAGTCCTGCCAGCTGCAGTCTCTCTCGCGCTTCCCTTCTCACCACGCGCAGCACCAGGCTGCCATCAGGCAAGGAGATTCTCCTCGGGAGCCTCATCGGCAGAGATTTCGAGGAAGAGTTCTTCCAGATCTGCGTCGTCCCGCGCGGCCATCAGTTCCGCGACAGTTCCTTCAGCAGCCAGCTTTCCATGATGAAGGATGACCAGCCTGTCGCAGACGGCCTGAGCAACTGAAAGAGTGTGGGTGGTGAGCAGAATGGTCTTTTGCTCTGCGGCCTGCTGGCGAAGAAGGTCTTTCACTTTTCGTTGCGCAAGAGCGTCGAGCCCGACCATCGGTTCGTCGATGATGAGCACGGCCGGGTCATGAACGAGTGCGCCGATCAGGACCAGCTTCTGCTTCATGCCATGAGAGTAGCTTTCAATCCTGCGATCGGCCCATCTCGCCAGATCGAAGTATCGGAGGAGTTCGTCGATGGCCGGTCCGCGGGCGTCCCAGTCCACTGCGTAGAGATCGGCAATGAAGCGGAGCATCTCTCGTCCGGTGAGTTTCTCGTAAAGGAAGGGACGATCCGGAACGAAGCCGGTGATGGCCTTGGCCTTTGTTCGAGCGGTAAGGACGTCGTGTCCGCCGATGAGTGCGGTGCCGGAAGTAGGGAAGGAGAGTCCAGCCAGAATGCGGATGGTGGTGGTCTTTCCCGCGCCATTCGCGCCGAGAAAGCCGAAAATCTCTCCCGGACGTGCCGTCAGGGAAATGGAATCGACGGCGGTGAAGTCGCCGTAAAGCTTGGTGAGGTTTCGGATCTCGATCATCGGTGTGTGGCTGCTATGATCCCACAGAGAACTTTCCTCCTGGAGATCCGTAACACCTGATGGCGAAACCTGAAGAGCTCGACGACAGAACACTCGTCGCACGAATTCTCGCGGGCGATCGCGATCGATTCACAGATCTGATGAAGCGCTACGAAAAGCGCATCGTCAACTATGTGTATCGGATCACGCATCGTTACGAGGACGCGCACGATCTCGCGCAGGAAATCTTCGTCAAGGTCTACATGGCCCTGGATCGATACGACCCCCGCTTTCAGTTCTCGACCTGGGTTTTCCGGATCGCGCAGAATAGTGCCATCGACGCCATCCGGAAAAAGTCCCTGCCCGAAGTCTCTCTCACCGTCCAGAGCGACGACGGTGAGGAAGGTCGTGAGCGGGAGTTCGCCGACAAGGGCATCTCCCCGTACCGCGAGCTGAAGAACAAGCAACTCTCCTCGGCGATCGACGTGGCCGTCGAGAAACTGCCGGTCGACTATCGCGAGCTGATCCAGTTGCGCCACTTCGCCGAACTCTCGTATGAAGAGATCGCAGAGATGAAGAAACTGCCACTTGGTACAGTGAAGAACAAGCTGTTCCGGGCGCGGAACCTGCTGAAGAGCGAACTCGAGTCGTTTCTGGAGCCTGTATGACGGATCAGAGGTGTGTGGATCTGCGAAGTGATCTGACCGCTCTCGAATCGCACTCTGCGACCTGCGCGGATTGCGCGCTGCACCTGCGGAACCTCGAGGCCTTCGATAGTGAGCTGGCTGGCGCCGACCTCGAGGAAACATTCGTACCTGACGTTGCGCTGAAGCTTGACCTTGAGCAGTTGCCAGTTGCAGCCTGGGAGGATGCTGGTCACCGTTCATGGCCGCTGGTCACCATGGCCATGGCCATTCTGCTCCTGGTCACGATCGCCCTCTTTGTCGTGGCCGGAATCTCTCCTCTTCGTGGTTTCGTTGCCGCGGTCAGTGGGGGAACGCTTTTTCAGGGTGACGCGGTGCGCGTGGCAACCGCATTCTCTGCCGGGGTGAAGCAGGCGCCGCTGTCGTTTCATTTGACACTGGCTGCCGCGTTCTTTGCGGTGAATGCGATTCTGATCGTCCTGTTACGACGTTCGATGAGGGGCTACGATGTCGGGCCGCGCTAGGTCGTTTTATGTGCTTGTGCTTCTCGTCTGCGCACTTGCGTTGGCGAGCCTCGGCGCGCCGTTGAAGGGATCCAGTTCAGAGGCATCGGCTGCCCGCGAGGATCTGGTTTTTTTCGGTCGCGAGGTGACACTGCAGCAGCCGACGCAACGGAACGTGCAGACCGTTGGAGGCTCGCTGCACATCGACGCGCCGATCGAAGGTGATGTGGTTGCCATCGGAACGCGTGTTACGTTCTCTCCGCGCGGTCGGATCGACGGTGATCTGCTGGCTCTCGGAGGTGCTGTCTCAGGTGCCGACCAGAAAAGTGTCACCGGTAAACGGACATTGAACGGAGAAACCACTGGCGGCGGCGCATTTCTGGAACAGAACAACGCCATCTTTCGAACCTTACAGCGGCCTTTCTCTTTACTTGGTCTGGCACTCAAGCTCTCGTTGCTTGCGGCCTGGCTCGTTGTGGCCGTGGTAGTGACGCTTTTCGCAGGTCGCGAGCTGCGCACCTCGTCACTGGAGTTGCGGGCCACGCCATTTCATTGCTTCATGCTCGGTCTGGTGGCTTTCACCAGCTTCGTCCTCACAGCCATCGTCTTCAGCTATCTGGTGCCCTACGGCGTCGGTCTGATTCTGCTGGCCATGCTGGCGGTGCTCGCTTTCGTCACCAAGGTGTATGGCATGATCGCCGTGTTTCACGCTGCTGGTTCACTACTCCTTCAGCGCGGCGGGCGCGAGGCCATGGCTTCGCGCAAGTGGCTGCGAGGCGATCTGGCCATGGTCATGATCGGACTGCTGCTGTT
>JBKJUK010000382.1:0-4623 GCA_046590705.1 Thermoanaerobaculia bacterium
GTTCAAAGGTCGCAACCTGCATTTCGGGGTGCGTGAGCATGCCATGGGAGCAATCCTCAACGGTTTGACTCTGTACGGATCCTGGCGGGCCTTTGGTGGAACCTTCCTGATCTTCTCGGACTACATGCGGCCGAGTGTCAGGCTTGCAGGCCTGATGGGTATCCCATCGATCTTCGTGTACACCCACGATTCTATTTTTCTCGGCGAGGACGGTCCTACGCATCAGCCGGTCGAGCATCTGTTTGCTCTTCGTGAGATTCCGAATGTCACGCTGTTCAGACCTGCGGACGCAGTGGAGGTCTCGATGACGTGGGCTTTCGCAGCGGGTTCGCAGCACAAAGGACCCGTGGTGATGGCGCTGACACGTCAGAAGCTGGAGCAACTGAAACGCGACGGTGATTTCGTTCCAGCGGATGTATGGAAGGGTGCCTACGCGCTCGATCGCAAAGCGCAAGGAACGATTACATTCGTAGCCACCGGATCAGAAGTCTCGCTGGCGGTCGATGCGGCTGCGAAACTGAAGGCGAAAGGCATCGATTCCCGGATTGTCTCTGCGCCCTGCCTCGAGCTCTTTGATCGGCAGCCGAAGTCGTATCAGGACGAAGTGCTTGGGGCAGATCGCGATCGCCTGGTGGTCATCGAGGCCGGGCGTACCTCTGGCTGGTACAAGTACGCCGGACATCGTGCGTTGGTGATAGGCATCGATCGCTTCGGCGCCTCTGCGCCTGCGGAAGTACTGGCGAAGGAGTTCGGCTTCACCGCTGATGCCGTTGCCGATCGTGTCGAGAAGTGGATGGGAGCATGGCGTTCTTCCTCCGTGGTTGCGCAAGCCTGATGGTCGAATTCCGTAACTGGTTTTGCAGGGGCGCGTTGCGCGCGACCGCTCTCCGGTGCGTCTCACGGACAGCCGGGGGAGCGGGGGAACGCAGTTCGCCCCTACGTACTTCACTCGAACGCCGACATAGATCGCTCGAACTCAGCTGGTCCCGTCACGGGCAGGATTGCCTGTGCTCCACATTCGCATTGACGCTGGCTGGTGCGGCGAGTTGATCAACCGCTGGAATGCAGAGGAACCTCTGCCCGAGGCGCTCGAGTCGCTGGTGGTGCAGTCGCGACTCGTTGGTGCGGAAGAGAGTCTGGTGCTCTGGGGCGGAGGGAACAACAGCATCAAGGTTCCCGGTGTCGATCTGCTGGGTCGTCCGCTGGACGTGATGTACGTGAAGGGTAGTGGGAGTGACATGAAGAGCATCACTGCCGACGAGTACCCGGCGGTGCGACTCGACTACGTGCTCGCACTCTTCGAACGCGAAGCGATGGCCGATGAGGACATGGTCGACTTCCTCGCACGCTGTCTGCTCGATCCAAAGATGCGCAGGCCGTCCATCGAGACACTGCTACATGCGTTCATCCCTCACAAGGCTGTTCTGCATACGCACGCTGACTCGATTCTTGCCGTGACCAATACACCCGGTCGGGAGAGTACGGTTCGTGAGTGTTTCGGTCCTGCGGTGCTCATAGTTCCTTACCTGCGTCCCGGTTTCGCGCTCAGTCGTATGGTCGGTCTGGCCGTCCAGCAGAATCCTGACGCCGAAGGGCTGGTGCTGCTGAATCACGGTTTGATCACGTGGGGAGCGGATGCACGAGAGGCGTACAACCGCCACCTGCATCTGGTGAGTCGAGCAGAGGCATTTGCGCAGGCGACAAAGAAGCCTGGCGGAATCGGTGTGCAGTCCGGGCTCAGGGTAGCCGAGATCTCGCCGCTCGTTCGCGGTGCGCTGAGCGAGTCTGCCTATGTTGTTCTGGAACTCGATGACTCCGCTGAAACTGTCGCTTTCACGAGTCGAGTCGATCTGCGCGAACTCACGCAGGCGGGGCCGGCAACTCCTGATCATCTGCTGTACACGAAACGATTCCCGCTGTTACTCGATGCTGCTGTCGAGGCTGAACGTGCTGCCTCGTACGTCGGTGAAGCGCTGCAGGAGTATCGCCACCGCTATGTCGAGTACTTCGAGCAAAATCAGAGTGGACAGCAGATGCTGGATGCAGATCCGCGGGTGGTTCTGATCCCCGGGCGCGGCATGCTCACAGTTGGCAAAGATGCCCGCGGAGCACGCATCGTCCGAGACATCTATCGTCACACCATGCGAATTCTCGAAAGTGCGGCCTCGATTGAATCATTCGAGACGTTGAGCGATGGCGACGCCTTCGACGCTGAATACTGGCCGCTGGAACTCTACAAGCTCACGTTGCTGGCGAAACCGAAAGAACTGGCCGGTCAGGTGGCGTGGATCACGGGCGCGACAGGCGTGATCGGGCAGGCCATCGCTCGGCGACTGGCCAGTGAAGGCGCTCATGTGATCATCACCGATCTGAACGCGCAGCAGGCTTGTGATTTTGCAGCGGAACTGAATCATCTGCACGGCATTCGCAGGGCGACGGCGCATGCACTCGACGTCACCAGTGAAGCAGCGGTGACGCGGGTGGGTGAAGCGATCGTGAGTGACTACGGTGGCCTGGACATTCTGATCAGTAACGCGGGAGTCGCGCACGTCGGGGCCATCGATTCGTTGACCATGGATGCATGGAGCGAGAGTCTGGCCGTAAACACCACTGGACACTTTCTGGTCGTGCGGCAAGCGATGCGCATCATGAAGAAACAGGGCCGAGGCGGAAGAATCGTATTCAATGCTACGAAGAATGTGACGGCGCCAGGGAAGGATTTCGGCGCCTACTCGGTGGCCAAAGCGGCGGAAGCGCAGCTCTGCAGGATCGTGGCGATTGAAGGTGCGGAGTTCGGGATTCGCGCGAACATGGTGAATCCGGATGCGATCTTTGAAGGCTCCGGCATATGGAGTCCGGGGTTGATGCAACTTCGCGCCGACTCCTTTGGCGTCGCGGTCGAGGCTCTGCCTGAGTTTTATAGAAATCGGAATCTTCTCAAGACCAGGGTTTCCGCCGCCGACGTTGCAGAAGCAGTGCTGTTTCTGGCTTCCTCACGTTCGTCGAAGACTACCGGAACCATGCTGCCGGTGGACGGCGGATTGCGCGAGGCATTTCCGCGCTGAGGGTGTGTCCGGTGCTCGAGGCACCGGCCGGATCACCCTGACACTCCGTCACAGGCAGGATTGCCTGTGCCACACAAGTGGAGTGTAAAAATGAAATTTGGGCAGCGTTGCACATCGCTTGCGAGTTAACATTCGTTCATGAAGAAAAATGATCCGGAGAGAGCAGCGCCCCGGGCACGACGCGAAATCAGCAGCGTTTCGAGCAAGAGACATCCGCTGGCGATCATCGTCTTTGCACTTTTCGCCATCGTGGTGATCTCAGGCGCGCTTCGTGTGCTCCTTCCGTACGCCGCTCCGATCATTTTCGCGGCAATCATCGTGGTGGCCACCTACGGCTTGTACGAGAAACTGCTCCCGAAAATGGGCAACCGTCGGGGGCTTGCTGCCGCGGTCATGTTGCTCGGGGTGACGCTGATCATCGTGATTCCGGCGCTAGTGTTGACGATTCTTCTCGTTCAGCAGGCTTCCGACCTGGTCGACACGCTGCAGAAGACCGATCCGAAAGCAATGATGAACTCACTTCGGCTCACGGAACGACTGGCCGTGCTTCAGAAAGTGATTCCAGGCTTCAACCCGGCGACGTTGCAACCCGAGGCGATGCTTCTGAATGTCGCACGCAGATTGCCCGGGATCGTTGCTGGATTCGGGAAACAGTTCCTGGCCGGTTTCGCCGGTATTCTGATTGGCTTCGCTCTGATGCTGCTGGCAGCGTTTTACTTTTATACCGACGGGCGAAAGCTGGCCCGGCAGATCAAATATCTGTCGCCTCTTCCGGATGAATACGACGAAGAAATCGCGGAGAAATTCACCGATGTCGTAAACGCCACCTTCCGCGGTCAGTTTCTCACCGCACTTGCGCAGGGCACCGTGACCGGAATCGGGCTGGCCATCTGCGGTGTGCAGGGTGCGATCTTCTGGGGTGCGGTGGCAGCGCTGCTCGGTGTACTTCCCATGGTGGGTCCGGCTGCGATCTGGGTGCCTGCGTCGATCTACCTGCTCGCTGCCGCCTCGTTTGGGGGCGAGCCATACTGGAAAGCCATTTTCATGATCGCCTGGGGCGTGCTGGTGGTGTCGCTCGTCGATAACATCGTTCGACCCTGGGCCATGCGCGGCGGGAACGCGGAACTGCCGGCGGTGGTGCTGCTTTTCTCGATTTTCGGCGGAATCACGGTCTTCGGATTCGTCGGACTGATTCTCGGACCGCTGCTATTCGCGCTGCTCGCGACGGTCGTGCACATCTACAGGAACTTTTTCCGCGAGGCGCTGGAGACGCAGAACGTCGCAGACGATGTGATCGTGACGGGATGATTTGCTTTCGGTAGCGAGTAAACAGTAGCCAGTAAAAAACAGTAGCTGACGTGTATCACCACATCGTGCGCAGATTCTGTATCGCCACGTCGTGCACAACCCTACCTGGCGTGATGCGCGAGCCAGTAGCAAGATGCCATTATCATCGTGAATACACGGGAATCGCGGCATCGTCATTCCGATGAGCATGCGAGACCCACGTCAGCTTGCGCGCTATGCCTGCGAAGAGGAATCTCCGGTCCGCGCCGCG
>JBKJUK010000034.1:0-4227 GCA_046590705.1 Thermoanaerobaculia bacterium
GGCAGCGCTGACGGCGGGCCCTGCCGGCAGGGCTGCGCTGCTACGGGGAATGCTGTTGCTCACCCTGACACTCGCTGCAAGCGTAGCCGTGATGTTGAACGTTGGTGCGACGGACCTGCGGCTCGCCGATGTGATTTCCGGAGTCGGTCCGGCACGAACGATTCTGCTGGAGGTGCGGCTCCCGCGAGTGCTGCTGGCCGCGCTGGCCGGCGCTACGCTGGCCAGCGCCGGCGCCACCTTTCAGACGCTACTGAGAAACACGATGGCTGACCCGTTTCTGCTTGGCGTTTCGGGCGGTGCCGCCTGCGGAGCGGCGGTTACCACCGCGCTCGGGTTCGCGCGGATACCAGGGGCCGTACCGGTGGTCGCATTCGTGGGAGCATGCTTCTCTACTCTGGCTGTGCTGCGCTTGTCGATGCGACACGGCCGGTTCGACAGCGGGCGGTTGATTCTCTCCGGCCTGGTCCTGAACGCGCTGTTCTCGGCAATCATTATCCTGTCGCTCTCGTTCACGGCCGGGAACGATTTGAATGCTGCTGTGAGATGGATGATGGGTGGCTTTTTCAGCGCCACATGGTCCGACGTTCTACTTCTCGGCTCGACATTCTTCCTGGCCATCACCATCCTGATCTTCATTGGGTCCGACCTTCGCCTGATGGTCTTCGGCGAAGAAGATGCCCGCTCGCGAGGAGTCGACACACGAAGGATCGAGTTGATCGCTTTTTTCACCAGCTCGATCGCCACTGGAGCTGCGGTGGCTGTGAGTGGAATCGTCGGCTTCGTCGGTCTGCTCGTGCCGCATGCGGTGCGGATGATCTGGCGGAATGACTACCGGCTGCTGCTGCCTCTCAGCGCAGTTGCGGGAGCGGTACTGCTGGTGCTGGCCGACGGCCTCTCTCGCGTGGCCGCCGCGCCGGCGGAACTTCCACTCGGTGCCATCACTGCGCTCTTCGGCGTACCATTTTTTCTGTATCTGCTCGGGCGTGGTCGATGACGCTGCTCCAGCTTCGTGATGTGAGTTTTGCCTATCGCGGATCGGCCGAACCTTCACTGCATGAAATCACCCTCGACGTAGCCGCCGGCCAGCTGATCTCGCTGGTTGGCCCTAACGGTTCAGGCAAGTCGACGTTGCTCAAGCTGCTGGCCCGGATTCAGATTCCTTCGGCCGGACAGATGCTTTTTCAGGGAACATTGATGAGTGAGTGGGATCGGCGACGCTTTGCGCGAGCGGTAGGCTACCTGTCTCAGCACCCGGAGCCTGACCTTGCGATGAAGGCAGTGGAAGTAGTCCTTTCGGGACGCTCGCCGCATCTTGGACGTTTCAGCTGGGAGACTTCCGCAGATCTGCGGATCGCCATGGAAGCACTGGAGGAATGTGACGCGTCCCATCTGGCGGGAAGAGAGCTCGAGGAGTTGAGCGGCGGCGAACAGAAACGTGTGTTTCTGGCCAGGGTGCTGGCAGGCCAGCCCGAACTGATTCTGCTCGACGAACCGCTGGCCGCACTCGACCCCTCCCATGTGGCGCAGTTCGTACGACTGCTGCGGTCGATTGCCGATCGCGGCGGTCGTACCATCATCTTCGTGTCACACGATCTGAACTGGAGCGTGGCTGCGTCCGATCGAATTCTGGTTCTTCACCAAGGAAGGCTGGTGGCGGACACCACTCCTTCCGGCTTCATGACTCCAGAAATCCTGCGCAACTATTTCGACCTTGATCCTGAATTCGTGTGTGGAGCCGACGGGGTGGCCACCTGGCTCGTCCCACGCGCGATCACTCCGTGATTGGAATTCTCAACACCCGTTTCGGCCTCCCCGACCCCGGCCCCCGGCCGCTTCTGTATTTCGCCTTGGTATACTCGGCAGGCCAGGCGGCGCGATGATCCGGTTCGAAGATATTCTCGACAAGGTAGAAAGTTACAAGCCTAGTTTCGATGAGGAACTGCTGCAGAAAGCGTATATTTTTTCGGCGCTGGAGCACAAAGGACAGGTCCGCAGTTCTGGCGAGCCATACCTGATTCATCCGCTCAACGTGGCCCACATTCTGGCCGAGATGCATCTCGACGAGACGGCCATCGCCGTCGGTCTGCTGCATGACGTGCTCGAAGACACCCTCACCACGAAAGAGAAACTGCAGGAGATGTTCGGCGACGACATCGCCGATATCGTCGACGGTCTCACCAAGATCGGTAAGTATGCCTACGTCTCCCGTGAGGAACAGCAGGCTGAGACCTTCCGCAAGATGATGCTGGCCATGGCTTCGGATCTGCGCGTGATCCTGGTGAAGCTTGCCGACCGGCTGCACAACATGCGCACGCTGCACTTCCTCCAGGAAGATCGCCGGCAGGCCATCGCCAAAGAGACTATGGAGATCTACGCACCGATCGCCAACCGGCTGGGGATGGGGCTGATCAAGAATGAACTCGAAGATCTCTCCTTCCGTTATCTGATGCCGCGTGAGCATGAAGAGCTGAGTGCAGCGGTGAACGAGAAGATGTCCGACTCCACGGCGCTGGTCGAACGTATCCGGCAGACCATCCAGCAGAATCTGCAGGCAAGTGGACTCGAGGGAGAGGTTCAGGGCCGGGTCAAATCGATGTACTCCATCTACCAGAAGCTCCAGCGTCAGGGAATCGACATCGGTCAGATCTACGACTACCTGGCCTTCCGGATCACAACGCCCTCGGTGAAGGACTGCTACGCCTCTCTGGGCATCATCCATCAGGCCTGGCGACCGGTTCCCGGCCGAATCAAAGACTACATCGCCATGCCCAAGCCGAACTTCTATCAGTCGCTGCACACGACTGTAGTTGCAGAGAAGGGCGCACCTTTCGAGGTTCAAATCCGCACGCGGGACATGAACGCCATCGCCGAGCAGGGGATCGCAGCGCACTGGAAGTACAAGGAAGGAAGAGTGAGCGCGTCTTCGGATGATGTGAACTTCCTCTGGCTTCGTCAGCTGGTGGAGAATCAGAAGGAGATCACCAATCCCCGCGTGTTCATGAACTCGCTGAAGATTGATCTCTATCCCGACGAGGTCTACACCTTCACGCCGCGGGGAGACGTCTTTGCGTTTCCCAGGGGAGCCTCGCCGCTCGACTTCGCGTACGCGATTCATACTGACGTGGGACATCACTGCGTCGGCGCGCGCGTGAACGGCAAGCTGGTTCAACTGAAGACGCCGCTCCGAAACGGCGACATCGTGGAAATTCTCACCGCGCCGAATCAGAACCCGAACCAGGAGTGGCTTGGACTGACGGTGACTTCCAGGGCCCGACATAAGATCAGGCACTGGCTCAACACCGAGCAGAAGATCCGCTCGATCGAACTGGGAAAGAAGCTGCTCGAGAAGGAAGCCAAGCGCCACAGGGTGCATCTCAAGAAACTCGTTGCCGAGAACGCACTCGACGGCGTGCTTTCCGAGTACGGACTGGCCCGGCTGGACGAGTTGTACGCCGATGTCGGGTACGGAAAGATCTCCGCCAAATCCATCGTGGAACGATTCGTTCCGGAAGAAGACAAGAAGCGGCCTCTCGAGACCGAGGGTGCTTTTCAGCAGGCCGTTCGCAAGATATTTCCTTTCACTGGTCCCGGATCGATCAAGGTTCGCGGGTACGACGACCTGATGACGTACCTGGCGAAATGTTGCAACGCGCTACCTGGTGAAGAGATCGTCGGTTACGTCACGAGGGGAAAGGGAATCGCAGTCCATAGTTCCAACTGCCCGAACGTGAAGAACCTGATGTTCAACCCTGACCGGGAGATCTCCGTCGAGTGGGCTGACCAGCGATCGACTCAGTTCGAAGCGGAACTCACAGTGGTACTCGAAGATCGCACGGGGATGCTGGCGAGAATCATATCGACGATCGCGAACCAGAAGACAAACATCAGGCACATGGATGCCAGAACTTCCGACGGTCGAGGTACGCTGGCCCTGATCCTCGAGATCGTCGACCTGCGACACCTCGAGCGGGTGATCAAGTCGATTGCCGCGCTGGAGGGCGTGCTGCGGGTTGAGCGGAAGTACAACATACGCCAGGCCACCGCTTAGCTTCTAAGCCGCGTGATGAAACGGGGGCATCTGCTTCGTTGTCGCGTCGGCCGGCCGGTTTCAACGTGGCTTGGGCCACGCCTCACCGTCCGACCTCGCTTCGCCTCGCATCTGACCCCGTTTGATCACGCTACGTTCGCGGGGGCGCGTGTTGCCGCTCGCGCTGGACTTCGTCCCGC
>JBKJUK010000180.1:0-6474 GCA_046590705.1 Thermoanaerobaculia bacterium
GCGGTTCCGTCGTATGCCCAGCGCATCGACAGTGCGACATCCTCAGAACTGACGTTCGGTGATGTTGGCTTCGTCAGCAACGACGATTTCATTCGCTACGGTCATCGTTGCTGACGAAGCCAACATCACCGAACGTCAGTTCTGAGGATGTCGCACTGTCGATGCGCTGGGCATACGACGGAACCGCAATCATCAGGGCAAGAAACAGCGACGTCGCCAGCTTTTTCTGAAAACCTTTTTGCATTGACTCTCCCTTTCTCCGGCCCGGGATATCCGGGTCAGTATTCGATCCACCACACGGGGCGGCAGTATGTCTGTGGGAGGAATCTAAGTTACTTGATCCAGCTTTGCAAGCGAGAAGGGAGGAAATGTAGGTTATCTGCGGGGTGAATCTTTGACCACCCGTCAAGTTCTGGGGGCTCACCTCAAAGTCACGAAGGAGGACAGTTTCGAAGTAGAGGAGACCCCAACACCTGAACGCGTCCGTCTCACATTGGAAGTCAGATGCTTGTCGTCTTGTGTCTTCTTGTAAGGGACCGGCAATGCACTTCAGCACTTACTGCAGCGGTCTGTGATCGCGCGTGCGGATTCACAGCGGCGTGAGCTTGGCGTACTTAGCGATGAACTTCTTGGTCCCTGCGCGATCAAAGTAGACGGTCAGTTTCGCGTCCGCGCCAGTGCCTTCCATCCTCAGGATGACGCCATCCCCGAACTGGTCGTGCCTGACTCGCGCCCCACGTTTGAGTTCGCGCGCAACATTCTCAGCTGGCTTGGGCTGCGTGTTCTTCAGTGCGGTCGGATCGAATTGCACGGGCGCGTTCTGAAAGAAAGTCATGATGTTCTGCGTGGGATTCGAGGCCGGTCGCGCCGCCGGTGGTCGCGGCTGACTGGCTGCCGTCGCCGGGGCATACTTCCTGTTCGCACCACCCCCGGCACTCGGTGTGAGCGGCCGTTCACGCCAGCTGGCGCGCTCGGAGGCCGAGGATGGAGTCGACTGGTAGCGGGAGGTACGCGGGCGGACATTGTCACGTACGCCTTCTGGAATCTCATCGAGAAAGGGCGAAGGACTCTGCTCGCGAAACTGTCCATGAATTCGCCGCTCCAGGGCGTGCAGACAGTACAGCTTCTCCCGTGCGCGCGTCATTCCTACGTAGCAGAGTCTGCGCTCTTCTTCAATCTCGTCACTCTGTTCACGCGATTGAGAATGCGGAAGAATTCCTTCTTCCATCCCCGCCAGAAACACCACCCGGAACTCCAGACCCTTCGCAGAGTGCAGCGTCATGAGCGTTACGCCCTTCTGATTGTCGTAGCGATCGACATCGGCCATCAGACTCACCGAGTCGAGGTAATCGGCCAGCGAGGCCTTGGTGTCCAGCTCATAAAACTCGCGCGCTGAGTTCATCAGCTCGTCGACGTTCTCGAGTTTCGACTCATCCTGCGGGTCGTTCGAATCCTGGTACATCCGCCGGTAACCGGTCCGGAGCAACATGAAGTCGAGGAACTCCGGGATCGGATTGTTTACGGCCCTCTGCAAGTCCTGCACGATCTCTCGAAACTCCTTGACAGCTTTCTTAGCTCTGTCGGAGAGGAACGACAGATCGCCCTCGATGATCGACCAGAGCGAGACATCACCGGCTTTGGCAGCCTCCTCGATGGCCTTGATGGTCGTATCGCCAATCCCTCGGGTCGGTACATTGATGATGCGCTCGAGCGAGGGGGTGTCGTGCGGCCTGATGGCGAGTCGGAGATACGAGAAGATGTCCTTGATTTCGGCGCGCTCGTAAAACTTCACCCCACCCACGACGGTGTAAGCCAGGTTGGAACGGAGGAGTTCTTCTTCGAAGGGTCGCGACTGAGCGTTGGTCCGGAAAAGTACCGCGAATTCGGTGAGCGGAGTCGTGGCCCGGTGCTCGAGAATTCGATCGATGACGTACCGCGCTTCCTCCCGGTCCGATTCGCAACTGACCACTCGCACCGGTTCTCCGGCACCGCCCGCGGTGAACAGCTTCTTTCCCTTGCGGGCCTTATTGCGTGACACCACTCCGGTGGCAGCATCCAGTATGTTCCCGGTAGAGCGATAGTTCTGTTCTAACTTGACGATTTTAGACCCTGGAAAGTCACGTTCAAAATTGAGGATGTTATTAATATCCGCGCCTCGGAATTTATAGATCGACTGGTCTTCATCGCCCACCGCCACGATGTTTCCGAGCTGTCCCGCAAGCAGTTTGATCAAGGTGTACTGCGCGTGGTTGGTGTCCTGATACTCGTCGATCAAAAGGTGCTTGTACTGTCCCTGCAGTTCTTCGCGCACTTCCGTGTGGTGCCTGAGCAACTCCACGTGATTGCCGATCAGGTCATCGAAGTCCATCGCTCCGAATTCCTTGAGCTTCCTCTGATAGAGCGTGAATACCTGAGAGATGCGCGAGCCGAAAAAGTCGAGATTTTCCTTCTCGTACAGCACCGGGCCGATCAGTTCATTCTTAGCCTTGGAGATGCGCGAGAGCACCGCACGCGGCGGGAACGCTTCGTCGTTCATCTGCAATTCGCGAAGGCTTCTTCGCACAACCGTCAGCTGGTCGCTGGTGTCGTAGACCACAAAGCTCCGCGCGTAACCGAGCCGGTCGGCGTACTTCCGGAGGATTCGAAGAGACGTCGAATGGAAGGTGCCGACCATCGGACGTCCGGCCGAACGCGGAACCAGGGTCGACACTCGCGAGACCATCTCGTGGGCGGCCTTATTGGTGAACGTTACAGCCAGGATCTGCGAGGCAGCGACGCCCATGGCCTCCACCAGATTGGCAATTCGATAGGTGATTACCCGCGTCTTGCCGGATCCTGCGCCGGCCAGGACCAGCAGGGGGCCTCCCTCATGGGTGACAGCTTCCTGTTGCTGCGGGTTCAGAATGGAGAGGTCGATCATTGGCGGCGGAACTCTAGCAGACGGCAGCGTGTGTGGCACAGGCAATCCTGTGGAGCACAGGCAATCCTGCCTGTGACGGAAGTGTCTGTGAATTGTGCATGGTGTTTTATCCCATGCAGCGCCCACAGGCAGGATTGCCTGTGCTCCACTGTTCCCCTTCAACTCGGGAACGGACCGGAGCTCTATGCTGTTACTCTCTGCGGGTTCAGGTACCATTGAACGCCGCGTTTCACGGAGGGTCCGATGTTCGGTAGCTTTGGGTTTGCAGAGTTGATGGTGATTTTTCTCATCGTGATTGTGATCTTCGGAGCAAGCAAGCTTCCGCAGCTCGGAAAAGGGCTGGGCGAAGGAATCTCGAACTTCAAGGATGGGCTGAAGGGAAAAGAGCCGAAACCTTTGCTCGACGAGAAGAAGAATCCGTAACCGACGTACCCTCGAGGTTCGACTCGCGTCGTCATGTCAGAGCAGCACCCATCCGGTGACCCCTCATCCTACCGAGGCCGCCTCGAGGAGCAACCGCTTCCCGAAGTGTTGATGACGATTCATCGTTACCGCGCGCCCGGAATTCTCGATTGCGCTGATCGCAATGGATCACGCACCATCTACGTCGATGATGGCTCGGTCGTAGCCGTGACGTCGACCCTACCGGCTGACTCGATCGCTCAGCGGCTCTTCAACGAGGGGAAGATCACCGCCGAACAACTGAAGACCCTCCCGGAATCATCGGATGAGTCGTTCGATCTCGTCGATGCCGGCCTGCTTCAGCCTCGCCAGCTCTTTCAAGCGGAGCGAAGCAGAGCCATTGCCATCCTGAGCTCGATCGCTGAGCAGCCAGAGGGAACCATCCGTTTCTGCCCCGGACGAGAAGAGCTGGGAGCGGCGAAGTACAATCTCAAAATTCCTCAGATGGTGCTGGAGCTTTTGCGCGAGGTCCAGGACGCCAGGCGCTATCTGGCCCGTGTCGGCTCACGACATACACAACTTGCCAAAGTGATCGAGGCTCCGTCAGACGTCGCCTTCAACTCCCACGAAATGAACCTCCTCGCACAGATCGACGGAAAAAAAACGATCGCAGAACTCGCTTCAATGCCTCCGATGACTGCGACACAGAACGCGTTGGCGCTCTACTCTTTCCACGTCCTGCACCTCATCGAACCCACCACTTCCCGCCCGATCAAGGTTCAGATCAAAACCCCCGGTGACGCGCATCAGTGAGAGAGTTTGAGATTCCGTGGTCAAGTACAGATCAGCGAACAGAACACAGGACTGCAACGTACTGAAGTGCGTTCGGGACACAATCAGCCGAGGAGACTACGAGACGTGAAGTGGATGATTACAGGGGGTCGCGGGATGCTCGCCCGTGATTTGAGTGCGTCACTTTCGGCGCTGGGTGAGACGCCTGCGGCACTCTCCCGCGCTGAGTTCGACGTCACCGATCCGGTCGCCGCCAGAGACCTGTTCCAGCGCTACTCGCCAGACATCATCGTGAACTGCGCTGCCTTTACACGCGTCGATGATTGCGAGACAGAGTCCGAGGAAGCCGAGAACATCAATGCTCGCGCCGTCGAGGTCCTCGCCGACGAGGCTCGCCGGTCAGGCGCTCTGCTCATTCAGATCTCGACCGACTTCGTCTTCGATGGAACGAAGACTTCGCCATACCAGGTCACCGACGTACCAAACCCACTCTCGCAGTACGGGAGCAGCAAGCTGCGCGGTGAATACGCAGCGGCAACGTCCCCTGCGCATGTGATCATCCGGACCTCCTGGCTGTTTGGAGTCCACGGCAACAATTTCGTGGAGGCGATCCGCAGACAGATTCGAGCAGGAAAGTCAGAACTCACCGTGGTCGCTGATCAGCGTGGAAGACCGACCTACACCCCACATCTTTCGGAGGCCGTCATCGCGCTCGCCACCAGGGCTTGCAAAGAAGAAAGTGCGCGCGGTGTTTTTCACTATGCGGACGAGGACGAGTGCAGCTGGTTCGACTTTGCGAAAGCCATCGTCGAGGAGGAGACCGCCCTGAACCCTCCCTCTCAGCCGGTTGTGGTCAGGCCGTCGTCGTCGAGGGATTTTCCACGACCGGCGGTTCGTCCCGCTTACTCAGTGATGAGTACGGAGCGATACACCGAAGTGACCGGGAACGAGCCGTACCGCTGGCGTGAAGGGCTGAGTGAGTACTTTCGGCTCAGGCCGTGAAGATCCGAGGGCTGATGAACGCAGAACTCAGAACTCAGAACGATGAAGTAAGAAAACAGTCAACGACGACAATCTGGCTGTGAGGAAAGGGGGTTGTGCGGAGCACAGGCAATCCTGCCTGTGGGGGACCAGCTGAATTCGAAGCAATGTTCTGCGCAGCGGGAGCCGGTCTACGCCAATCACCGCGGAGTTCGCGTGGCCCGGATGTCGTTGGAGCACGCATGAATTTAGGTGGTCCAGTCACAGGCAGGATTGCCTGTGCTCCACAATTGCGTTCTGAAAGAAGGTGGCCGCCGTTGACTGTTTTCTTACTTCATCGTTCTGCGTTCTGCGTTCATCAGCCAAATTGACCCGGGACAGGCAGCTCAATATATACTCGCCCGCCCGCAGGGATCTGTCCCACGAATGCACTCAATCGAACAGGAACTCGACCGCTTCCAACTCTACCTTCAGACCGAAGGCCTGAAGCTCACCAATGAACGGAAGGCGCTCCTGCGTGAGATTTTCTCGACGCACTATCACTTCGAGGCAGACGAGCTTCTTTTCAAGATGAAGTCGAAAGATCTGAAAATTTCCCGAGCCACGATCTATCGGTCCCTCGACCTGCTCGTTCGCTCCGGCATGGTTCGCCGTGTTCACCTGGGAGAAGACCACTATCACTACGAGCGTGTGACCAAGAACTCGCATCACGATCACCTGATCTGCACGGCCTGTGGCGCCGTCATCGAGTTCCACGATCCTCAACTCGAGAAGAGACAACTGGAAATCTGCGAGAAGAAGAAGTTCACTCCGACCTACCACAATCTCCAGATTCTCGGGATCTGCAGGAGTTGCGTAAAGAAAGGTGAGCGGCCCCATACGCCGGACCGAGTGCAGATGATTCAGATCGCCGAGAATTCGCTGCGTAAGTAAGCGAAGCCGAGATCCGGTTCCATCAAAGGAATTGTGTAGGGGCGCGTTGCGCGCGCCCGCTCTCCGGTGCACTTCGCGAGTACTGACGGGGGAGCGGGCGAACGCAATTCGCCCCTACCACCGCGGCCTTGTCGTCAGGTAAGCGCGTATGCCCCGGCCCCCGGCCTGTTCTACGCTGACAGAAGCTGAGGGAGTCTTCTCACCATGGCTCCGATCCGTGCGATTGCCGAGTCGCGTCCGAGTGCCTCGAGCACTTCGAAAATACCTGGCGAGGCGCTCCTTCCAACGAGAGATACGCGCAGCGGATGAATGAGCTTGCCGGCAGAGATGCCCTCCGTCTCTGCGAGCAGACGCAGGGTCTTCTCGGTTGTAGCCGCATCGAACGGCTCAGTTGTGGCCAGCGCGTCAATCATCCTTTGCAGCCGGCCCGTGACTTCCTCTCCACT
>JBKJUK010000325.1:0-3892 GCA_046590705.1 Thermoanaerobaculia bacterium
CAGCGGAACCTTCAAGATCGATCATCCGCTCGACCCGGAAAACAAGTACCTCTATCACTCCTTCGTCGAGTCGCCCGTCATGATGAATGTCTACAACGGCAGCGTCGTGCTCGATGCTTCCGGGAGCGGCGTGGTCACCATGCCCGCCTACTTTGAAGCCCTCAATCGCGAATTCCAGTATCAACTGACCTGCGTTGGCGGTTACGCGCCTGTGTATGTTGCAAGCAAGATCGCAGGAAACCAGTTCCAGATCGCCGGTGGCCAGCCCGGACTCGAGGTCTCATGGCTGGTGATGGGTGTGCGCCGGGATCGATACGCCGAGAAACACCGCGTGCAGGTCGAAGTAGACAAGGACCCCGAGGAGCGAGGCTTCTATCTGCATCCGGAGGAGTTCGATCAAGCTGCAGACCGCGTCATACCGAGTCTGCGGCAGCATGGGCCGGAAATGCAGAAGTCGGTTCGTCCGATCAAGTAAGGTCCCACCGCACATACGTTCGGTCATTTTTGTAATAGGAGATCCAATGAACCAGCTACTCCGTCACTCTTTGATTACGGTTTCGATGTTGACGGCATCCTCGATGTCAGCTCAATGGCTGACCGACGGCACTAGTATTTATTACAACAGCGGCAAAGTGGGGATCGGAACCAACGCCCCTAGCAATGCGCTGCATGTAGTCGATCCAGTCAACCAGGGCGTGGGCATCTTTCAGAATCCGAACGGGCGTGTTGGGCTTGGAGTCGACGGAAGCGGCGGATACCTGCAGGCGGACGGCATCAACTTCAGCTTTTTCGCCGGTTCGAAGCGTGTGCTTTTCGGCAACAGCGTAAGCGGCCGCGTAGGTATCGGCACGACCAACCCTTTTGCGCAATTACATGCGGTAGCCGGAGCGGGGAACAGTACGGCTCTGCATGGTGAGATCACATCCGTAGGAACCGGGGTTTGGGGTCGGGCGACCGCCGCCAGCACCGACGCCTACGGAGTCTACGGCGAGGCAAACTCAGGAAGTGGAGTCGTCGGTGTCAGTAGCACAGGCATTGCGGTGCTCGGCTTTTCGCTGCAGAATACCGGTCTGGCAGGGCGATTTGTAGGTAACGTCCAAGTCACCGGGAGCGTCTCCAAAGCGAGCGGTACCTTCAAGATCGATCATCCGCTCGATCCCGAGAACAAGTACCTCTATCACTCCTTCGTCGAATCTCCGGAGATGATGAACGTGTATCGAGGGCGGGTGGTGCTCGATGCCAGCGGCTCTGCGGTCATCGCCATGCCCGCCTATTTCGAGGCGCTGAATCGGGAGTTCGAATATCAACTGACCTGCATCGGCGGTTACTCGCCGGTCTTCGTAGCGAGTGAGATCAGTGGCAATCAGTTCGTGATCGCAGGCGGAAAACCGGGGATGAAGGTTTCGTGGCTGGTCACCGGCGTGCGTCAGGACAAATACGCCGAGCAGAACCGCGTGCAGGTGGAAGTGGAAAAGGCGCAGGACGAGCGCGGCTTCTATCTCCATCCGGAGGTCTTCGGCAAGTCGGCGCAGCAGGTGATCCCCAGTCTTCGTCACAACGAAGCCATGAAGACAAAACTGAATCAGTAATCGTGTGGCGCGCGACGATCGATATCGACAAAGGAGCAGGCCTCGGCCTGCTCCTTTTTGCTCTGTACGCGATCGCCTCGGTCTCCCTGACTTCTCACTGCTACCTGCCCGGCTGAGACCCAAACAGATGTAAGGTGATCGACGGCAATCAGCTCTTTGATCACAAAAGGCAGGTATGGAGCATGAGAAAGTACATCACGCTTTACGTAACGGTTTCGCTTCTGCTGGCAGTGACAGCATCGGCGCAGTGGCTGACCAACGGTACCAGTATTTACTATAACGGCGGCAAGGTCGGGATCGGTACCAGCGCCCCTAGCAACGCGCTGCATGTAGTGGATCCTGTGAACCAGGGAGTCGGCATCTTTCAGAATCCGAATGGCCGGGTCGGACTGGGGGTCGACGGAAGCGGAGGCTATCTGCAGGCTGACGGTATCAACTTCAGCTTCTTTGCCGGCACCAGGCGTGTGCTTTTCGGAAACAGCACGAACGGCCGTGTAGGGATCGGAACCACCACCGGTTTTGCGCAATTGACTGCAGCAGCTGGAGCGGATTCCAACGCGGCCATACACGGTTACACCAATAGTATCCAAGGGACCGCGGTATACGGTGAGGTGACCGCCGGAGGCGGCATCAATAGCGTCGGACTCTTAGGCTATGCACAGAACGCAGGGAAAGGAGTCCGCGGTTTGAGTGACTCAGGCATCGGAGTGCAAGGCAGTTCGATCAGCGGTCTGGCCGGACAATTCTCAGGTAACGTTCAAATCACCGGAAGCATCTCCAAAGGCAGCGGCACCTTTAAGATCGATCATCCGCTCGATCCCGAGAATCAATATCTTTACCATTCCTTCGTCGAGTCGCCAGAGATGATGAACATTTATGACGGCATAGTGGTACTCGATGCCTCGGGGAGTGGTGTGGTCATCATGCCTGAATACTTTGAAGCGCTGAATCGTCAGTTTCGATATCAGTTGACCTGCATCGGCGGCTATTCACCAGTGTACGTAGCAAGTGAGATCAGCGGGAACCAGTTTGTCGTTTCAGGCGGACGAGCGGGTCTCAAAGTGTCCTGGCAGGTCACAGGTGTGCGTCAGGACAAATACGCGGAGATGAACCGCGTGCAGGTCGAAGTGGAAAAGGCGCCGGAAGAACGCGGCTTTTATCTCCATCCGGAGGCCTTCGGCAAGTCAGCCCAACAGCTGATCCCCAGTCTTCGGAACGATGACGCCGTGAGAAAGACAAAACTGAATCAGTAATCGTACGACGCACAGAATCGACAGGAGCAGGCCGTCACGGCCTGCTCCTATTCGTTTGTGCTCAGTGCAGACCTTCTGAACGCAGACTAATCTGAGGGACTCCAGGCCCCGGCGTCCGCGGAGTTCCCTGACTACTCGCTTCAGCATCTTAGGTAATGCGGGGCTCGGAAGACCGATCGGTCAACGCGGCGCGGCACCAATCGCTGGAACGTGATCTTCCATTGAGGCAAGTGATGCGCATCACGGCCGTTGGCCGTCCGAGAGGCGAGACTCCGTAAAGAGCAGAGCACTTACTTGCGAGCCCATCACTTATAACTTAAAATAAATAGCTTCCAACGACAAGTCATTCTTCGCGTCACCCCACCTCTACAGAAGGCAGGTATACAGCATGAGAAAGAACATTACGATCTACGCCGCTGTTTCGCTTCTACTGCTGTCAGTTCCCGCATCAGCGCAGTGGCTGACCAACGGAACCAGCATTTACTACAACGCCGGTAAAGTGGGCATCGGAACCAGCTCCCCTAGCAATGCGCTGCATGTCGTCGATCCGGTGAATCAGGGAGTCGGCATTTTCCAGAATCCCAACGGACGCGTCGGACTGGGAGTCGACGGCAGCGGTGGTTACCTGCAGGCCGACGGCATCGACTTCAGTTTCTTCGCAGGTGCGAACCGAGTGTTGTTCGGAAAAAGTAGCAATGGACGAGTTGGGATCGGCACCGTCGGCCCGGCTGCGAAACTGCATGTCGTGGGCGTGACGACCGACGGCATTTACGTACAGTCCGACCTCCTCGTGGGAAATGCCATTGACGCAGCGAACTTGACTGCACACGTCGACTCCTACGGGGTGTATGGCCGCGCCAGCAGTGGAAAGGGAGTGGTTGGCTTGAGTAATAGTTCAGGTGTCGGCGTTTACGGACTCACGAACACTGGAATCGGCGTCGTTGGGGAGTCCTACGGTCTGGGAGGACTCGCCGGTCGATTTAGGGGTAACGTCGAAATCTCCGGCAGCCTCTCCAAGGCCAGCGGCACCTTCAAGATCGATCATCCCCT
>JBKJUK010000050.1:0-9764 GCA_046590705.1 Thermoanaerobaculia bacterium
GTCACTGCGTCGCGCCACAGGCAGGATTGCCTGTGCTCCACAAGCTCGGAAATGAGTTCGAGCGCTGGACGCTCCAGCGGCTGGCAAAGACGTTCCTACGGAAGTCTGACAGGAACCATCGTGCGCTCGCGGAGCAGGTCGACGCGCATCGAACCAAAGTCGATGATCACTCGAAAGTTCCGGAGAAAATTATCACCGATGATGCCTACCGAGCGGGCTTCCTCCGAACCGTAAAGCGGAATGGTCTTGAAGGTGCCCGCCCAGCGATCGACCCCAATCTCCACGTCTTCCACTTTCGAGCCTGACTTCTGCGCTCCACCAAGTCCCTGCAGTGTGGCACGGTGATACTTCGGAGAATCCCAGATGCTGGTTCCCGTCAGCCTGGCGTCATTGAGGAAGGTGATCTCCGATCCGGTGTCGAGCAGGAAGAGGTGCCATCCCTTGCGGTTGATGGCGCCCTCCACGAAAGGCTGAAAACCGACGAAGAAAAGATTCTGATTCGCTGCAGGCGACTTCTGACTCGGAAGCAGCGGGGAGAACTTGACCCAGCGTTCGCGCAGGTCGAGTTCGAGCCGGAACTCCTTCAGCAGATTTGTTCCCAGCAGTAATTCCATACTGAAAGGCTCACGATTGGCGACGAAAAATCGAAGCTTGGAATCGGGCATGATCGCGACGGGAACATTCTCGATGAAGAGGTCGCCGAGACGCAGACTTTCGATCAGCCCGAACGTGACTGGGATGGGCTCACCGAGCAAGCCGAAAAACGTTCCCTTGAATTCGCCGAGTCGGCGTATTTTCCGGGTCTGCGCAAAGGTCTCCGACACAATCGAAAGCACCGCGCCGGAATCGATCACAGCGGTGGCTTCATCCCCACCGTTCACGCGGGCTGCGATGCGCGGGATGGACGGCCGTCCGAACATCAGCGGAATGCGTCTGTCCGAGCTCCCATACATGCGGTAGACCTCAACGCGCATCAACGACTGAAGGAACGCGGTGTGCCATGCCTTCACGACCGTGCCCCGCGCCGTAGCAGCGCTGGCCCAGTGCGCTGCATCCGGATAGTCATCCTCCAGGTACGCGACCTGCGAGAGCGCCCACGCAATCTGCCCGGCCTCCAGCGTGGGTGGCCGAAGATCCAGAGCCTGCATGAGATGTCGCCTCGCGTCCACGAGTCTGTTCGCCGCGAGTTCAGCTTCACCGAGGGCTGCGAAATCTTTATAGCTCTGCCGCTCGCGAACCTCGATGGAGGATTTCATGGCCAGCAGTCTCGAGAACTCCAGGTCGATGGCCAGCTGTGTCGGGGAACTGGCCGAGCGGCGCACGTCAGAAGGAGACATCAGAAGCGGACCGATGCTCACCTCTGAATAGAGCGCGCACCCCGACAGGAGAACGAGCAGAGGAATCCATCCAGAGTTTCGCATCGATGGGAGTCTACGCTCCCGGAAGTTGATTTCTGAATGTTGACAGAAGCATGACCGGCGCGTCATGTGATCTGCGTATGCCATGCAACGCTGGGCAAACTTTCTGTGGAAAGTCGCAGTGAGAGTCGAGTGGCGACAATCTGTCCGTGGCATGGAAGGTGCCTCACCTAGAAGCATGGCTCACCGGACATCCGTTCTAGCGCTCACGATCATGCTCGCGCTCACGACCTCATGCCGCGATCGCAGCGAGTCGGCCATCCGCCGTTCGGAACAATTCGAACAGGTGACTGAGGGACAGGCCGGCGGTGTCGCCGGTACGATCGCAGGGCCGGGCGAAAGCGTTCCGTCTCTCACTCCTTCTCCGGCGGTCGGAACGACCTCCAACGTCGATACGACCACCGCGTTTTCCATTCTCAATGAAACTGTCGCCGCGGTTGATCCCGCCGCGACTCCGCAGATTGGAACGCTTCCCGAAGCTGCACCGGTACGGGCCTATCCGCAAGCAGGCCGTCCTCCGGCCAGATCTGAAGCCCCGCGTCGCGTCGAGCCACCACGTGACCCCGTCCCCGCCACCAGCGCCAGGGAGCCGGAGCGAACCGAAAGTCAGGAACCACAGCCCGCACCTGCGCCGGAGGCGGCGGAGCCGGAATCAGAGGAAGACCAGACCCCGACCTCGACGAGCGAGCCACCACCACCACCCTCGCTCGCGTCTGCCCGTCCAGGGCTATGAAAGCCGCCGAGTACCATCCATCGATTTCGCTCATGGAACCTGGACCAGCAGTTCAGTTTTCAGACGATTTAAGTCAGTGAGCCGGGATGAGCATTCCGCGTCGATCCCAAACTCGCCTGCTCCGGCCCCCGGCCCCCTGACCCCGGCCAAGGCCCGGCCGTTTCATTGACGAGCAGAGTAGAATTCGGGCGCAATGGCGCAATTCTCCTTTCAGTCAATCATCCTCTCGCTGCAGCACTTCTGGTCCGAACGTGGCTGCGTCATCGAGCAACCGATGGATCTCGAAGTCGGTGCCGGTACGATGCACCCCTCGACTTTCCTGCGCGTGCTCGGGCCGGAACCCTGGAGGGTTGCCTACGTGCAGCCCTCGCGGCGGCCTGCCGACGGGCGATACGGCGACAATCCCTTCCGTCTTTACAAGCACTACCAGCTTCAGGTCGTGATGAAGCCCTCGCCGCTCGACATTCAGAACATGTATCTCGATTCGCTTCGCGCAATTGGCCTCGATCTGAGCAAACACGACGTGCGCTTCGAGGAGGACAACTGGGAGTCTCCAACGCTTGGCGCATGGGGAGTGGGTTGGCAGGTGCTGCTCGACGGAATGGAGATCACTCAGTTCACCTATTTTCAGCAGGCCGGCGGGATCGATCTTCAGCCAATCAGCGCGGAGATCACCTATGGTCTCGAACGGCTGACCATGTTTCTGGCTCGCGAGAAATCGGTGTACGACATCGAATGGGGTTCGGGCTTCGTGTACGGTCCGATTCGCCAGCAGGAAGAACGCGAATTCTCGAAGTACTACTTCGAAGTTGCAGACGTGGAAATGCACTGGTCGCTCTTTCAGATGTACGAGCGCGAGGGACGACGCTGCCTCGAAGCAGGGTTGGTGCTTCCAGCATACGACTGGACGCTGAAGTGCTCACACATGTTCAACACTCTCGATGCGCGCGGGGCGGTTTCCGTCACTGAGCGCGTAAGCGTGATCAAGCGAGTGCGCGATCTCGCGGTCGGATGCGCCTCCGGCTTTCTCGACGCCCGAAAGAAACTTGGCTTCCCTCTGCTGCCCGAAAACGAGCGCGCGCTGTATCTCGAGACTTCCACCCTCGGCGAGGCCGCGCCATGAGCCAGGAGTATTTCTTCGAACTACTGACCGAAGAGATCCCGGCGTGGATGCTCACCACCCGCATCAACGTGCTGCGCGAGCAACTGGTGAAGCTGCTCACCGATTACGCAGGAGCCAGTCCGTCCGCTGAACAGATCCATGTCGATGCAACGTCGCGTCGAATCTTCTTCGTTCTCCGCGATCTACCTGCACAGCAACCCGACCGCGCCGAAGAGTTGAAAGGACCATCGTCAAAAGCTGCCTGGACCGCCGATGGAACTGCTGGCCCGGCCCTTCTCGGGTTTCTCAAGAAAAACAACGCCACCATCGAACAGACCATCAGACGCGACGACTACGTCTGGCTCAATCGAGTCGTGCCGGGACTTCGTGCCGACGTCATGCTGCAGGCGGCCATCCCGAAGCTTATCGAGAGCATCCGCTGGCCGAAGATGATGCGCTTCGGAGTGCCCTCGCAGTCCTTCATCCGACCCGTACATGGAGTGGTGTCGCTGCTCGACGGAAAATTGCTTCCAATGACGATCTTCTCGATCGAGGCTTCGACGATCACTGAAGGTCATCGGATCATCGGTGACAAGTCAGTGGTCATCGAGTCCTACCAGTCCTACCTCTCCGCTCTTCGTGCCAGTGGCGTCGAACCACTCTCGGAAGTTCGAGTGCAGAAGATGCGCGAGCGAGCAGTAACACTCGCTTCGGAAGCAGGTGGAGTTCCTGCGGAAGACGAAACGATCTGGGAGCAATGGCGTTTTCTCACCGAGCATCCGAATCTGGTGCGCGCCGAATTCCGGCAGGAGTTTCTGAATCTGCCTGAGGAGGTTCTGGTCACGGTGATGCGCGTTCATCAGAAGCAGCTGCCAGTCATGTCAGACGGGAAACTGCGCAACTACATGCTGGCCATCGTCGATCAACTCGATGACGGCGACGGCAACGCTGCAGCCGGAAATTCCTTCGTGACCAACGCCCGTTTCGCCGACGCACTCTTCTTCTACGAGACCGACCAGAAGCGACGTCTGCGCGAGAGGTTGCCTGAGATCGAGCGCCTGCAATTCCAGGAGAAATTGGGGAATTACCGCGAGAAAACGATTCGCGTCCGCGCCATCGCGGAGAAGATCCATGCCTCTTCGAAGAGTGCGACTTCACTCGAAGATCTCAGAACTGCCGCAGACCTCTGCAAGACTGACCTGGTCACTGAAATGGTCAAGGAATTCACCGAACTACAGGGGAAGATCGGCGGCATCTACGCGCGCAACGAGAAGCTGCCCGACAACGTCTCAGAAGCGCTCTACGATCACTACCTTCCTGCCAATACGGACGACCTGCTGCCCCGCGGCGAGACCGGTGCTCTACTGGCCCTGGCCGATCGCATCGACACGCTGGCTGGTTTCTTCGTGATCGGACTCAAGCCCACCGGATCGAAAGATCCCTTCGCGCTGCGGCGCGCTGCGCAGGGAATTGTGCAGCTGCTACTTCACAGCGAGAAGTGGCGCGTCAGAATCTCCATCGAAGAGCTGATTGATTCCGGACTCGCTGCGTACAGCGGGGGCGACGCATCGGTCGCATCGACCAGAATCGAACTTCTGGCGTTCTTCGAAGAGCGAGTCAAGACCCTGCTCGAGCATCCGGCATTCGGTTTTGCCTACGATGAAATCGCAGCGGCCATGGCGGCTGGATGGAGTCGCGATCTCCCTGATCTGGTGGACCGCACCCGGGCCTTCCACGACATACGCAGTTCGAGCGACTTCCTTTCGCTGCTCGACTCCGCAAAACGGATCGCCAACATCACTGCGTCTGCAGGCGAAGGTACACTCGACGTTCCGCGCCTTCAGCACGACCGCGAGAAACGACTGGCCGAGCTTGCCAGCGTGGTCGCAGAACAGATCGGAGAACTCACGGCGGCGCGCGACTACAGAGCTGCCCTGGAGTCGTTCGCTGCGCTGGCACCTGAGCTCGAAGCCTTCTTCGTCGAGGTCATGGTCATGGTCGAAGATCTGCCGCTTCGGGAGAATCGGATCGCGCTGCTGCGCATGGTCGGAAGCGCCGCTTCATCGATCGGGGACGTAACCGCAATCGTGGTCGACCGAAGCGAGTATCAACAGAAGCGCTGATGCCGGCACGCAGCACTGCACTGTTGCTCGCCTCGGCGCTTCTGATGGCGACGAGCTGTCAGAAACCCGCAGCGACGGTGGATATATCACCACCTCGCAGCACTCCCTCTGCATACGACTCACCTGACAATCTGCTGCAGCTGATACGCGGCGTGGTCGTGACCGAGCGAAGCGGCGAAATGATGCTCGAGCGCTCGGCTCTCAACGCTGTTGACGGCGATCCGACTCTTTTCTGGAGCTCGCCGCCCTCCAGCGGTCCGCAGACAATGCGGGTGGCTCTGCCGGCTCTCACCAGGCTCACCGCGATCGGCGGATCGAACGGCACTCCCGCGTTTCGATGGCGTGCGCTACGCTCGTTTCGCCTCTTCACTTCGCTGAACGACAAGACCTGGACTCCAGCCGGCGTCTTCGTTTTTCGTGGACAAGCCAATCATCAACTGCTCGAAATTACTCCCCGAACCGCGCGCTACCTGCGCTTCGAGACCATCGATGCTTTCGGCGGTGGCGACATCGATGTCTCGTCGTTTGAAGCCAGAGGATCCGAGATCGAACCGACCAAGCAGGCCGGCTTCGCTGGCGTCTGGCACTTCAATGGAGAAAAGGTGTTTCTCCGGCAGGAAGGGCGGAAGGTTACCGGCGTCGTGCACATCGTCCCGCCCATGTTTCTTGAAGGCTGGTCGGATGGACGCACAGTGCGGATGGTCTGGAGCAGGCGACAGCAGAACGGTCCGGCCCTGATGGCCATCGACCCCTCTGGCACGCGGATCTCTGGATTCTGGTGGTTCGAAGTGGCCATCCCGGAACGTCTCGGCGCCGCATGGTTTGGCTCCCGCTCAGTCGAGAATGCCCCGAAGGTCCCAGGACAAAGTGTCTCGCAGCAACTTCTCGGCTGGTCCAGCTCGTTTCCCCTGAACGGAGTTGTTTTCTCAACGGACGGCGCACTCGAGCAGTCCAACAGCACAGCTTCTCTGGAGTTTCTGGGTGAGTTCATCGCCGCGAATTCCCAGCGCCGCATTCGTCTCGCCTTCAGAGAGCTTCGCGGCGAGAACGAGAACTCGAATCTTCAGGCGACGCGCCGACAGGTCGCCGCCGTGCGTGCAGTTCTCGCAGCGCGCCGCGTTCCTCTCGCCAATGTCTCCCTCGAGGCGCTCGGGAGTGGAGGCATGTCGGATCGATTCGTAACGCCGATTCAACGCCACCTCTACAGCCGGATCGATCTCGAAGTTCTCGCAGCGAAGTAGAATCGACCGCAGCAGGAAGGGCGGGGTACTCTTACTCCGGGGAGCACGCATGAGCCAGTACGTATATTTTTTCGGCGACGGAAAGGCCGATGGCAGCGGTGGGATGAAGGAGATTCTCGGAGGCAAAGGTTCAGGCCTCGCCGAGATGACCAACATCGGGGTTCCAGTTCCTCCCGGCTTCACGATCTCGACCGAAGTCTGCAGCTTTTACTACGACAACGACAGAACCTACCCACCCGATCTGCAACTGACTGTGGAGAAAAACCTCCGGGCCGTCGAGCAGATCGTTGATCGTAAGTTCGGAGACGCACAACGTCCGCTTCTGGTCTCGGTTCGTTCCGGAGCGCGCGCCTCGATGCCCGGCATGATGGACACGATTCTCAACCTCGGACTGAACGACGACACCGTGCCAGGTCTGGCTGCGTCCTCAGGTGACGAACGATTCGCCTTCGATTCCTACCGGCGCTTCATTCAGATGTACAGCAACGTCGTGCTGGAGATCAATCCGCACAATTTCGAAGAAGCACTCGATCGAACGCGCGAGCAGGCTGGCGCAAAGATCGACGCCGACATTCCCGCAGCGTCCCTGCGCACATTGGTCGACGAGTACAAGAACATCGTCAGACAACACAGCGGGAACGAGTTTCCTCAGGATGTGAACATACAGCTCTGGGGCGCAATCGGAGCTGTGTTCAATTCCTGGAACAATCAGCGCGCCATCACCTACCGCAGACTGAACGGCATTCCCGACGAGTGGGGGACTGCCGTCAATGTGCAGTCGATGGTCTTCGGGAACATGGGAAACGACTGCGCCACCGGAGTCGCCTTTACGCGAAATCCGTCGACCGGAGAACACAAGTTCTTCGGCGAGTTCCTCCCGAATGCGCAGGGGGAAGATGTCGTTGCCGGCATTCGCACCCCGTTCCCGATCTCGAAAGAACAGAGCAACGGTGAATCAACTTCACTCGAAGAGATGATGCCGGAAGCGTACGGACAGCTCTGTGAAGTCTACAAGAAGCTCGAGGCGCACTACCGCGACATGCAGGACATCGAGTTCACCATCGAGTCAGGCCGCCTCTTTCTGCTACAGACCCGCACAGGAAAACGCACTGGCTTCGCAGCGGTACAAATCGCCTGCGACATGGTCGGTGAGAAACTGATCGACACGCGCGAAGCGATTTCCCGAGTCGAAGCGAATCAGCTGGTGCAGCTGCTGGCGCCCATCTTTGATTTCGATGCGAAGACCAAAGCGTTGAATGAGGGACGGCTACTGGCAAAGGGTCTCCCGGCGGGACCGGGTGCTGCATCCGGACGAATCGCCTTCAGCGCTGACAAAGCCGTGGAGATGGCGCGAGCCGGGGATCCGATCATGCTCGTGCGAATTGAGACCTCCCCGGAAGACATTTCGGGCATGCATGCATCGGCAGGAATTCTCACCACCCGCGGCGGCCTGACTTCACACGCCGCAGTGGTCGCTCGTGGAATGGGAAAGCCCTGCATCGTCGGCTGCGGTTCGATCAAAGTCGATTACTCGCGCAAGGAAGTGAGGGCAGGCGAGAAGCCTGTTCTACTCGAAGGCGACTGGATTTCCATCGATGGAACCACTGGCGAAGTAATCAGCGGCAAAGTGATCACGCGCTCCTCGGAAGTCATTCAGGTTCTCGTCGATCGCTCGATGTCGCCGGATGCCTCGGCCACGTTCCGCAACTTCGACCAGCTGCTGAAGTGGGCTGACGAAGTGCGCACCATGGGAGTGAGAACGAATGCCGATACCCCGGAAGATGCGCGAGTAGCGCGCCTGTTCGGTGCGGAAGGTATCGGCCTGTGTCGGACAGAGCACATGTTCTTTCAGGACGAACGCATCCTGGCGGTGCGCGAGATGATTCTGGCGCGCAATGAACAGGGGCGTCGCAAGGCGCTGGCCAAACTACTGCCATTTCAGCGCGAAGATTTCGCCGGAATCTTTCGCGAACTGGGCGGCCTGCCGGTCACCATCCGCCTGCTCGATCCTCCGCTCCACGAATTTCTTCCGCAGACGGAAATGCAGATCTCGACTCTGGCGCGCGACATGGGCTGGGGCTTCATCGAACTTCGCGCCAAAGTCTCGCAGCTTCACGAGACCAATCCGATGCTCGGACATCGCGGTTGCCGGCTCGGGATCACTTTCCCTGAAATCTACGAGATGCAGGTACAGGCCATCTTCGAGGCCGCCTGTGCAGTCACGCAGGAAGGACTCGACGTCTTTCCGGAGGTGATGATCCCGCTCATCGGGACGGCACGCGAACTCCAGATCACGCGTGAGATGGTCGAGCGCATCGCCCGGGAAACCATCGCCAGGACCGGAGTTGAAGTGCCGGTCATCATCGGCACCATGATCGAGACGCCGCGTGCCGCGCTCGTAGCCGAAGAGTTCGCGGAGATTGCTGATTTCTTCTCCTTCGGGACCAACGATCTGACGCAGATGACGTTCGGCTACTCGCGGGACGATGTCGGCTCGTTCATGTCGGAGTACCTCGACAAGAAGATCCTCCTGCGCGATCCCTTCGAGTCAATCGACACCACCGGAGTCGGACAGCTTGTCCGGCGCGCGACCGAAGAAGGACGACGCGTTCATCCTGGCTTGAAGGTGGGCGTGTGCGGCGAACATGGAGGCGAGGCTGACTCGATCCGATTCTTTCGCAGCTGCGGCCTCGACTACGTTTCCTGCTCTCCCTACCGCGTCGCTGTAGCGCGCCTGGCCGCGGCGCAGGCCGAACTCGAAGAAAGGGCGCGCGAGGCCTGATCTGATTGACGGCGGCCGGGGTCAGGGGGCCGGGGGCCGGGGCAAAAGACAGAGTCAGAAGCGCGCCTGGCTTGGTCGCTTAAAGTCGGACAACGTGGCGTGGTCATTCCGATGAGCGCGCGACACTCGTGCGAGCTTCCGGGGTGTGAGTGCGAAGAGGAATCTCCGTTCCGCGCCGCGAGGGTCGACAAGCTTCACCGCATCCGCGCTGACCGGAGATTCCTCCTCGCATTCACGTCCGCGTGATTCCACGATCACGCGGCTCGTCGGAATGACGCGGACGTGATTCGAGGCGCGCGTTGAATTCACGTCCTACTTTCTTACTTCATCGTTCTGCGTTCTGCGTTCTGCGGTCATCAGCCCCC
>JBKJUK010000043.1:0-7249 GCA_046590705.1 Thermoanaerobaculia bacterium
GGTACGCCTGCGTAGCGCCGACCGTCGCGCGGCTCATCGGAATGACGTCCAGGTGTGTTCGCCAGCTGGGCCAGAGCTCTCTTTCTTACTTCATCGTTCTGCGTTCTGAGTTCTGCGTTCATCAGAATCGTTGCGCCGGTGCGCTCTCTCGTGATTTCATGCGCGGCACCGAGCACGCCCAGCCGGAGTTTTCTGCTCTGGCGGCGGTTAGAGCGATTGTTCACACATCGATGATGCTGTGCGCCAATCGAGTTCGTGCCTCTCTCCACCAGGAAAATAAAGGACACCGTTTCAGATGATCTCCCTCTCTAAAATCAATAAGCAGTACGGTCGCCAGGTTTTGTTCGTCGACGCATCGTTTCAGCTGAATCCCGGCGAGCGAGCCGGCCTGGTCGGGCCCAACGGCGCTGGCAAGACCACGATTTTCCGTCTGATCACGGGTGAGGAACTCCCCGACGACGGTGATGTCTCAGTGCCTAAGAAACTCACGGTCGGCTATTTCCGTCAGGAGATCGACGACATGTCCGGCCGCACCGTACTCGACGAAGCGATCGCCGGCAGCGGTCGTCTGGGAGACCTCCATCACGAACTCGAGCAGCTGCAGCACGACATGTCTGACCCTGCCAAAGGCGACCAGATGGAGAAGATTCTCGATCGCTTCGGCGAAGTGCAGGACGAGTATCAGCACCTTGGCGGCTATGAACTCGAATCAAGGGCCCGCGAGGTTCTGCACGGACTGGGATTCGAAGATGAGCGGATCGACGGCGATGTCGGCGCACTCTCCGGCGGTTGGAAGATGCGGGTATCGATGGCCAAAGTGCTGCTCGGGAAACCGGACGTGCTGCTCATGGACGAACCGACCAACCATCTCGACATCGAATCGATCATCTGGCTCGAAGAGTTCCTCAAGAGCATGACCAGCTCACTGCTCATGACCTCGCATGACCGAGACTTCATGAACAGGATCGTTTCGAAGATCGTGGAGATCGACGAGGGTGACATTCTCACCTACTCCGGCGACTACGATTTCTATGAGCGGGAGCGGGCTACGCGCGAGACCAATCGCGAGGCGCAGTACGCGCGGCAGCAGGCCATGCTGGCCAAGGAGCAGCGCTTCATCGATCGCTTTTCCGCGCATGCCGCGAAGGCAGCGCAGGTGCAGAGCCGGGTGAAAGCGCTCGACAAGATCGAGAAGATCGAACTTCCCAAGAAGCGAAAGATCGTCCGCTTCGACTTTCGTCAGCCGCCGCGGTCGGGCGATGACGTAGCCGCACTGAAGGCCGTGCATAAGCAGTACGGATCGAAAGTGGTCTACGACGCCTTCGACATGCTCATCCGCCGAGGCGAGCGCTGGTGCGTGATGGGAAAGAATGGCACCGGCAAATCGACGCTGCTGAAGATGATCTCCGGAGCAGTCGCTCCCGACACCGGAAGCGTGCGCCTCGGCGCCAGTCTGAAGATGGGTTACTTCGCACAGCAGTCGCTCGAGCTCCTCAATCCGGAACTCACCGTGATCGAGCAGATTCAGAAAGACTTCCCACTGGAAGGGCTCGGGGTTCTCCGCAGTCTTCTGGGGGCGTTCCAGTTCTCCGGTGACGATGTCGACAAGCGGATTCGCTCGCTCTCAGGCGGTGAGAAGTCGCGTCTGGTACTCGCCCGCATGCTGCTCGAGCCGCCTAACTTTCTCGTGCTCGACGAGCCGACCAATCATCTCGACCTGGCCACCAAGGAAATGCTGGTCGAAGCGCTCAGTCAATTCGAAGGAACAATGCTCTTCGTGTCACACGATCGAGCCTTCCTCCGCGGACTGGCCAACCGCGTCCTCGAACTCGGCGGTGAAGGAAGCGGCCACGACGAGCCGCTCAAGTATCCAGGCACCTACATCGAGTACGTGCAGAAGACCGGACACGAAGCGCCGGGAGTACACGCTTGATGAATGGAGAATGGAGAATGGAGAATGTTGAATGTTGAATGGAGAATGGGGAATGTTGAATGGAGAGTCAGGCACGCCTTTCGCCTTTGACTTGCATTCTCCATTCTGCATTCAACATTCTCCATTCTGCGTCTCTGAAAACTTTCCCGCTTCGCGTCCGTACACCAGTTGAGACGCAAAGGAGTCGCCATGAGACATCGTGATTCGGGAATGGCAGGAAGCGCGGGAGCACTGCTGATCGTGGCGCTGGCCTTTGCCGGTACCGCGAACGCAGCAGTCGAGGACGTCGTCAGGAAATCATTTAACGTACAGGCCGGCGGTCGATTGAATGTCGACACGGACCTCGGTGCCATCATCGTCCGCACCGCACCGATCAATCGCGTCGACGTCGAGGTTTATCGCAAGGTCGATGTCAGCAGCCGCGAAAAGGCAGTACGACGGCTCAAGGACTTCGCACTCGGATTCAAGCAGAGTGGCAACGACGTCACCGTCACTGGTGAGTACCAGGAGCCTGCGCTCGGCTTCTGGAACTGGAACACCGACATGCAGGTGAAGTTCGTCATTACCGTTCCTTCGCGCTACAACGTCGACCTGCGTACCTCGGGCGGAGACGTCGTAGTCTCTGATCTTCAGGGAGAAGCGAAGCTGGGAACTTCCGGCGGAGACCTTCGCATCGGACGCATCACCGGTGCGGTCTTCGGGAAAACCTCGGGTGGCGACATCACAGTCAACGGTAGCACCGCGAAGGTCGAGGTGAAGACCTCCGGCGGAAACATCAGGATTCTTCAGGCCAGCGGCGACATCCACGCCAATACTTCGGGCGGCAACATCGAAATTCAAAAAGCCAGTGGCCGCGTCAACGCCCGGACCTCGGGTGGCGACATTAACGTCGGTGATGTGCGCGGTCCGATCGAGGCCAGTACTTCAGGCGGAAACATCTACGCGAAAATCAGCTCGCAACCTTCCGCTGATTGCCGTCTCTCTACTTCGGGAGGCAATGTGGTGGTGTACCTGCCAAAGTCGGCTCGATTGAACATCGCCGCGCGCACCAGCGGAGGCAGCGTCGTTTCAGAGATCCCAATCGCCATCCATGGAAAAGTGGACAGCGACGAACTGAACGGCCAGATGAATGGTGGTGGCCCGCTGCTTACCCTGAAAACTTCCGCAGGCAACGTCTCGTTGAAAGGGTTTGTCGCGCAATGACACGGGGAATTTGAATCAGTTTCCGTGGAGCACAGGCAATCCTGCCTGTGAGAACTCGGCGGGCTCTCGGACGACGTCATCCCGAAGGAGCACGCCATGCTCCGTATCGAACGCAGAGAGAGCTGCGACTGAGGAATCTACGCGCAGGGTTCGCGCTCAACATGTACAGCGCGGTCCTTGCGCGTAGATTCCTCGCACCCACCCATCCCGCCGCTCGGAATGACGGCTCGCCTGCTGGTGCTCAGCGAGCCTGAGTCCTCGCGCGGATCTTCAATCTGCGTCGCGAAAATACTGGATGGCGACTCGTGCTCGCTTCCTTTCCACGCACTACACTAGTTCCCATGGAGGGGCGAGCAATGGGCGCAGAAATGCGGTGCCGCGGGTCGCGCGGACATCTGGAAGCAGAAGGGAAGGCGCAGCTCGAATCCGACTACCTGAGGTTCAGTTCGTCCCGACTCAAGTTCAGAATCGAAGCTTCTGAGATCGCCAGTATGGTCGTCGATGAAGACGACCTTCTGATCGAGTCGGGCGGTGAAGAGTTTCGCCTGCGACTCGGAGCCGGAGCCGCCGCCAAGTGGATCGAGAAGATCAGGAATCCGAAGTCTCTTCTGGACAAGCTCGGCTTTCGAAACGGCGACAGCGTCGCGGTCATCGGGGTCGCCGATGAGGAGTTTCGTTCTGCTGCTCTGAAGCAGAAGGTCATGCTCACGGAAGCTTCAGGTGAGCACCAGCACCTGCTGGTCTTCCTCGAATCCGCTGCGGACCTGGCCGGATTCGTTGAGTGGAAACAGAAACTGCAGTCTGGCGGGGGAGTCTGGACCGTCCGAGCAAAAGGACCGGGCGGTCTGAAGGAATCGGACGTTCGTGCCGCCGCACTGCAGGCAGGACTTGTCGACGTGAAAGTGGCCTCGTTCTCTGCGACGAAGACCGCCGAGCGCTTCGTCATCCCCAAACGCGACCGCTGACGAGCGCGACGGCGTAGAATGTCGCGCACGACGGGTGCTGCATCGCATCGGTCGATGAAAGGAGCACGAATGAACAATCGATTTCTCGTCGCCGCCGTCGCATTCTCCGTAGTGACTCTGACGCTCGATGCAGCAGCTCCGAAACGCACCGGAGCGGGCGCAAAATCAGTCTCCGGTATTCCTGGCAATGTGCAGAAGGCAATGGATGTATTCAGCGCATCTTCGTTGAAAGCACACATGCGCTATCTGTCCAGCGACCTGCTCGAGGGTCGCGGGCCCGGCACACGCGGCGATCATCTCGCAACCTCCTACATCGCCGCGCAATTCGAAGCGGCAGGTCTACAGCCGGCCGGAGATAACGGCACATTCTTTCAGCGAGTCCCGCTGGTCGGCGTCGATACCGACGATGCGAAGACCACACTCGCCTTTGTCCGCCCGGGTGCGCAACCAGTTGCATTGAAGTATCTCGACGACTACGTCGTGACCAACGAGACGCAGATGACCAGCACCGATCTCGAAGCCGACCTGGTGTTCGTCGGTCATGGTGTTGTTGCGCCGGAATTCGAATGGGATGACTACAAGGGACTCGATGTACGTGGAAAAGTGCTGCTGATGCTGGTGGATGATCCTCCGGCAAATGCTGCGGAGCCGAATCGATTCGGCGGAAAAGCGCGCACGTACTACGGTAGATGGACCTACAAATACGACGTGGCCACGAAAATGGGAGCGGCTGGCGTGATTCTGATCCACACTGATCAGAGTGCCGGCTACCGCTGGTCGGTGGTGCGAAATTCATGGGGCCGCGAGCGCAGCTACGTGAAGGTCGCCAAGGGCGCTCACGCGCTATCCATGGCCTCCTGGATCACAAAACCGGTAGCCGAGGCGCTGATGGTTGGCGCCGGACAGAACCTCGAGGCGCTGACTGAGGCAGCTTCAAAGCGTGACTTCAAACCGGTTGCCCTCGGAACGAAAGCACAGGCCACGCTGATTACGGCTGTGCGCGAGATCGAGACCTCGAATGTGCTCGCAAAACTCCCCGGCAGCGATTCAATACTGAAAGACGAGGCCGTGGTGTACTCCGCGCATCACGATCATCTCGGTATCGCTACGCCGGAGGACGGCGACGCCATCTACAACGGCGCGCTAGATAACGCCTCGGGGAGTGCGCTGCTCATCGAACTGGCCCGAGTCTGGAAGGCTTCCGGCGTGAAGCCGAAGCGAACGATACTCTTCGCGGCCGTAGCGGCAGAAGAGCAGGGATTACTCGGCTCTGCCTACTACGGAGCAAATCCGGCCATAGCTGCGGGGAAGACCGCGCTGAATCTCAACTTCGACAGCATCGAACAGTTCGGTCGCGTGAAGAATGTAACCATCGCCGGAGCAGAACGGACGACCTTCTATCCTGTCGCGCAGCGCGTGACAAAGGCGCTCGGGATCCGCATTGATCCCGACGAGCATCCCGAGCAGGGCTCGTACTACCGCTCGGATCACTTCAGCATGGCTAAGTTCGGAATTCCGGCCTTCTCCGTAAATCCTGGAAGTGAATACGTCGGCAGGTCGAAGGACTGGGGAGAAAAACAGTTCAAGGACTACAACCAGAACCGGTACCACCAGCCCGACGATGAGTTCGATGAGACATGGGACTTTTCGCAGGGTGTGCAGATCGGTCAGCTAGGATTCTGGCTGGGATGGGAAGCCGCCAACCTGGCCACCTTGCCGACCTGGAAGGCCGGGGATGAGTTTCTGGCGGCGCGAGAGAAGAGCCTGGGAAGGTAGGGTGAGGCGGCCGGGGGCCGGGGTCAGGGGGCCGGAGTAACGGCTGACTGACCCGGGTCTCGGATTCCCCGACGCGCGTCATTCCGATGAGCGAGGGATGCGTTTGATCGCTTGAGAGGTGTGACGCGCGAAGAGGAATCTGCGTTCCGCGCCGCATTGGTCGTGACACTTTCACCGCTTCCGCGCGGACCGGAGATTCCTCTTCGCAGGCGCAGCTGAGGTATCGGTACGAATTGCGTGGTTCATCGTAATGACGTCATGCAGGAACCCGAACCGCGCCAGTTGCCTCTACTCCGGCCTCCGGCCCCCGGCCCCCGGCCCCTTGAACATCTCTGCTACCAATTTGAAAACAATATTGGTTTCATGAATGATCCGGGTCCTGGTGGAGTGTTATTTGCTATACCGCCTTCTCAACACACCCTGGAGGTTCCATGAAAAAGAATATTCTGCTAGCAGTGGTTCTCACGTCGCTTGCCATTCCTGCGTTCGCGCAGACTCGTTCGGTCGATATCATCGCCCGCGGCTCGTATGTTGATCCGAATGGAGAGGGCACGCTCGATCGCAACAATCTCTCCGACCTCGACATCGACTTCGATTCAGAAATTGGTGTTGGTCTCGGCCTGAACGTTTTCCTCTCCAATCGCATCTCAGCGGAATTCGCGGCTTCGGTCGTAGAGCCTGAAGTGGCTCTCCGTTCCAACAATCCGTTGATCCCTGCTCTCTCCGGAGGCGCCCTGGAGATGATTCCCATCACCGGCACTCTGCAGTTTCACTTCGCTCCCGACGCCCGCTTCAGCCCCTATATCGGCGCGGGTGTGGCCTATGTTCTCTTCGACGAACTGAATGACAGTTCTGATCTGGATAGTGTGAAGATCAACGCCATCGACTTCGATGACGATGCGGGCTTCGTGGCTAACGCAGGATTCAACTTCGACATCACCCCGCGCTTCGCGCTGAACTTCGACGCCAAGTACGTGCCCGTCAACTCGGCCGCAACGGCCGTCTTCGCATCAGGCCCGGGAACGAACTTCGAAATCGAAATCAATCCGCTGATCCTGTCGGCCGGTTTAGGATTTCAATTTTGAGTGGCAGTATTTAGTAGGAAAGTAGCCAGTAACCTGTAGTAGTGAATTGATTGAGGTCCCTGCCGCAATACGTGTGGCGGGGACTTTTTTTATGCGGATTGCCACACCGCGCCGGTGTCATCGCGAGCATGGGCGGGAGTGCGGGAGGGGCGAGTGAATCTCACGTCTCGACGCACGATGTCTGCCTGGGCCTCGTGTCGTGCGGGGATCGCGGTCGCAATGCAACATCCTTCGCAGCTTGCGAGTTCCCTCGCCCTTCGCACCCGCCCGCGCATGCTCGGGATGAC
>JBKJUK010000063.1:0-4103 GCA_046590705.1 Thermoanaerobaculia bacterium
CTCGCCCTTCAGCACGTAGTCTCGCGTGCTGAAGGGCGAGAATGACGGTCGATCACTCAGCGACGCCATGCATGACGGCGGAGTCGATGGCATGCAGACCTTCGACGACGAACTCGAGAAGCTCTGGCTCGGGCGTGTAGTCACGAAAGAAACGGCCCTTGCCTACTCGAGCAATCCTACCAATCTTGCACTTCGACTGACGGACGAGAATCAGCTGGATGAGAATGTGATCTCGGACGAAGACTCGATGAAAGCGATGCTGGAGTAGCGATGGTGAAAATCACCTGCAGTTCATGCCAGAAACAGTTGTCCATTGACGAGACGAAACTTCCGATGAAGGAAGTCTCGTTTCCATGTCCGCTTTGCAAGGCCAAACTCAACATTGACCGCCGGACTCTTGGCGGAGAAGCTCCGGTGGCTGCCGACGCTGCGGTGATTACCAATGCCGAGGATGACGACGAATACGGCGAGAAGGGTTTGATGGTGGGGCAGGACCTTCCCGCAGCTCGCATTGCGATTCGCTCGATCGGCCTCAAGCCACTTCACCTTCCGACCGCAGAAGCTGCGCGTGACCTCTTCGTGCAGGAGTACCCTAAGCTGGCGCTGCTGATTCCGGCGCAGCTCACCGCACCACCGCTTGCCGAGTTCAGTGCGCTCACGTCAGTAAGTCCGGCTGATCGCAGGAAAGGCTTCTTCGTTCTGATTGCCGATAATCTCCGGACCCTCGATGGAAATGCTGCGTTCCTTTACGGAGTAAACCTGGTCATCGCCACGAAAGACCTCGGGGCCTTCAGCAAAATTCATCGCGATGCCGAAGTCTTTCACACACGTCTTTATCAGACGATGCAGAGCGTAATCGCGGATGTCGGACGCCACTGAGTCTTCGAGCCGCAGCAGGCATTTCATTCCTCGTCTGAGTCACGAATCAGTTTCCTCAGTGTTCGCGCGCCAGCGAGAGCCGAAATCGTTCAGGAATTGATCTTCAGCTGGACTAGTTCGCTCGCTTCCGCGACCGGCTTGTAGTTTTCGAAGCAGAAGCGGCACCTGGCCTCGTAGGAGGAGTCTCCCACCTCGACGATCGAGGCTCCCCCGGCGATTCGCTGTGAATAGTGAGCCGGTCCTCCGCAGCGGACACACACCGCGTGCATTTTCGAAACCTCTTCGGCAACGGCCAGTAGTGCCGGCATCGGACCAAATGGCTGACGCGTGTAGTCCTGATCGAGTCCGGCTGCGATGACCCGAATTCCCGCGTCAGCCAGGTGCATGCAGACCTCCACGATTCCCTGGTCGAAGAACTGGATTTCGTCGATGCCTATGATCTGCACTCCCAGTTCAACGCGTGCCAGGAGTTGCTCGGAGGTAGAGACCGGCAGGGCTTTCAGCCTGCGTTCGTCGCGAGAGACGACTTCCTCCAGGGCGAAGCGGTCGTCGATGAGCGGTTTGAACACCTGCACTCTCTGGCGCGCGATCACCGCTCTGCGAAGGCGGCGAATGAGTTCCTCCGACTTCCCGGAGAACATACCTCCGGCAATGATCTCGATCCAGCCGCCACGAAAGGAATCCAAATGCTCTCCAGGAATTGATTTTTCATCGACATCTTACAACGCGAGTGAGCGGGATATAGACCACGGGGCGATCTGCCGTTCAGAGCAAAAAAAGCCCCCGCCGAAGCGGGGGCTTTTCAGCTGGCGTTGCGGATGACTAAGGAACGATGAGGCGGATCACAACACGACGGTTGGCCAGACGGCCTTCGGCAGTGGTGTTGTCGCCCATTGCGTCCTGCGTTCCGCGGGATTCAACAGTGATACGCGAAGCGTCGATGCCGTGACGGCTGACGAGGTAGTCGCGAACTGCTTCTGCTCTGCGGCGATCGAGGTCGGCATTCGTGCCGGTGTTCTCACGATTGTCGGTGTAGCCGATGACCACTGCGGTGGCAGCGGGTTCATTCCGCATGCGGAGAGCAACGTCGTCGAGGATGGCCTTGGCGATGTTGGTCAGACGGGCGGATGCTGGCTCGAAGTGAATCTCGTCAGTGCGAAGCTCCTGCGGCAGACGAGGTGCGGCGACCGGTGGTGGCGGCGGAGCAACTGGCTCCGGTGGCGGCGGCGGGGGAAGCATCGGTGCTGGTGGTGCAGGCGGAGCAATCATTGCCAGGTGAAGCGGTGCGTAGGTCAGACCGAGAAGTCCGCCAACCGGGCAGGAGTTGTTGTCGCTGCGCCACATGGTGGCGTTCGTGCGGATTGCTGCATTGAGTGCCCAGCCGCTCGTGCCAAACCAGTGGCGGATGCCGGTGACCAGGAACACTGGGGTGTGCGGCTGATTGTCGCCACCGGTGTACTTGATGGCATTGATCTCGTTGACCCAGTTCGTGTTGGACCAGAAGCTGAGCGGGATGTTGAGTCCTGCATCGAGACGAATCTCGTCAGGCATCTCGTACTCGTTGCGGGCACCGAGGACGATTGGTCCGCGGAGGGGAGTGCGTGGGAAAGTCCGCTCGTCGAAGTAGGCTTCGCGGTCGCCGACGAGACGATACTGGCCTGCGAAGCTGAAGATGCCGCGGTTCCAGTGAAGTCCAACGCCGTAGTCAGTGTTGCCGGTGGTGATTCCACCATCATCGTCGCCAGTCGGGACATCGACAAAGCCAGAGAGGGCAAGTCGTGCAGCGCTGACGTTCGGATCGAGAAGGGCGATTTTGGTGCCGATGTGCAGATTGCCGATACCGCTCTCGTCGAATTTGCCGACGTAGGGGTAACCGTTTACGTAGCCGGCGAGGTCACCGGCGTTGTTCTCGAGCATGACATAAGGAATCGAGGCGGCGATTTCCCAACGGTCGGTGAGACCGTAACCGATCGATGCGCTGATACGTGAGTCTTCGAGATCCATGTCGCGGTAGCTGCGACGGCTGATCGGACGAAGCTCGCGAGCAGAAGCAGCGAGATAGTCATAGTTGTTGTAGTAGATACCAAACGACCAGTCACGGGCGCGTAGCGTCTCGCCGGTGATGATGGTGAAAAGTCCAGTCTCACCACTGATTGTGGGAGCCGCTGCATGAAGCAGATCCTCACGGGTAGGTTCCTGCATGGTCATTTCCTGGGCGGAAAGGACTGTTGGAACGAGAAGAAGCGCTGCTGCAAAGTTTAGAAATCTGGAACGGTTTTTACCCAAAGTGACACCTCCTGAAAAATATCGCACTGTTCGTAAACGATTATCCGCTTTTGCGGGCTACAAAATACATGCCAGTACCGCATAATGTGAGTCTGCGACCCGGCTCTGTGTGACAGTTTAGCACGGCATTGCCGAGACCGGAACTGCGGCGGAACTATTGCATGAAGCACCTAAACTCTTCTGCCAAAAGGATCACCATGAGAATTGCTTCATCGTTATTGATATCACTCACGCTCTGCTCGAGCCCGATTCTGGCGCAGGTGACTTCTCCTTCGTCAGAACCTGCGCAGACGGCATCTGCTGCCACCACCACTCAGATTGGAGAGACTCCCGAAAAGAGAGATTCGCTTGCGAACGTGAATCTATATCTGCCTGAGGGGGAATTCAGTCTTCGCGTCCGCAAACTCATCAAGAACGTACTTTTCGAGAGTCAGATCAACTACAAGTTCATCGACGGCGATGTTTCGACCTTTCTCCGATACAAGTACTACGCTCGGGACTTCACCTACAAACTCTCCGTGTTCGACACGATCGAGTTCGACTCGGTGGATTCCGGCAACAACGGTTTCAGTCGTGTCCGCGGCGGTCTGATTCTTAACGAGATCCCAAGAAACTACAACAATCGCTACTTCTGGCTCGTACAGGTCGATGCACTCAGTTATGGCGACACCGAGAGGCCCGACAACAATCTGACCAACGTCTACACAAAAGTGGGATACCAATACGGCACTCCCTTCGATGAGAGGTTGAACCGAATCGTCGGCGAGTCACGAGGCCGAAACACGCCGGTACTCACGGCCTACCGTGAGATCGGCCCTCAGCGCCTCGGACTTGCCATCGCAGCCACGCAGGGAGTCGACACCGTGGGCGGCGATTACAACTATTCGAAGCTTGAGGCCGAAGCGATCAAGCGCTTCGACTTCCCGCGAGCGCATTTC
>JBKJUK010000190.1:0-43797 GCA_046590705.1 Thermoanaerobaculia bacterium
CCTCGCAGCGAGTAGTCGCCGACAATCGTAAGTATCGCTCCTGCAACCAACACACAGCGGAGCCCCGGAGGGGCGGCATCTCTTTAGCCACGGCCGTGAGGCCGTGGACCGCGCATCGCGACGATTCAAGAGCCCCGGAGGGGCGGCATCGCGACTTCCGTTCAACTTCCCCGTCGCTGTTATTCGACCACTCAGGTTGGCGATTCGTTCTCGACGAATTCGCTTCAGCTGTTTTCGAGAACAGCGACTCACTTAATTGAACATTCTCTGCGCGATGATCTGCGGAACATCACAGCACAGAGTAGTTTGCACGGAAGTCGCGATGCCGCCCCTCCGGGGCTCGGAATCATCGTCGTAACGATTCGAGACCCCAAGGCCTCACGGCCTGGGCTATTTCGATGCCGGGCCTCCGGCCCTCAAAGGCAGGCCTCGCAACGATAATCAGAAACCGTTCATTAGAAGTAGCGGGATGGGTGGGGCGAGGGATCTACGCACAAGGATCGCGCTGTGAATTTCGATCGCGACCCTTTCGCGTAGATTCCTCAGTCGCACTCGTTCTCTTCTGCGAGAGCGAGTTTGGCGTGCTCCATCGGAATGACGTGGCGGACCGTTGATGCCGCATCCGAATAGGCCGCATGAATCCTCTGATTTTCTCAGAAGCTGCTAACGACGCTGAAAGAACGCACTCTGATCATTCCGACCCCGGCCCCCTGACCCCGGCCTCCGGCTCGCCTCCCGCATCAATGATCTTTTTCTTCTCTTCCCGTTTCCGGGCGAAGACGATCTCCCGGATCGACTCCTCGATATCGCTCGCTTCATCGTCGGCGATGGTCTCCGAATCGTGATGCACTGGTTCGACGATCTCGCCACCCATGAGCGTCGCTACACGGTTGGTGACCTGAATCCAGTTCGCATCCTGCAGCACTGAACCGATCGTGCGCAGCGCCACCAGATCGAAGATTCCGCCCGCTCGCTCATACACCGTGATGTCAAACCGCACGATGTCGTCTTCGTGCGAGAAATTGAAAATGACGATTCCGGCGATGGGGTGTCCTTCCAGAGTCGCCAGCGTCAACTTCTTCGCCGTCAGTTCGATCACCCGTACCTGCACGGTGCCACGAAGCGGAAGGTCTAGCGTAAGTGATCCCCCGAGGGTTATCTCAGTCGTCGCTACAGGCTCTGTACTCACCTCGAGAGGCATGATCTCAGAGAACTGCGTGCGGAAAAGACGCATCAGTTCTTCGACGGTGTAGGGACTCTTCCTGATCCCGACGCCAAACCGCTTCCGCTTCAGATCGCCCATACCCTCGGACGGCAACTGCTCAGGCAGCTGGTCGGCCAGAAGCCGAAGACCGTCAGCAAGTGGCGTCGCTTTCACCTTGAAGAGATGCACCAGCGCGTTCCCCGCCGAGTCCTTCACGACGTTCTCTTCACGAAGCATGGTGAGCTGGGCCTCATCCACCGGAAACGGATATCCGGCTGCAGCCATCGCCTTCGTGCCGGCCGCAGCGAGAAGATGCGGAACCGGAAGACGCGGAGGATTCTTGCCGGTCACTTCGGCCAGCTTGTCGAGAAGATCGTTCATCGACGTAACTTCTTCACCTGCGACTTCGACTGTCTGACCGGCGAGATCATTGCGCTCCAGCGCATCCGCCAGCGCGACGGCAAGGTCTTCATGCCAGATCGGCTGGAACTGCTGATCGCCGCCTCCAATCACCGGCATGATTGGAAGCGTCCTGACCATTTTCAACAGCAGCGAAATGACTTCATCCCCCGGACCGTACACATTGCCCGGCTGAAGAATGGTCCAGTTCCCGCGGAACGCGCGGACCAGTTCCTCGGCTTCCCGCTTCGAGACGTGGTAGGCCGACTCGCCGGTTCCGGCACCGAGCGAGGAGACGTAGACGAATCGCGGTACGCCACGAACCTCGGCTTCTTTGATCAGGTGACTCGTCCCATCGACGTTCACTTTCTGAAAGGTGATTTCGGGAGGGGCTTCTTTCACGATGCCCGCGACGTGGAGTACGGCATCGCAATGCGCAGCAGCCTCGGTGATACTTTCCTGCAAACCGATGTCGCCGGCAAAGGGCTCGACATTGCGCGGCCAGCTCTCGGCCGCTTCTTCAGCGTGCCTCGTGAGCAATCTGACCGTGTGACCTCGCCGAATCAACTCCGTTACCGCAGACTCACCGACAACACCTGTTCCACCAGTGACTAGCACGCGCATCGTTTTTTACCGTCCTGAAAATTGAGGTTCCCTGCAATGGTTTCGATGGAGCTCGACGAGCCGGAACGAGCATTAAGGATGCCATCGCACCTCTCCCGCGCCGCACACGCCAACAAAATCCGCCTGGGTGTCCAAACCTCCATAGCCTTCTGGATGAAAAGAGCCAGGACTCGGATCGAACTACGCAAGCGAGGTGCTCCCGCTCTTGCCTCTGGCCGGCATGCTGGCAGTAGCGGCGGTACTGAAACTCCGCGTCTGACGAGAAACAATTGCAACGAAGTGAAGAGCCCCGCAACTGCGGGGCTCTTCACTTTCGCGTTCGACATACCGATCGTCAGGAACGGCCAGAACCTCTTCCTCTCGTTACGAATCGCGCGAACCTTCGTGCGCAGTGACGCGCTCCGCAGAGTTCGAAAGAGGGAGCTGCACCGCCTCTGAAGCCGAACTCCGGGCAAGAGACGTTTGCAGTTATGATGGAAGAGCTTGTCTTCTGACAGCGCACGAAAATGACGTATTCCGTATTCGACGGGTCGAACTACGCTCTCTCGCTCACCGCGCTTCCGCCTCTGGTGACCAGCGTTGCCCTGCTCTCACTCGGTGCAGCCGTCGCCTATCGGTACCGTTCGGGCCCCGCCCCCCTGTTGTTCTCACTCAGCACGCTCTTCACTTCGATCTGGCTGCTCGCCTTCAGCGTGATGTATTGCGCGGGTAACGCCACGACGGCACTTTTCTGGTCGAAACTCGCCTATCTCGGGGTCCCGTTTCTGCCGGCATCTGCGTACCACTTCGTGGTGACCCTCGTCGGCGCGCAAAGGCGCAGAGCGAGAACCGTGACGGTCCTCTGGGCGCTGGCGGTCGGCTTCAGCCTAGTGGCCTGCCTCACTGACCTGCTCGTGTCTGGTGTACTGCGCTACTCATGGGGGTTCTATCCCCGGTACGGCACGCTGGCGGCCCCCTTCATTCTCTTTTTCTGCGGCACGCTGATCGCGTCGGGTGTCGAGTATCGTACCTTCGCTACTGCCAAACGACGAGCGCGGGGTCGGGGCATGATGGTCGGGTTCCTGATCGCTTCGATCGGAGTGATCGATTTTCTTCCCAAGCTGGGCTTCGATGTCTATCCGCTCGGATTTCTGCCCCTTCTGATTTTTGCAGCCGTCGCAGCCAGAACCATGACCCGCTTCCCGCTCGCCGACATCACCCCCTCGATCGCAGCGCAGGAAATTCTCGACACCATGGCAGACGCGGTCATCGTCTGCGACGTGAAGGGCCACATCCGCGTCGTCAATCATGCCGTCGAAAGTCTGCTCGGCTACAGGCCCGAGGAACTCATCGGAAGGTCAATCGATCTACTGGTCGATCCGGAAGCGACGCTTGCGAGTTCGGACCGGATCAGGCGCGCGCTTCAGAGCGGAACTCTTCGCGATCAGGAGCGAGTTTTCCGAGCCCGGGATCATTCGCTGGTCGAGGTGAGCATTTCACTGGCATATCTCAATGACGAAAAGATGAAGGGCGGCTCGGTAGTGATCGCCCGCGACATTCGTCAGCGAAAGTCCATTGACGAAAGACTCAAGGAGAATGTGTCACTGCTGCAGGCGACACTCGAGTCGACTGCCGACGGGATTCTGGTCATCGACCTGAACGGACGGATCGTGTCGTACAACCAGCGCTTCCTCCAGATGTGGCGGATGCCGGAGTCTGTTCTTCAAAGCGGAGACGACGAGCAGGCCCTCGCCTTCGTCGTGCAGCAACTGCAGGAACCTGATCAATTTCTGACGAAAGTTCGCGAACTCTATTCCCATCCCGACTCGGAGAGTTTCGACGTTCTCACCTTTGCCGACGGCCGCATGTTCGAACGCTTCTCCATTCCGCAAAGGGTCGATGGGCTCACCACAGGTCGAGTCTGGAGCTTCAGGGACATGACTGAGCGCCGACGCTCCGAGGCCGCTCTGCGTGCATCCGAGGAGCGTTACCGGGTGCTCTTCGAGCGCAATCTGGCCGGGGTCTATCGCAACAGCATCGACGGACGCGTGCTCGACTGCAACGAGGCCTGCGCGCGAATTTTCGGATACGAATCCCGCGAAGAGCTCCTGAGCCTCAACGCAGACACGTTCTACGACAGTAGCGGCGAGCGTGAAGCGCTGGTGGAACTTCTCCGGGACGCGCGCAACCTCACCGGACTCGAGTTGAGCTTGAAACGAAAAGACGGCACACGTATCTGGGTCCTGGAGAACGTCAGTCTGCTCGAGACCGAAGAGGGCGAGGAAATTCTTCAGGGAACACTCATCGATATCACCGATCGCAAGCTGGCCGAGGAGCAGATCGAGTACCACGCCTACCACGACATACTCACCTGTCTTCCAAACCGCAAGCTCTTCACTGACCGGCTCACACTCGCGCTCGCGCGCGCTCGTCGCGTCAACACCACCGTCGCAGTCATGTTTCTCGACCTCGACCGATTCAAAAACATCAACGACACGCTCGGGCACACCGTCGGCGATGAGGTGCTGCTCCTCGTCGCTGACCGTTTGCAGAAGTCGATCAGGGAAGGCGACACAGTAGCCAGATTGGGTGGCGACGAGTTCACACTGCTGCTATCCGATCTGACCGATCCCGAGGATGCAGCGCGAGTCGCAGAGAAGATCCTTCACAACATGGAGCAGCCACTGCTCATCGACAACCGGCCGCAGTTCGTGACGGCAAGCATCGGGATCGCGCTCTACCCTGCTGACGGGCAGGATCCCGAAACACTGTTGAAGAACGCAGATTCAGCGCTCTACCGCGCCAAGGATCTAGGCAGAAACAACTACCAGTTGTGCACCCCCGAACTGAAGGTCCGCGCGCTCGAACGGATGTCACTCGAGCGCAGCCTCAGACTAGCCATCGAGCGTGGCGAGTTCAGGCTGCACTATCAGCCCATGGTGCACTTCCCAACTGGTCAGATCTCCGGCTTCGAGGCACTTTTACGATGGCAGCATCCGGAACGGGGACTGGTTTATCCGGAGCACTTCATTCCTCTGGCAGAGGAGACGCGGCTGATCGTACCGATTGGCCAGTGGGTCCTTCAGGAAGCATGCAAGCAGGCCCGAACATGGCTCGACCGCGGCTACTCGTTCGAACGCGTGGCGGTCAATCTCTCTGCGCGGCAGTTCCAGCAATCGGATCTGGTCTCGACCGTCGAACGCGCGCTCGCTTCCGCCGGCTTGTCACCGGATTACCTCGATCTCGAGATCACCGAGAGTGTGGCCATGCACAACGCCGAGATCGCTGTAGAAGCGCTCCATCGCCTGCGTGAAATGGGAATCACCATCTCCCTGGATGACTTTGGAACGGGATACTCTTCACTGAACTACCTGAAGCACTTTCCGATCAATACGGTGAAAATCGACAAGGGATTCGTACGCGACATCACCACGGACGTGGGTGACGCGGCCATTGTCACAGCGGTCATCCGTATCGGAAAGAGTCTGAACCTGCGCGTCATCGCGGAAGGTGTAGAAACCCCCGCTCAACTGGAGTTCCTGCGCAGCAAACACTGCGAGAACATGCAGGGATATCTATTCAGCCCCCCTATGTCAGAGGAACAGATGAACGAGCGTATGCCTTCGCTCTCGCCTGCCACCACTCAACAGCCAGACCTGTTCATCACCAACTGACAATGCCTTACGGATACGCAGAACGATCTGCATCACTCCGCATTTCTCTCAGAGTTTCTGCGGGCGTGGAAGCATTCCTGCGGCGAAGCCATGTAAGTATTGCGAGTCGTTCGTAACGATTCATGGCGCCCCCACGTCGTAATCAATCATGCCCGACTACATCCGTGACATCGATCTGAACCGTCTGGTCCAGGAACTCAACGAACAGGTTTCACCTCCGCCGGACGAGGCTGAGGCAAGCGAGACAACCTCCACGGTGAATGAAGCGCACCCGCTGGCAGCGCTGCTTCAGGAGATGGTCAGTCGCCGGGCATCCGACATGCTGCTGGTCGAGGGACTCCCACCGACTCTGCGAGCTTCTGGCGGACTGACCCGACTCGACAAGCCCACGCTATCGGCCTCTGCGATCGAGAATCTGCTGGCGATGTATCTCACTCCGCGCGTGCGTGATCAACTGAGGGAGAGCGGATCGGCAGACTTCTCTCTCGGCACCACCAGTGAGTTCGACGCAGGCTCATCGACTCGCAGCCGCTTTCGTTTGAACGTGCATCGCCAGAAAGGGTCTCTGGCCGCTTCGATTCGAGCTCTCCCTCACTCGATTCCGTCACTCGCGGATCTGAATCTGCCGCCACTCCTGGCAGAACTGACCACCGTCAACCGGGGTCTGGTGCTCGTCTGCGGGCCGACAGGTTCCGGGAAAACTTCCACGCTCGCGGCAATGGTCAATCACATCAATCGCACTTCGTCGCGCCACATCATCGCCATCGAGGACCCGATCGAGTATGAGCATGACAGCCATTCCTCGGTCGTCGAACAGATCGAGATCGGCCGCGACGCGCCGTCATTCGCGTCCGCGCTGCGAGCTGCTCTGCGTCAGGATCCCGACGTCATTCTGCTCGGTGAGATGCGGGATCATGAGACGGTATCGACGGCATTGACGGCAGCGGAAACAGGACACCTGATTCTTTCCACGCTCCACACCAGCGACGTGTCGCAATCGATTCATCGCATCGTGGACGTGTTCCCCAGCTCACAGCAGTCTCAGATTTTCAGACAGATCGCACTCACTCTGCACGCCGTGATCTGTCAGCAACTCGTTCCCCGGATCAGCGGAGAAGGGCGGCTGCCTGCGCTGGAAATTCTCGTGGCCAACTACGCTATCCGGAATCACATCAGGAACGAGAAGATGCAGAACATTTACTCGGAGATCACCCTTGGAAAACGTCAGGGCATGATCACTCTGGAAGAATCACTCGCCGCACTGGTTCGAAGCGGCGCTATCGCCGAGGAGGAAGCACGCTGGCGCGCCGCCAGAAGCGAAGAACTGGACAGCGCCCTGCGGGGTTTTTCGACGAATCGCTCCTGATCACGCGATCGACATCCGACCGGTGTCCGTCGGATGAGCGAAAGGGTTTCGGCAATCCAGGGGATGCGGTCTTTTGTGTTGAAGACGACGTGGCAGTGGAGACTCACCTGCGTGGATGACATCAGTGTCCTCTGGCACCCCTGCCGGGGCGCGGCATAGGAGCGGCGGTTCCGGTGGCTGCGCGCTTTGCGCTTACCACCGGCTACCCCTCTATTCGCGCCTCCGGCGCGCCGACTGCCAGCTTGCGAGATTTCGCGGAGCGTCGATGCCGGATGAGACTTCCCTTTACCGGTACAATCGCGGCAATGTCTCATCCGGTCGAACTCATCCGCATCTCCAAACGTTTCAAAGGCCGCCCTGCCCTCAGCGAGCTTTCACTGGAAATCAGAGCCAACGAAATCCTCGGTCTGCTCGGGCCAAACGGAGCGGGGAAGAGCACCATCGTTCGAACGATCATGGGCCGGGTCGCCCCCGACTCAGGAAGCGTCACTCTCTTCGGGGACATCGCCACAGCGGGTGACACTTCCAAACGAAGCCGAATCGGATTCGTGCCGCAGGAAATCGCCGTCTACCCGCTTCTCACCGTACGTGAGAATCTCGATGTTTTTGCTCGCTACAACGGATTGTCAGGCTCCAGTGCTGCCGGGGCCATCGACAAAGCTCTGGAATGGTCTGCACTTGCAGATCGCGCCGGCGACGTTGTGAAAACACTGTCGGGAGGCATGAAGCGCCGCTTGAACATTGCTGCAGGGACGCTGCACAAGCCCGATCTACTTCTGCTTGATGAACCTACCGTGGGCGTCGATCCGCAGTCGCGCGAGAAGATTTATTCGATGATCGAGCAGCTGCGCGCCGAAGGTGTCTCCATTCTCTACACCACTCACTACATGGAAGAAGCCGAACGACTGTGCGACCGTATCAGCGTCGTCGATCAAGGGGCGGTCATCGCCGAGGGGACACGGGACGAACTGGTCCGCAGCACGCTGGGGGACTCACGCGAAATCAGAATCAGCTGCGACGCTCCGATCACTCTCGATGCGCGCGCGATTGCTTCGCACGAACTGCTGGTCGACGGAAATACCGTTCGCTTCACTGCTGAAGAGACCGGACCAAAACTGGCCAGAGTGCTCGGTCTACTCGGAGAGAAGAACTCTCGTGTAGTCGAGGTTCGAACGGACCAGCGCTCGCTGGAGGAAGTGTTCTTACAACTCACAGGTAGGGGGCTCCGCGAATGATCGGTTCAGTAATCCGCGCCAGCTGGATGAATCTTCGTCGCGATCGAGCTGCTCTCGTGCTGAGCTTTCTGGTCCCCATCGTCTTCTTCTCGATCTTCGCCACCGTGTTCGGCAACACCGGCGCACGTGGCGCGGTCAAGGTGAAGGTGGCCTGGGTGGATGAAGATCAGAGTGCCATCTCAAAAGGAATTCTCTCCGCGCTGCAGGCCGAGACCGCTCTGAAGGTCATTCTGCTCGACGATACGGTCAAGCCGCCTCGCCAGTTGAATCGCGGAAGCGCGCGGGCACGTTTGCGTGAGGGTAAGTTTCCGACGGCACTCATCGTTCCCCGAGGATTCGGCGCGGGCGGGCTGGCCTTCGGGCCGACCCGCGCGCGGACTTCGTCGCTGCTGCTTCTGGCAGATACCTCCGATCCGATCGCGCCCGAAGTCGTTCAGGGGCTGCTGCAGAAAAGCGTAATGACCGGTATGCCTCTGGTGATGATCGATGCAGGAGTCAAGCAACTCGGTCCGATGATTGGAGGTTTTTCAGGTTCGCAGAAGGAAGCGCTCGAGTCGAACCGAAACTCCCTGACCAACCTCATGAGTGCGCCAGGCAGTTCGGGCTCGGCAAGTGGCGCCGGATCTCTCGTCCCGGTGCAGGTCGAAGATGTCCTGGGTGAAAAGAAGAAGAATCCACTGATCGCCTTCTACGCCGCAGGCATCGGAGTGATGTTTCTACTCTTCGCCGCCTCGGGCGCGGGAGGAGCACTACTCGAAGAAAGGGAGAGCGGCACTCTTGATCGAGTCCTCGGCTCCCGCGTCTCACTGAGCCAGTTTCTGGCCGGGAAGTTTCTCTACCTGGCCATGCTCGGATCGGCGCAGCTCACCCTGATGTTTCTCTGGGGTGCACTCGTATTCGGCGTCGAACTGTTCAGTCACCTCGGCGGATTCGTGATCATGACTCTGGCCACCGCCTGCGCGACCTCGGCATTCGGACTCCTGCTCGCCGCGGTATGCAGGACCCGCTCGCAACTGAGTGCTGTCACCACGCTGACCGTGCTTACGCTCTCGGCTCTGGGCGGCAACATGTTCCCGCCATTCCTCATGTCGGACACGATGCGAAAGCTCAGCCTGATCACCTTCAATGCCTGGGCGCTGGAGGGGTTCCAGAAAGTGTTCTGGCGTGAAGAGCCGATCCAGAATCTCTGGCCTCAGGTCACTGTCCTTCTGGTCGTCGCCGCGCTCCTGTTCGCAGCCGCGAAATCTCTGACACGACGGTGGGAGCTGGACTAGCTCAGACAGTAGTTAGTAACCGGTAGTCAGTAACCAGTAGTAGTAGCCGGTAGTCAGTAACCAGTAGTCAGTAACCAGTAGTCAGAACCAGTTCCCGTGTGCATGAAAACGGCGGAAGATCTCTACTGGATACTGGCTACTAACTACTGGCTACTGCAGTAAGCAGCAGCGCGTCCGATAACGAGTCGAATGACTGACAAAACCCTCGGACACCAGACTACTTTTTGTTGTTACGGTTCAGATTCTCCAGCCACTTTTTCGTTTCCGGATCGACGGTTGGCGCATCAGGATCAGCTGATGCGGAGGGCTGGATATTCGGATTCGTTTTCGACAGATCCTTCGACTCAGGCGAAGGCTTCGAAGGGGCAACCGAAGTAGGAGGGGCCGGCTTCAGCGGAGTGACAGGCTTGGCAGGATCCATTCCTTTGAGACTCACCCTGGCTGTCTCCGGCTGACTGCGCAGTGCCCGCATGATCAAAGCCAGGGCCAGTAGCGCGACCACGCCGGCGATGGCCAGCCAGATCTTCTGAACTCTGGTAAGACCGCTCCTGGGCTTCTCGTCCTTGCCGAGGATGTCGTCGATCTGATTGAGAAAGGTATCGCCCGATGTGGACGAAGTTGTTGATGTGGTCGAACTCACAGTTTGTGTGACAGTTCCGGTTTCCGGCGTCTTTCCAGGTTCCCCGGGTTTGACCTCCGACGCCGCGACTTTCTGGGACTCAGACACTGACGTCTCGGGCGATGCAGCGGGCGACGTGATCGGGGGAACGCTGACTGTCTTCGGAGCGGGCTTAACAGCCATGGTCGGCTTCGCGGTCACGATTGGCTTCGCGGTCACAGTTGGCTTCGCGGCCACCTTTGGCTTCACAGCGATGACCGGTTTCGCAGCCGGTCTGGTAGAGACCGTGCTGCTGTCACTTCTCGGAGGAGCGGGCTTCGCAGCCGTCACTGAGCGCGGCGTTGTTTCCGTGGAGGAGTCGCGCCCCCGCGGCGCGCTTCGAACTGCACGATCTGATTTCGTTCTGGTTGTTGTGGCAGTCGCCTTCTTCGACACGCTCGATGCGGCGCCAGCAGCGGTGGGAGGCTTCCTCCGGGTATCCACAGTCACAACCGGAGGCGGCAAGGGACGCGTCGACGAAGCGGGCTTCTGCACGCTCAGTCGTGGTTTCTGCGATGCCGGTGGAACGGGTGGTGCTGGCTTCACAGTCGGAGCGGGTGCTGCAGTGGATGACGGAGAAGGAACCACCCGCGGCGCCAGTTCCGGCACTGATCGCCTCGAGAGATTCAGCTGCGAAAATCTGCGGTCCGCTTCGCGTGTCAGGAACGTTCGAGTCTCGGAGGAAGGGTAAAGAGTTCGCCCTCCCACGGTAACGGACTGTTCCCGGATCGCCGCAGGGAACGAGGGGTAGCGCCTGGCGATGCGGTCATACAGTCCGGGCGGACTGTCGGTTCCGAAGAACGAACCACTGGGGTCGTTGACGCTGAAGTTCCAGACAGCGTCCAGATCGCTATAGACTTCGAGGAGATCGGCGGCGGAACGGCGCGAGGCGCCGTCAGGTGCTGCCTTTACTTCGGCGCGGGCCACTCGCAGCGCTTCTTCGAAACGGCTGTACTGCCGCTGCTTCGAAGAGACTTGAAGCGCTGTGAGAGATTCAGCCAGCTTGTTGATGACCTGGGGACGGAGAGTTACGACATCGGGTGCCGCGTCTGCCATCGCAGGTCGACGGGGCGTGACCGGACGCGTTGCGCGCTCCGTCTCCTGCCCAGCCGCGACATCAGCAGGTCGCGCCACGACGATATCCCGGCATTCCACGGGAACCAGGCGAATCTTCTCCGAGCGCCTCACCTTGGGCAACGGCTCGTCGGCCGCTGTGAGACTTCCCACAGCAATGAGCAGCATGGCCATCGCCAAGGCTTTCATCGAGTCCTGTCCATGGCCACGGAGATCCTCAAGTTCAGATGTTCATCCGGAGGGGCTGCGCGCCGAACGACTGCGCCGAAACGTTACACGCATTCGGTTCTGACGTCAGACCTGCAGCTCTCGCCATGATGGCCTTACTTCGCCACCGGCCGGCGTGCTTCAGCGCCGAGCGAACGAGCGGTTTCGATGAGTTCCTGAATCGTGGTCTGGTCCTTGCCGCTGGCCTGAAGGAGAAAGATTCGAATGGCATGGCCGACCGGAACCACGGCGTTCGCCGTATCTGCGTAGAACTTCTCCAGCCCGGACACGAGTTCGAAGCCAGTGACTTTCCCCATCGTGGCGGTCTGCCGTTCCGTGCGGAGTGCAAGGCGTGCGCACTCGCTCTCAGGTCCGGAAGCTATATCGATTTTGAACAGCGCGTCCTGATAGCCCTGCGAGTAGCCGACGGCCCAGTAAAGTTTTTCGGAACTATTCAGTCGGAGCCAGTCGTCTCCGGCGACCGGGGGATTGATCTCAGGCATGCGACGCTCGGCTGCAACTGCTACCGAGGCTGACAACAGCATTACCAACGTGATGAGGAGCTTCTTCATGGACCACCTTCCCCTTTGAGCGGATCGGACGACGAGTAGAAATTTGCCGGATTCTAACGCTAAACGACACATTTGCAAACAGACACGAGCTGCCGTAAACCGTTTTACATCGCTGATTTACGAACAGATACCGGTAGTGACTTCATCGACCCAATCCCGCTTCGATGCGGGTGCGATAACGTTGTACCTCTGCGGAACTGTCGATGAAGGGGAGAGCGCACTCGAGCTGACGTTTCGCAGCGCGATACTCCCCGATCTCGTACAAAGCCACTGCAGCGTAGTACCTGAAAGCCTCTTCGCCCTCGTTAATCGCACCGATGCGAGCGAAAGCTTCCAATGAAAGACGAAACTCCCGCGTCCTGTAAAAGCCTTCCGCGAGCCGAAGAAGTGAGCTTCGAGTGAGGGCGTCAGTATCGAGGACACGACGATAAATCTGACCCGCCTCAATCAGGTCGCCACCAAGCAGCGCGGCGTCCGCATCGAGTAGAGCCTTGAGAACTGGCGGCGAGTCGAAGGGTGCGCCCGGATACTGCGAAGGAGCCGTCTCCCGGTTCAGCCTGCTGGATTCGTCGCGTGCCGCAGCTTCTCGTTGCTTCTGCGTTGCAGCACTTCGCTCCGCCTGCCGACTCTGTTCCGCCGCCAGAGTCGTTGCGGCGCGCTCTGCCTGTTCGGCTCGCGCACGCTCAGCTCTTTCCACCCGCTCGAGTTCGGCGCGTTCAGCCGCTGCCGCTTTCGCGCTCGCTGCACGTTCGACGGCCAGCAGACGCTCCTCTTCGGCACGAATTCGCGAAAGCTCTACGGTGCGTGCCCTCTCAGCTTTCTCTGCGGCAAGCTTCTCACTGGCTGCCCGCTCCGCCGCCACGACGCGCTCCTGCTCGAGTTTCTCGGCCTCAGCGGCTTTCGTTCGTTCGACGTCCGACGCGCTCGCCTCTCGCGCTGCAGCAACTCTGCGCTCCTCTGCTTCCCGCTCTTCCCGCGACCGTGTAGCCGAGGAGATTCGTTCTGCTTCTGCTTTCTCCGATGCGGAACGTGCGATGAGTGCGCGCTCCGTTTCTTCGTCACGTGCGCGCTGCATCTCGGCCATGCGCTCTGCTTCAGCGCGGGCCGCGCTCTCGCTTGCCGCTCTCTCGTCGGCGATGCGACGCGCTTCGGCTTCACGCGCAGCCTGTCCGGAATCTGGAACGAGAACCGGGCTCGGTGAGGGTGTGATGGCGATCGGCGCAGGTCGCTGTGTCTGTACGATCTGCGGCTGCGGTGTCACAGTCCCCGGACCGTCCGGTCGCGAGAGGACCGCAATTTCTGTGGGTGTGAGCAGTTCGGCTGCAGCGGTATTGAACGCCGTGCGTATCGAAGCGGGGAGAGACAATCCGGCGTAGGTCGCACGAATTTCCTGGGCCTGTGCGACCTGCTCCGCAGCCATTTTGGCCAGGTCTGCCTTCGCTGTACGACGATAGACGAGGGTCAGGTAGATCTCAGCGCGCTGAAACTCGGCGGTGTCGTCGAGCAGACCGAATGCGGCAACGCGCAGTTCTTTGGCAGCATTGGCGTACTCGCCGGCGTTGTAGCTGGCGATCCCGCGCGTAAGAAGCGCCTCATGGAAGCCGACGTCAGAAGCAAACGAGATCGAAGCGGAGAAAAGAACGATCGCGATGATCGCCGGAATTACCTTATGCAAAATCGTCACTCCTTACGAGTTTCAAACGACGTTGACTACCACTGCTCGCGTCATTCTGTCTCTACCCGCGTACGGCCTTCACTTCCGCCTGGCTTGCGACGACGGTAGACTTTACTGGAGTTTAACAGTTCCTCGATCGTAACGCGTCAGGGAGCAGAGCGTGATTTCTCTGGCCCCGCATTTCTCACAGGATTTCGTCGCCTCACTGCAAAAACCTGATGAATCGCAAAATCATACATGTGGACATGGATGCCTTCTACGCGTCGGTCGAGCAGAGGGACGATCCCGCGCTCCGCGGACGCCCTGTCATCGTGGCCTGGGCCGGAAGCGCACGAAGCGTAGTCTGTGCGTCGTCTTACGAAGCACGCCGCTTCGGCGTTTACTCCGCCATGCCTACCTCACGGGCGCGCAGACTATGTCCTGCCGCAGTCGTGGTGAATCCCACCTTCGAGAAGTACCGGACCGTGTCCCGCCAGGTGCGCGAAATTTTCAACCGCCACACATCGATGGTCGAACCGCTCTCGCTCGACGAGGCCTACCTCGACGTCACCGTCGAACTCACCGGGATCGCCACGGCCACCGAGACCGCTGAGGTGATTCGTGGGGAGATTCGCGACGAACTTTCCCTGACCGCCTCAGCTGGAGTCGCGCCCAACAAATTTCTGGCCAAGATCGCCTCGGACTGGCGAAAGCCGGACGGGCAGTTCGTGATCAAACCGCATCAGATCATGCAGTTTCTGGAGCCACTGCCGGTTTCGAAACTGCCCGGCGTCGGCAAAGCTACGGAGAAGATTTTCACCGATCGTGGGGTCATCACGGTAGGTCAGCTCGCGCTGATGTCTTCGGAAGAGCTGGAGTCGCTCGCCGGAAAATTCGGGCGGCGGCTGTGGGAGTTAGCGAGGGGCATCGACGACCGTCCTGTCGAGAGCGCGCGCGAGACCAAATCCATCTCTTCCGAGACCACCTTCGAGACCGACATCTCACTGCTCTCTGTTCGCGAGCAGTTTCCTCGTCTGGCCGCGGATGTATGGAAGAATCTGGAGAAGAAACAGCTGCAGGCCAGGACGCTTACTGTGAAGCTGCGCGCCAGCGATTTTAAGACGGCGACGCGACGACGTTCGATGCCTGCGCATTTCAACAGTGCCCTGGAGATCGAACAACTCGCAGCGGAACTTCTGCAGAATTTCGCGTTCGGTGATGCGGCGGTATACCGACTGGCGGGCGTTTGCGTCTCGAACTTCGGAGCGCCAGCGCCGGATGGCGAAGAACAAGAAGCAATCCTTCCGCAGAATCAGCTTTTCGAAGAGCCTGGCTAGCCCGCATTTCTCACACTGCTTCTGCGGTGCGGCCGTCATTCCGATGAGCACACCGTCCACAACCATTCCTGGACGCTTGTGGTGCGAAGAGGAATCTCCGTTCCGCGCCGCGCTGAGGTAGCGGCCAAGCGCGTCTGCGCGGACCGGAGATTCCTCTTCGCATTCCAGGCTTCGAAACGATGCTGATCACGCGGCTCATCGGAATGACGTAGCGAACGATTTCGACTATTAAGGTTTCTTCTTCCTGCCCAACTTCACCACGATCTCGTACTCTTTCTTCGTCACCGTCTGCACTGAGAGTCGGGACCCTTTCTGGGTCACCATCATCTTCTCGAGTCCTTTTGTAGACTTCAGCTCCTCCAGCGATACAACTCGTGGAAATTGCTCTACAAACTGAAGATCAACGACGTACCAGGTAGGATTTTCTGGATTCGATTTTTCGTCGAAGTAGTCCTGCTCCGGATCGAAGGCGGTCGGATCGGGATACCCGCCGCGCGACACTTCAGCAAGCCCGGTCACACCGGAAGGTGCGGCATTCGAAGCGTAGAAGATGACCGGATCACCTTTACGCATTTCGTCTCTGAGAAAGTTACGGGCCTGAAAGTTACGAACGCCCTCCCAGCTGGTGGTCTGATCTTCCTGCAGAGCTGCAATCGTGTAGGCGGAAGGCTCGCACTTCATCAGCCAGTAGCGCTTCTCCCTGCCCGCGCGAGCGGTCATGACTCGACAGTGCTGCGATATTCGATCAGTGCTTCCCTCAACAACACCACTGCTCGCCGCAGCGCGTCTGCCTTGAGCACGTAGGCAATGCGCACCTCGTTCGACCCTGCTCCCGCGGTCGAGTAGAAACCCTGCGCTGGTGCAACCATCACCGTTTCACCATCACGCTGGAAATCACTGAGCAGCCACTGCGCAAAACGCTCGCTGTCCTTCACCGGCAGCCGAACAATGAGGTAGAACGCGCCTTCGGGCTTCCTCACGAACAGCCCGGAAATCTTCGAGAGCTCCTCGAAAAGTACGTCGCGGCGCATCTGGTACTCGGCCACCGAGTCGCGTGTGTATTCCTCTCCGAGACTCATGGCGCCGATGGCGATCAACTGCGCAAGACGTGGCGGCGAGAGGCGCCCTTGAGCCATGCGGAGGCATGCGTCGTAGACCTGTCGATTCCTGGTGACGAGACAGCCAAGTCGGATTCCACAGGCGCTGTAACGCTTGGAAAGACTGTCGATGACGATCACTCTGTCGCTGAACTCGGTCAGCGACAGCGTCGTGAAGGGTTTCTTTCCGTCGTAAACGAATTCGCGATAGACCTCATCGACGACAAGAAACAGATTCCTCTCCGCACAGAAGCGCGCCACATCGAGAAGCTCCTCCTCGGTGTACACCGCGCCGGTCGGATTGTTCGGGCTGCACAACATCACCACTCGGGTGCGAGGGGTAAGCTGCTTTTCCCATTCGTCGCGGGCCGGCATTCTGAAACCGTCCTCGACATGCGTCGGCACGGTCACAAGCTTCACCCCGGCCATGCCGGCGAAGGCTGCATAGTTCGCATAGAACGGCTCAGTCACCAGTAGTTCGTCGCCACTGTCGCAACAGGCCAGCAGGGCGAAAAGAATCGCCTCACTGCCTCCGGTGGTGGCGATGATCTCTCCAGCCGAAAGCTCGACCGCGATCTTGCGGTAATAGTGCTGAAGCGACTCGATGAATTCAGGGATCCCCGCGGAAGGCGAATACTCGTAGACCACCTCATTGATCTGCTGCAGACGTTCGCGCATGCATGCGGGAGTCTCAAGATCAGGCTGGCCGATGTTCAGGTGGTAAACGTGGGTTCCCCTTTTCTTTGCAGCGTCTGCGAAGGGGGCCAGTTTTCGGATGGGCGAGTAAGGAAGGGCCTCGGCGCGGGAAGAGACCACCGGGCTTTTTGACGTTGTCGCTTGAGACATTCTCTTCTCCGGGATGAAGTATTCGTTGAAATCTATAGTTAAACGCTATTTGATAAGAGTTTGTGGTGCCTGCATAAGCAGCACCTATAGTAGCGTGACATAACTGCTTCTTTTATTACGGTGTATTTAAAGTATTCTTATCGTTGCTAGTTGTAGGGGCGCGTTGCGCGCGCCCGCTCTCCGTGCATTTTTCTGGATGGAACGGCCGAGGGAGCGGGCGAACGCAGTTCGCCCCTACGACTCGCTCGGCTACTTTTGTTCTGGCGTTACGCTTCCGGTCTGTACGAAGATTCCTTTCTGCACCTGGAAAACTGCCAGGGACTTTCTGGGATTCCTGTCAGCTTCCATAGTGATCTCCCCTGAGGCACCGGGGAAGCGCTTGATCTGTGTGAGCCCGTCTTTCAGAGTCGACACCTCTCCCCTCCCGGCATCCAGCGATGCCGCAATGAGCATCACCGCGTCGAAGGTCAACGCATTCGCCGAATCAGGAGCCGTTTTGTATTTCTGCTGAAACTTCTGGACGAAGTCCGGCCTCGCGGAACGTTCCCCGCTCACGAAAAAGGACCCGTCGACATTCTCCCCGCCAATCTCGACGAGCTTTGGCGAATCCCAGCCGCTTCCACCAAGTAAAGGAAATTTGATGGCGACTTCCCGCGCCTGCGTGACGATCTGTGCGACGTCGGGGTAGTAGCCGGGAACGAAAAGTATATCGGGCCGACTCGCCGCGATCGCGGTGAGCTGCGCACGGAAATCGCTGTCGCCCTGTGAGTAATCGCGCTTGATGGTGATTACCCCTCCACGAGCCACGAAGTAGCGTTCGAATTCCGCAGCAAGACCGGTCGAGTAGTCGTTGCGAACATCACGCAGAATCGCAGCACGCCGAGTACGAGGATTCCTCAGTGCCAGATCCGCCGCAGCCCGGGCCTCGTGATCGTCGGTCGCACAGACCCGAAATGCCAGCTTGCTCCGACGGGTCACCTCGATATTGCTGGCAGTAGGTGCCACCAGAGGAACCCCGTACTGCTCACACACCGGAACCATCGCCAGAGTCTTGGAAGAACTGTCGTTCCCGATGATCGCGCTCACTCCGTCCCGTGTGATGAGTCGGGTCACGAGCGCCGCAGCATCTTCTGCTTTACCGCCATCGTCTTCAACGCGCAACACCAGCTGATATGGCCTCTGTCCCCGATTCACTTCCTCCACCGCGAGTTCAGCGCCTCGCCGGAGAGCCTCACCCCACGCAGCAGTGGGACCGCTCAGCCCCGCTACCAGCCCGATCTGAATGACCTTTCTCGTCTCTGCCTTCTCGCGCGGCGCACAGGACGCCAGCAGCAGCGAGATCGAGAGAAGCGTTACCAGGAGCCTCGGCATCGACTGCTTCACTTTCTGCTCTTCTTCAGCGACAGCGTCAGCGTGAAGGTCGCTACCGGATCAGACTCTGACACGGATGGCACATACGCCGATATCGTGAGCGATTCACTCACACGCTCGCCGCTTTCGATAGCACGCTGCACCAGCGCACGCACAAGTTCACCCTGATCGTTGACGAAGTGGACGTCACCTTCGGCGCGTCGAAGAAACTGCGCGCTGAAGTCGGCGAAGATCAGGGAGACACGTTCTCCGCTTGCATCGATCGCGCGCATGGCCAGGAGTCCGCCCGCGCAGTCAGCGCCCGCACACAGCGCAGCAAAGTACATCGAACCGAGATGGTTTTTCGTGCGCCGACGTAGGGGAATTCGAATCACACATTCACGGTCGTCCAGTTTCACGACGGATGGACGCACGAAGAAAAGAAGCGGAACTTTCGTAAACGACCAGAACCAGAGGAATCGAGTCTCGCGCCAGGCAATCGAAGACATTCGCTCACTATGCCCGAATCAGCGGATACGTTCCAGCGTTGACGCAGCAACGCTGGAACGTGACCGAACTGCGTCGCGAGTAATCCTGCGGTGATGGAAGGCCAGCTTACTGTCGCAGTAAGCGCAGTCTCTCCCTTCAGAGCGAGGCCCAAAGTCGAAAACTTTGGCCACGTCTGCGGAGCGGCGCTTCGTGGCCGGAGTTTTCAACTCCGGTACCCGTCCCGGCTTCAGCTGTGAAGACAATCACTGCCGTGAATCAGACACGCGCCGAGGCATCGTCGCGTTCGACGGCGCCGCGGAAGAACTCGATGGTTCGCGTGAGCCCTTCGTCGAGACCGACTTTTGGCTCCCATTCCAGGAGTGTTCTGGCGCGGGTGATGTCAGGACGTCTGATCTTCGGGTCATCGACCGGCAGAGGATGAAACTCGATGGTGGACGACGAACCGGTAAGTCGCTTGATTGCTTCAGCGAACTGCAGCACGGTCATCTCGCCCGGATTTCCGATGTTCACCGGATCACGCTCATCCGACATGAGCAGCCGGTAGATGCCCTCGATGAGATCAGAAACATAGCAGAAAGATCTGGTCTGCGAACCGTCGCCGAAGACGGTCATGGGCTGATTGCGCAGAGCCTGCGACACGAACGCAGGAACCACCCTGCCATCACGCAAACGCATGCGCTCACCGTAGGTGTTGAAGATTCGAACGATGCGGGTCTCGACTCCATGGAAGCGGTGATATGCCATGGTCATCGCTTCCGCGAATCGCTTCGCTTCGTCGTAGACACCGCGCGGGCCGACTGGATTCACATTCCCCCAGTAGTCTTCCGTTTGGGGATGGATCAGGGGATCGCCGTACACTTCAGACGTCGATGCGATGAGAAAGCGTGCGTTCTTCTCCTTCGCGACTCCGAGAGTCTTGTGCGTTCCCAGCGAACCTACTTTCAGCGTTTGAATTGGTTTCTCGAGGTAGTCGATAGGACTGGCTGGAGATGCGAAATGGAGAACATAGTCCAGCGGGCCGTCGATCTCGATTTCGTTGGTCACGTCGTGTTCTACGAAGCTGAATCCATCGCTTCCCACCAGATGACGAATGTTGTCGGGTGAGCCGGTCAGGAAGTTGTCCATGCAGATGACTTCGTGGCCTCTCGCCAGGAAGAGATCGCACAGATGCGAGCCGAGAAATCCTGCACCGCCGGTGATCAGCGCTTTACCCATCAGCTGTTCACCTCGCGAAGCGACGGCAACGTTCCAGCTCGACCGACACAACTGTATGAGAAGCCAGCCTCGGCCATTCTTTTCGGGTCATAAAGATTGCGCAGATCGACCAGGATTGGCCGGTTCAATTGCTTGCGGATTCGATCGAAATTCAATGCCCGAAATTCGTTCCACTCAGTACAGATGACCAGGGCGTCGCAGTGCTCTGCGGTTTCGTAGGCATCCTTACAGAACACCAGGTTCTCGAAGAATTCTCCAGCACGATTCATGGCCTCGGGATCGTAGGCGCGTACGGCAGCACCTCGCTCCTGCAAGCCGTGAATCAGCGGGATCGATGGCGAGTCTCGCATGTCATCCGTCTCCGGCTTGAAGGCAAGACCTAGCACACCAATGGTGGCCCCTTTCAATTCTCCGACAGCCTCGGCGACCTTGTCCACCATTCGGCGTTTGATGCGCTCATTCACTTCCATCACCGACTCCATGATCTCGAAACGCACACCTGCTTTGCGTGCGATGTCGGCCAGAGCGGAGCTGTCCTTCGGGAAGCAGGAACCGCCGTAGCCAGGACCGGCCTGCAGAAACTTCGAACCGATGCGGTGGTCGAGTCCCATTCCTCTGGCGACATCCTGCACATCGGCCCCGACACGCTCGCAGAGAAGTGCGACCTCGTTGATGAAGGAGATCTTCGTCGCCAGGAAACCGTTGGATGCGTACTTGATCAGTTCGGAAGATTCGACATTGGTGACCACGAACGGGATTTCCAGCGAATGCAGAGGAGCGTAGATTTCTTTCATCAAGGCCACTGCTTCTTCATCAGAAGCCCCGATGACGACGCGATCCGGCTTCATGAAATCTTCGATGGCCGAACCCTCTCTGAGAAATTCTGGATTCGACACTACGGACGCTTTGAATTCGCTCTTCGATTCACTCAGGATTTCGGCGATTTTTCTGCCGGTTCCGATTGGAACAGTCGACTTGGTGATGATCAGTTTGGGGCCGTTGATGTGTTTTGCGATCGAGCGGGCCACATCGCTGACAAAAGTCATGTCTGCTGAACCATCCGCGGCTGGAGGGGTTCCGACGGCGATGAAGATGGCCCGCGAACCCTTGATGGTCGCCTCGAGATCCGTAGTGAAACTCAGCCGGCCCTCGCTGACGTTTCTCGAGACGATGGCATCGAGACCCGGCTCGTAGATTGGTATCTCTCCGCGGTTCAGCGCTTCGATCTTGCGGCTGTCAATATCCGCGCAGACGACTTCGTTTCCGAAGTCCGAAAGTCCTGCACCTGTAACCAGACCGACGTACCCGGTTCCGATGACTCCAATATTCAAGGAAGACGCTCCTGAAACGCGAGACTACGAGTTTGAATGCGGGGCATTATCCGCTGGATTTGTATTCGTTGCAGCTGGCGGCGCCGAAGTATCCGTCGCAGGCGGCGGAGGCGGCTCGACCTTCGGCGGCGCAGCCTCCTCCTGCGTCGGTTTCGCTGGCGAAGATTTGGAAGGCGGAGCCGGCTTCTCAGTCTCGTACCGTTTCTCGATCCCGCTCTGCTGACGGTTCCTGATAAACCAGCGAAGCAACTTCGATTCATTTACGCCGATGAGGATGTCGTTGACCGCTTCGTACATCGACGGATCAGAAATGAGTCTGCCTGCCGTTCCCTCACCTTCGTTCAGCTTCCTGGCCACCTCGGTCAGGCGTTTGACGAACACCCGGAATTCGCCCAGCATCTGCTCGGCGTATTCGCGGTCGTTGACGAGCCGCGGGACGAGACCTTCACCGGTCTTCAACCCATCGCTGAACGTGGAAAGATTCTCAGAGGTAATGCGGAGGTTGTCCACGACTTCGTAGACGCGCCGCTTTCCTTCGGGGTCATTCAGCAGAGCAGGAATCGCTCCCTGGCCTGACTCGAACCCGGACTGCACGTTCCTTGTGATGATCTGCAGTGATTTCACGGAAGCGCTGAGCGACGTCGATAGTTCGTTCGCGTAGGGCTCGTCGTAGATGAATTTTCCAGCCACTCCCTGACCCGACTCGATCTGTTTCAGCACGCCCTCGGCGCGATCGAGCGTTCCGAGAAAGGCATCGGTCAGGCGCTGCTGACCTTTCGGGCTGCTGGTGAGTTCGCCGATCAGGCCTTCGCCACGGTCAATACGCGCCAGAATCTTCTTGAGCGAGTAAGTCAGCTCGACTACGTTCTCGACTACGTCTCCGCCCGAAGCGATCAGCTGGTCCACGTTCGCGCCCTTCTGCGCGAGAATGATTCCGCCTGGCGGGATCGCTGGGAGATTCGGGCTGCCGGGAGAAACCTCGATGTAGCTGTCGGCTGCGATCAATCCCAGCTTTTTGATCCGGACTCGCGAATCCTGTCGAATGCGCGCAGAGAATTTCTTCTCGATCGAAATGGTGATGTCGACCTTCTTCTCTTTCGGGTCACTGGGCAGGCGGATATCAGTCACCGACCCTACCGTGACTCCAGTCAACTGCACAGGATTCCCCTCTGCCAGGCCGGAGACGTTCTCCAGGCTCACGTTGTAAGAGTACTTGCGGGAGAAGAGCTTCTGCTCGGATCCGATGAAGAAAAGGAACGTCATCGCCGTGAGCAGGCTGACAGCGACTACCGCACCCACTCTGATTAGTTTTGAAACGTCGTTAGTCTTAGCCATACTTTCCTTATGCAGGTTTACGCTGAGCAGCAACGACGTTCGAGGTCTCGAGAAACTCGCTAAGCATCGGATGGTCGCTCTGGCGTGCTTCATCCATCGTTCCGATCCACTCGAATACGCCTTTGTTGAGAAAGGCAATCCTGTCGCCTACGAAAAAGGCAGACTGGATGTCGTGCGTCACTACAACTGAGGTGATGCTCAGCTTCCGTTGGAGATTGACGATCAACTCGTTGATTTTATGAGAAGTAATGGGATCGAGCCCGGTGGTAGGCTCGTCGTAGAGTATGGCCTGCGGTTCCAGCACGACCGACCTGGCCAGCCCGACACGCTTACGCATTCCGCCGGAAAGATCGACCGGCATCAGCTCTTCCGTCCCTGGAAGGTCGACCAGTTCCAGCTTGTCCCGGACGATTTTGCTCAGCTCTTCACCACGAATCTGTGTGTGCTCGAGCAATGGAAAAGCGATGTTCTCGAACACGGTCATCGAGTCGAAGAGTGCTCCACTCTGAAACAGCATGCCGAACTTCTTTCGAACCCGATAAAGTTCCTGCTCGGGAAGATCGGTGATGTCTTCACCTTCCACCAGCACACGCCCTCGGTCGGGTCTCTCGAGTCCCAGCATGTGACGAATGGTCACGGACTTTCCAGTCCCCGAGCCACCCAGGATCACCAGGACCTCGCCGCGATAGACCTCGAGATCGACGCCTTTCAGTACGTCTTTCTTGCCATAGGATTTGTAGATGTCCTTGAATTCAACAAAGACGTCGCGGGTCTGACTGCGCCTTTCGGGCGTCTCACGATCGAGCGTGCGGCGGTCGAGATTCTCACTCATGTGATGATCAGGAACAGCTTCGTCAGGAAGAAGTCTAGTACCAGAATGGAGATTGCTCCCGAGACGACGGTTGCCGTGGTGGCCCGGCCGACGCCATCCGCTCCTCCGCTGGTACGAAGACCGTTGAAACAAGCGATGAGCGAGAGCACGAAACCGAAGAAGAAGGTCTTGCCTACGCCCGAGGCGAGGTCGTTGTAGTTCACGGTATTGATGACGCTGCGGAAGTAGAAGTTCGCGCTCAGATCGAGTGTGAAGATCGCGATGAGGCCGCCGCCTAAGATTCCCACACCGCAGGCGATCACGGTGAGAATAGGCATCATCAGCGTGGTGGCCAGAACCTTCGGAACCACCAGCTTTCGGATGGGGCTGGTTGCCAGAGCCCGCAGCGCGTCGATCTGCTCGGTGACCTTCATTGTTCCGATCTCAGCGGTCATTCCGGCGCCGACCCTTCCTCCCACCATCAGCGACATGAGGACCGGGGCGAGTTCACGCACCAGAGAAAGTGAAACCACCTTGCCGATGAGGAGTTTCCCTCCGAACTGCGCTAGCGAATACGCAGTCTGAAGAGCCAGCACCATGCCGATGAATACGGCCGTGACCACCACGATGGAAAGCGAGCGTACTCCGATCTGATCGAGCTGCTGAAGGAAGAGGCGAAACTCGAACGGACGACGAAAAGTCTGCTGGACCGTCTGTGCGGCGAGCTGCGAGAGTCCTCCGATGTAGAGGAACAAGTCGCTGAGTACACTTCTGGTTCGTTCGATCGCTTTCAAATATTCACCAATTTTGCGGGGTCTCCGAATTGCCGATCATCCTGGAAGGAGGGCATCCTGCGCCGTCACGAGGGCAGACGATGAGTGGTGCAGCTTTCAAGAGCTGTACCGTTTCATCACCAGACCCCAACTCTAACGCGATTCAGCTCAATCGAAAATCCACCCGAAGACGCGACGAAGCCCTTTGGCCTTTTTTTTCTGTCGTCGCTCTTCTGCCTGCTGCTCCTGGGAGCTTCCTGAGACCTCATCGCCGAAGCGGGCCTCGTCCGGCTCGCCAGTTCCGGCGTCAGCCTGGAAATAAGGAGTCGTGTCGCCGCCGCCATGAAGAGGACAGACGGCCTGTGGCTCGCTTCCTTCGACGAAGATTTCATTCAGGACGGTCGGGCAGGACGGCGTTGCCAGCTTTCCGGAGGCCGGATCGATTTCACGATCCACTACCGCTGCCGGCCGCCTGAAATCGACGTCCGGGACCATACCGACCACCCGCTTCATATGAGCACCCCAGATCGGCACGGCGGCCTCTGATCCGGAGAGCCGCAGGTTATGTCCATCGTCATAGCCGACCCACACCAGGGTGAGAATGCGCGGCGAGTACGCGATGAACCAGGCGTCGCGGTAGTTGTTGGTCGTGCCGGTCTTGCCCGCAAATTCTCGCGTGAATCCTGAAGACTTCAGACGGGCCGCGGTGCCGTAGCTGATGACGTCCTTCAGGATGTCATTCATCACGTACGACACACCTGCAGGAGCGACGCGCTTCATCTGTACTTCGCGGGCCTCGAGAACCTTCCCGTCAGGAGTCGCAACCGCGAGAATCGAGATCGGCTCTGCTTTCACGCCCTCATTCGCAAACACCGAGTAGGCGTAAGCGATCTCGAGCGGCGTGACTTCGAAGCTGCCGAGCGAGATCGAGGGATAGGGCTGCAGCTTGCTTTCGACCCCGACCTGCGAAGCGAACTTGATCACGTTCGGAACGCCGGCATCAATGGCTGCTCGAACCGCCGGAATGTTGTAGGAAAAAGCCAGTGCTCGGCGAAGAGAGACACGGCCATGGAATTGACCATCGTAGTTCTGCGGTCGCCACGCGCCCGAACCGCTGGCGACACTGATCGGGGAGTCATCCATGAGCGACGCGGCCGTCAGGGCATTCTTCCCTCGCTGCGGACTCATGGCCGCTACATACACGAAGGGCTTGAAGAGCGACCCTGGCTGCCGGCGTGCCTGAAAGGCGCGATTGAACTGGCTTTGCCCGTACTTCCGACCGCCCACCAGCGCTTTCACGTAACCGGTTCCGGGCTGAATGGTCAGCACCACGCCTTCGAGCGGCGTCTTCGACTTGCGGATGTGCGAATAGCGCTTCGTCAGAGATCCGAGCCCGCTGTCGAGGGCCTGCTCGGCAGATCGCTGCATGATCGTGTCGAGCGTGGTGAAGATGCGAAGACCTTCAGTTCGCAGCTGCGTTTCGGGATACGTTTCGCGGAGCTGCTTCATCACCAGGTCGACGAAGAAAGGTGCGCTCTTGATGGCGCGCGGATACTTGTTTTTCGAGAGTTCCGATTTCACGGCCACTTCGTACTCGGACTCGGAAATTCTCTTCTGATCACGCATGAGCCTGAGCACGAGGTCGCGACGCTCGCGAGCGCGCTCGGGGTTCTTGAATGGCGAGTAGCCATTCGGGAACCGGATCATCCCGGCGATGGTGGCCGACTCCTGCAGCGTCAGGTAGTTCACCCGTTTCGAAAAGTAAACCTGCGCAGCCTGTTCCACACCATTGATCTGCACCGCGCCGTTCTGACCGAGGTAGATTTCGTTGAGGTAGGCCTCGAGAATCTCGTTCTTCGAGTAACGCAGTTCGAGGATCACAGCCATCAAGGCTTCGCGCAATTTGCGCGTCATGGTTCGCTCTTCGGTGAGGTAGAAATTCTTTACGAGCTGTTGTGTGAGTGTCGAACCACCGGCCCGCACTCCGCCACTTTTGGCGTTGGTGATGGCGGCCCGCAGAATCCCGCGCATGGAGATGCCTTCATGACTGAAGAAAGCACGGTCTTCGGTGGAGAGGATGGCGTCGATGAGCGACTGCGGAACCGACTTGAGCGGAATCGGTATGCGATCTTCCATCACGTCGTCGTAGATCGAAGTGATCAGTTCGGGTTCGAGCCGGACTGCGCGGAGGGCAATGCCGTCACCGAGCCTGACAATCCGCTGCACTACCGGCCCGTTCATCTCGATGCGAACCGGGAAGCCGCGGAACTCCATGTCCGGGTAGTCGAAATTCTGCAGGTAGATCTCGAGGTCGTCACCTACGTAGCGATACGCTCCAGGCTCCCGCACAACTCCAGCTGACTGGTGATAGCCGACATGATTGATCTTTGGTTCGAGCAGGGCTCGAGGGTACGAAAGGCCGGGAACGATCGGGGAAGCGTCGGAGTAAATCCGGCTGGGAAGATCCCAGCGGCGAGCCGAGTCGAATTTCCGGCTGATGATGACGTAGTTGTAACCGCCCACGGCAACGACGGCCACGAAGACCAGCATGACCAGAAATGCCAGTCCGGCAGCATGTCGCCAGATGAATTCCTTGAAGCGTGAACGTTTCGCGGGAGCCATATTCGCTCAGAGTAACAGCGGCAGGAGCGGAAGCATTCGCGAAAGTTCGGACGGAATGCGTTCAGTCGCGAACGTTAGCCGTTCTTCCGGAAAGGGTAGCGGACGCGCTGCTGCCCGTCCCTACACGGGTAGCAATGGTGCTTAACCTCTTAGTCACCGCATAGGAGAGGTAGGGACGCGCAGCAGCGCGTCCGCGTCCAAAGGGCCTATCGTCAACGTGTTCAATGCCGCGACTTCATCTACATGGAGCTCATGGAGTTGAGGAACTCCGTATTTGACTTTGTGCGGTCCAGCTTCTCGACCAGGAGTTCCATCGACTCGACCGTGGACAGAGGGCTGAAGACCTTGCGCAGAACCCAGATACGGTTCAATTCGTTGCGCTCGAGCAGCAATTCTTCTTTTCTCGTTCCGGAACGATTGATGTCGATGGCCGGGAAGATACGCTTCTCGACCAGCTTGCGATCGAGATGCACTTCCATGTTTCCGGTTCCCTTGAACTCTTCGAAAATGACATCGTCCATGCGCGAGCCGGTATCGATCAGCGCTGTGGCCATGATCGTCAGCGAGCCGCCTTCTTCGACATTGCGTGCCGCTCCGAAGAAACGCTTGGGACGCTGCAGCGCGTTCGAGTCCACACCGCCCGACAGTACCTTCCCCGATGGCGGAACCACGGTGTTGTAGGCCCGAGCAAGACGAGTGATGGAATCGAGCAGAATGACCACATCCCGCTTGTGTTCCACCAGTCTCTTGGCCTTCTCAATGACCATCTCGGCGACCTGGACGTGCCTGGAAGCCGGCTCATCGAACGTAGAGGAGATGACTTCACCCCTGACAGAGCGCTGCATGTCAGTCACTTCCTCCGGCCTCTCATCGATGAGCAGCACGATCAGAATGACTTCGGGATGGTTGGCGGTGATGGAGTTGGCGATCGACTGCAGCAGCATGGTCTTGCCGGTACGTGGCGGAGCCACGATCAACCCGCGCTGTCCTTTTCCGATCGGCGCGACCAGGTCGAGCACTCGCGACGACATATTGCCCGGCGCTTCGAGTTTGATGCGATGCTCCGGATAGAGTGGCGTCAGATTGTCGAACAGGATTTTGTCGCGGGCCACGTCGGGATGTTCAAAATTCACCGCCTCCACTTTGATCAGCGCGAAGTAACGCTCACCTTCTTTTGGTGGACGTACCTGACCCGAAATCGTGTCACCGGTGCGGAGGTCGAAGCGCCGGATCTGCGAGGGTGAGACGTAGATGTCATCAGGTCCCGGCAGATAGTTGTACTCCGGCGCACGAAGAAAGCCGAAGCCGTCGGGCAGGCACTCGAGTACACCTTCCGAGAAGATCAGACCACTCCGCTCGGTCTGTGCGCCCAGAATTGAAAAAATCAGATCCTGCTTTCTCATCCCGGACGCGTTTTCGATCCCGAATTCACGGGCCGTTCTGGTGATCTCCGGGAGCTTCATCTCTTTCAGTGTGCGAATGTCCAGGGTCTCTTCGGAAGGCTGCGAGGAGCCACTCTGCTCGGCTTTCCTCACGTTACCGGCGCGCTCCTGTTTCGGCGTAGCAGACACTGCCGGCTGCTCCTGGGTGTCCTGCTCGCTCCCGAGAGACGAATCCTCTCCAGACTCATTGCTCGCGTCGTGCGCCTCCTGATGGTGGACATCATCCGCAGCATCAGTCGCAGACTCCTTCGCTACCCGCGGCTCTTTCTTCTTCGCGACTCTCGGAGCCTTCTCCCGCTCCGCTTTCACCGGGCGCTCGACAGATTTGTCAGCGGCCGCGCCAGAGGGAGTTCTGCGAGCGGGTTTCTCCGCAAGTTCCTCTTTCTCGTTCGGCGCTTCCTGCGTTCCGTCGTCGTTACCAAGTTGCTCTTCCATGATGACCTCAGTTTTTCTCTCGGTCTCGTTACGCTGAGACGCTATTTAGAATTCGCTGCGTTGGCCGGGTTCTCGATCACGCGCCACAGGTCGGCCAGACCTGCTCGTGTCACTTTTGAAAAATTAATCAGAAGCTTTGATTCGATCTGCAGCGTCGCGGCAATTTCCTTGCGCGCCTTGGCCAGCTGATTGCCCGAAAACTTGTCGACTTTGGTCAGCACGGCCACCCATGGAACACCGGCACCATTCATCCAGTCGCGCATCATCAGATCGTCTTCCGTCGGTATGCGTCGCACATCGAGAAGAAGAAACACGACTTTCAATGTCATCGAACTCTCGAAGTACTGCTTGGCCAGCGCACCCCAGGATCGAGCCATGTCCCGCGGCACTTTCGCGTAGCCGTATCCGGGAAGGTCGACGATGTAAATCTTCTCGTTGATCAGATAGAAATGAATTGCCTGCGTCTTGCCTGGCGTCTGACTCGTTCTGGCGACACCCTTCCGGTTCAGCACTGTATTGATCAGGCTGGACTTGCCGACGTTAGAACGTCCAACGATTGCAAACTGTGACCGGTCATCTCCCGGAAAGTCCTCGGGCTTATACGCTGCGCGATGAAGTTCTACGGAACGGATTTCCAAACTGAGACGATTCCTGTGGGTGGATGTAGAGGTTGATGCGGTTGAAAAATAAGAAGGGTGGCTCGCGCCAGATGGGGAGACTGCGGTAAGTGTGTGCCGCTATTGTGCCACGAACAATGTGAGGGCTTGAGGAAATCTTGAGGTCTAGCCGACACTGCGGTGATTCCCGTAGGGGCGAGCTGCGCTCGCCCGCTCCCTCGCCACGTTTCTAAACACCCGGAGAGCGGGCGCGCGCAACGCGCCCCTACTCAATACCTGGCGCGTGAGCGGGCACGACTCAATGCGTGAGCGTGTCTTCTCCGCCAATGGTCTTGGCCGGCTCAGGCAGTTTCTCTTTCACCGGCAGCGGCACGATCGTGCCGTCCAGAGCCACAAGAACGACTTCGTCCATGGAGTCCACCAGATGGAACTCGAGCTTCTCCCTTACGTCGGCCGGGATGTCTTCGAGATCGCGTTCATTCTCGAGCGGCAGAATCACTCGTGTAATCCCTGCACGCGAAGCTGCCAGCACCTTGTCTTTCAAGCCACCGATCGGAAGCACCTTTCCGCGCAACGTGATCTCGCCGGTCATGGCAACATCTCTGTGCACAGGAATTCTGGTAACCGCCGAGAGCAGCGCAGTGGCCATCGTGATTCCGGCGGACGGTCCGTCCTTAGGAATCGCACCCTCGGGTACGTGAATGTGAAGGTCGATCTTGTCGAGCGACTCCGGTTCGATACCGAACAGTTCCGCGCGTGAGCGAACGTAGGAAAGAGCGGCGCGTGCCGATTCCTGCATGACGTCGCCGAGCTTTCCGGTAATCGTCAGATTTCCCTTCCCTCTCGAGACTGCAACCTCAGTGTTGAGAATCTCACCGCCGACTTCAGTCCAGGCCAGACCCGTGGCCACACCGATCTCACTGGTTTCTTCAAGTTTGCGCGAGCGGTACTTGGGCTTGCCGAGAAACTCTCGAACCTTTGCGGCGTCGATATTCAGCGTGAGATCGGCACCCTTGCTCAGCACCTGTCTGGCGACTTTTCTGAACACGGAACCGATTTCGCGCTCCAGGCCTCGAACGCCCGCCTCGCGTGTATAGGACGCAATGACTTCTTCGAGTGCGTCGCTGGTCACAACAATTTTCGCCGGATCGAGGCCATGCTCGCTGAGCTGCTTGGAGGCGAGGAATCCCTTGGCGATGGAAAGCTTCTCGTGATGCGTGTATCCGGATAGCTGGATGATTTCCATTCGGTCGCGCAGCGGCGCGGGAATGGTGTGCGTCACGTTCGCGGTCGCGATGAACATCACCTTGGAGAGATCGTACTCAACGTCGAGATAATGATCCACGAAGGCGTTGTTCTGCTCAGGATCGAGCACTTCCAGCAGTGCGGCTGATGGATCGCCGCGGAAGTCCATGGCCATCTTGTCGACTTCGTCGAGCAGGAAGACGGGGTTAATGGTTCCCGCTTTCTTCATCCGCTGAATGATCTGTCCCGGAAACGCTCCGATGTACGTCCGACGATGCCCGCGGATCTCGGCCTCATCACGAACGCCTCCGAGGGAAAGTCTCACGAATTTACGGCCCGTTGCGCGGGCGATGGATTTTGCGAGGGAGGTTTTGCCGACGCCGGGAGGACCGACGAAGCAGAGAATGGTTCCCTTGGGCTGCTTGACCAGCTGGCGGACCGCGAGAAACTCGAGGATTCGATCTTTGATTTTATCCAGACCGTAGTGATCCTCGTTGAGAATCTCTTCAGCCTTGTCGATGTCCTTGATTTCTTTACTGGTTTTCTTCCAGGGAACAGCGACGAGCCATTCGATGTAGTTGCGCGAAACGGTCGCTTCCGCGGATACGCCGGGCATCGCCTCCAGACGCTTGAGCTCCTGCAGCGCTTTCTCTTCGATGTCCTTGGGCATTCCTGAGGCTTCGATCTTCTGTCGCAGTTCCTCGATCTCATCGGAGCGATCGTCTTTGCGGCCGAGTTCCTGATGAATGGCCTTGATCTTCTCGTTGAGGTAGTACTCCTTCTGCGCACGCTCCATCTGCTTCTTCACTTTGGAGTTGATGCGTTTGTCGATGTTCACCTTCTCGATTTCGATCTCGAGAAAATCCTGCAGCTTCTGGAGGCGCTCGAGCGGGTTGGCCATTTCGAGGAGCTGCTGCTTCTCGAGTGTCGTAATCAGCAGATGCGAGGCCAGCGTGTCGGCAAACCTGTCGGGGTCGTCGGTTTTCAACGTCGAAACCACGCCTTCGAAGGCCAGGTGATGGGACATCTTCGCGTATTGCTCGAAGAGTTCGACCAGCTTCTCGATGTAGTCGGAGAGTTCAGTTCCAGCCACGAAGGCAGTGGAAATCGGACGGACGTCGACGGAAACGAAGCCATCGGTCTCGCGAAATGAAACGATCTCGGCGCGGGAGATTCCCTCGACCATCACCTTCACGTTCTGATTGGGAAGCTTGAGGTTCTGTACGACCGTGGCGATCACGCCGACGCTGTAAATCTCGTCCATCTTCGGATCGTCGATCTTGGGATCACGCTGTGTGGCCAGAAAAATTCTCTTGTCGTTCGTAGCAAGAGTCGTCTCGAGAGCCACGATGGATGCTCTACGTCCGACGACGAAGGGCGCCATCATCGAGGGGAAGACCACCATATCTCGGAGCGGTACGAGCGGGAGCGAGATCAAATTCTGCGAGTCGTTGGACATAGGTACCCTATCCGGCGCTTACTGCGCGCCGTCGAACCTGGTTGGGAAAAGGCAGATCGATGGAAGCGTTTTATCCGGCCTTCTTGAGCGTGACCGGCTGACTGCGATTCAGAACGACCTCACGGGTGACCAGACATTCGGAAATCGAAGTCTGCGATGGGATGCTGTACATCACGTCGAGCATCAACTCTTCGATGATTACCTTCAGGCCGCGCGCTCCGACGCTGCGCTTGAGTGCTTCCTCAGCAATGGCCTCGAGTGCATCGTCAGTGAAGCTGAGCGCAACATTCTCGAAACCCATCATGGTCTGGTACTGCCGCACCAGAGAGTTCTTCGGCTCGCGAAGGATCTCGATGAGGGCGCCACGATCGAGTTCTTCGAGCGTAGCCACAACCGGAAGACGGCCTACGAACTCTGGGATCAGACCGTATTTAATGAGATCTTCAGGATGGGCCTGGGCCAGCAACTCGCCGGTCCGGCGATCTTTCTTCGCGGCGATCTTGGCGCCGAACCCCATACTGTTTCCGGCCATGCGCCGCTCGATCAGGTTGTCGAGTCCAACGAATGCGCCACCACAGATGAAGAGGATGTTGGTGGTATCGATCTGAATGAATTCCTGGTGCGGGTGCTTACGGCCACCCTGAGGCGGCACGTTGGCCACTGTACCTTCGAGAATTTTGAGCAGAGCCTGCTGCACACCCTCTCCAGAAACGTCGCGGGTGATGGATGGGTTGTCGCCCTTTCGGCAGATCTTGTCGACCTCGTCGATGTAGACGATGCCGCGCTGAGTCTTGTCCTTATCGTTCCCTGCAGCCTGGTACAACTTCAGGATGATGTTTTCCACGTCCTCGCCGACATAACCGGCTTCGGTCAACGTGGTGGCATCGACGATGGTGAAAGGCACACTGAGCATCCTGGCCAGCGTCTGCGCCAGAAGCGTTTTACCTGTTCCGGTCGGGCCAATCAGCAGGATGTTCGATTTCTGCAGCTCCACGTCCTGCCGGGCTGCCTTCTGCTGATAGTCGATTCGTTTGTAATGGTTGTAGACAGCGACGGCGAGCTTCTTCTTGGCCCGTTCCTGCCCGATGACATAGAGGTCGAGGAACTCCTTGATCTCCTGGGGTTTCGGAAGATGTCCCGTTCCCTCGAGGGCGCCCGGCTCTTCCTTACGGTCTTCAGCAATGATATCGAGGCAGATATCCACGCACTCATCGCAGATGTAAACCGTAGGTCCGGCGATGAGTTTCTTCACATCGCGCTGGGACTTGTTGCAGAAACTGCAACGCAGAACGTCTCCGCTGCTCCCTTTCTTGGACATCTACCTGAGTTCCCCTTTGGTGATCATTGTTCTACCGGACATTGGCGGTGTCAAGAATCCGTTCTTTCGAGTTGCGCAACATGGAGTGTAAGGCGCTCATTCCGCAGCGGGAGCGATGTACGATTCCCGCAGAAAAGCAGGGGACTCCTGGCCCTCGTCACTTCCACGCTCAGTAGAGCCAGAGTGGGCCCACATTTCTTACAAAGCGGTCCACGTCCCCCAGGACGGACCCTGTGAGGAACGCGAGCTAACAAAAAGGCCGCCATTTTTCACGGCGGCCTTTCCACAATCGAGTCATCTCTGCTATTCGCGTTTGGCGATGACCTGATCGACCAGTCCGTACTCGACCGCTGCTTCGGCCTCCAGGATGTAGTCGCGATCGGTATCGCGATCGATTTTTTCCATGGGCTGGCCGGTGTGATTCGCCAGGATGTTATTGAGCTTCTGCTTCATGCGCATGATGTCCCGTGCATGAATGTCGATCTCCGAGGCCTGCCCGCCGAGACCGTACATGAGCGGCTGGTGAATCAGTACACGGGAGTTCGGCAGACAGAAACGCTTTCCTTTCTTGCCGGCGGCCAGCAGCACGGCGCCCATCGAAGCGGCCTGTCCCATACACATGGTTGCCACGTCCGGCTTCACGTACTGCATGGCGTCGTAGATGGCCAGCCCGGCCGTGATCGATCCGCCCGGCGAATTGATATAGATCCAGATGTCCTTCTCGGGATTCTCTGCTTCGAGAAAAAGCATCTGGGCGATGATCAGATTGGAAACGTTGTCGTCAATCTGTGTACCGAGAAAAATGACATTGTCTTTCAGCAGGCGTGAGTAGATGTCATAGGCTCGCTCGCCTCGACTCGTCTGCTCGACCACCATCGGAATCAGAACCATTCGTTCTCCTATTCTTTCGAACCAGTCTACTGCGCGACGACGCGCGCCTCGTCGAGAAGCAGATCGAGCGCACGTTCCTGCATGATCGAATACCGCAGTTCTTCGTATCCGCCATCATCGCGCAAGCGATGCTTGACCTCTGCAAATTCCCGGTTGTTGGCGGTAGCGGCCTTGCGGATCTCGGCGTCGACTTCGAGGTCGGACGCAGAGAGATTCTCTTTCTTCGCTATGGCCTCGAGAATCAGCCCGCGCTTCACCCGCTTCTCTGCTTCCGGTTTCATCTCATCACGGACCTTGTCCCATTCGATTTCGGTCTTCTCCAGATCGACACCCTGCGACTGGAGAAAGCGGGCGTAGTTTCGCAGCGACTTCCCGAGTTCATCCTCGAGCATGGCCTGAGGAATCTCCAGCTCATGCGAGGAGGTGAGTTGATCGCCGATTTCCTGCCGCCGCTCCTTGAGCAATTCCTGCTCTTTGTGGCGCTGCAGATCTTCGCGGATCTTGCCGCGAAGCTCTTCGAGTGAGCCAGCCATCCCGGTTGCTTTCGCGAAATCGTCATCGAGAACCGGGCGCTCCAGTCTGCGCAGTTCCTTCACCGTTACTTCGTAGAGGACGCTCTTGCCGCGAACCTCTTCGTTCGGAGCGTCCTCGCCGTAGGTCTTTTCAAACGACGCCGTATCACCTGCGCGCTTGCCCCGAAGATTCTCCGTGAGTTCCGGCAGGGGGGCGTTTTCTCCGAGCTGCATCGAGTAGTCGTTCGATGTACGACGCTCCGTTTCCGCGCCTGAACTGACGATATCGATGACCGCGTAGTCGCCATCTTCTGCGGCGCGGTCCGTGATCGGGCTGAACGAGCTGCTCTGATCCATCATGCGTTCGACGATCCTGTCGATCTCTTCGTCAGCGATTTCGGCCTTCTTGTCGGTGACCGTGAGTCCGCGGTACTCGCCGAGTGCGATGTCCGGTTTCACTTCGAATTCAGCTTCGAATGTGAACGGCGATCCGATCACCAGCGGATCAACACGCTTGAGCACGGGGCTGCCGACTGGTTGCACAGATCGCTCGGTGATCACTGTGCGGAAGTGCAACGGCAGCAGCCGGTCGATCACCTCCTGCTCGATTTCCTTCGCGAAACGAGTCCTGGCAATGTTGAGCGGAATTTTTCCGGTCCGGAATCCCGGAACCCTGGCCTGCCGGCTGAATTCTCCGGTCACCACATCGAATGCGCCTTTGACTTCGTCGGCCGGCACTTCGATCTCGACGGACTTCTTCACAGCAGAGATATCTTTGTAATCTTTGATCATGTCGTTCTTCTTCTTCGCTCGAAAATGTTGGAGCAGGAAAACGGTGGAACCGCGCCGTCAGGGCAGTGGATCCTGAAGCCGCGCGTCGTCTGGTGCGAAAGGGGGGACTCGAACCCCCACGGTGTTACCCACTGGATCCTAAGTCCAGCGCGTCTACCAGTTCCGCCACTTTCGCTGGAAACGACAGAGGACCGGGCAGGGAAAGCATCCAATGTAGTTTTTCGCTACACCGGCCTCCACCGCTCAGTCCTCGAAAATATGGTGCCCCCACCAGGACTCGAACCTGGAACAAATAGATTAAGAGTCTACTGCTCTACCAATTGAGCTATGGAGGCAGGCATTGAACCGACGCCTGAAAACCGAATCTGTTCCCGGTTGCGTTCTGAGAACGTGCCGGGCACTCGCGGACGCGGATTGTAGGAGAGAGCGCCGGAATGGTCAATGATTGCCGCGCTCGTGTACGTCATTCCGATGAGCACGCGATGCTGCCGCCAGCCTTCATGCTGACGATGCGAAGAGGAATCTCCGGTCCGCGCCGCAACGCCCAGTGAGGTTTCACCGCGTCTGCGCGGACCGGAGATTCCTCTTCGCAGCCACGGCTGCGTCGAACGAACAATCGTGCGGCTCATCGGAACGACGCAACCGCTGCCTCGAGAACAGCAACAACAGGAATGTGTCAGCGTATCCAGGAACCAACGAAACACTACACTCGCAGGTACCGCTGAAAGATCAGAGTTTCTCGACGGCACTCCTATGCGCCCTCACCCGGGTCACCCAGACTCGAACATAGTCGAACCCAGAGATCACGGTCAGGACGAACGCCACCACCTGCACCGGCAGAAGCAGCGGCAGGGCCAGAATGTCGAGAGGAGTATTTGCGGCGACCGTTGTTGCTAGCGCCACGACCTGAGTGATCGTCGACAATTTCCCGAGCCCGGTGGGATCGAACTTCTTCGCGCCGAATCTTCGGTAGATGAACCAGGCCGCGACCACCAGCGAGAGGTCCCGGAAAAAGACCACGCCCGTAAGCCAGATCGGCAGGTGATGCGGTGCTACGCTGGCGAAACTGTAGACCACGTATCCGGACACCATCATGGTCTTGTCGGCTGCTGGATCCAGAATGGCGCCCAGAGGAGAACCCAGGTCGTATCGCCGCGCGATGTAGCCATCGAAAGCGTCAGTGATCGCCGCGGCCAGGAAGATCGCGAAAGCGAGGATGAAGGCGCCCTGCAGCGATGAGAAGACGAAGAACGGGACGAGAATGAGCCGACTGAGCGTCAGGAGATTGGGAAGTTGAAGCAGCTGGCGCCCAAGGCCGGGAGGTTTTTCCGAAACCATAAGATTTCAGACGGCTTCTTCGAACTGGTCGATCGTGTCCTGCCTCAGGTAAATCGTTTTCCCCTCGGAGAGGAGAAGCTTCTGGGCCATCAGATCATGGATCAGTCGCGAGACTGTCTCTCGCGAAGTCCCGATCATATTGGCGATGGCCTGATGCGTGGGGCGAGTGACGGCCACGTACCCGCCGCTGACGACTTTTCCTTCGCTTCGGGCCAGCTCGAGAAGGAATCGGGCCAGCCGTCCGTAGACGTCCATGGTGGCCAGAGATTCAATGCGATGCGATGCACTCCGCAAACGCTTGGAAAGTTCGGCCAGCACTTTACGGGCGATCGAGATATTTTCGCCGAGGAGATGCAGGAAGTCATTCCGCCAGATCGTGACGAGTTCCAGAGACTCTACGGCCACGATCGTGGCCGAGCGTGGTGAATCGTCGAGCAGGGCCATCTCGCCGAAGAAATCGCCAGGGCCAAGCATGCAGAGAATGATCTCCTTCCCTTCAGGCGAGATCATGGTGACTTTCACCTTTCCCTGCTGGATGAGAAAAAAGATGTCTCCACCTTCGTCCTCATGGAAGACGACTTCATCACGGCCGTATTTCCGCAGTTTAGCCGCAGCCGCGATCGAAGCGAGTTCGCGTTCGTCGAGCTCGGCGAAGAGCGGAAATTTCCTGAACAATTGAGATTCCATGAAGGCGTGATTTTAGTGCAGGGACCGGAAAAGAGGTCGAATTTGTTCACCTGCCCAGTGCTGACACCCTCCTGAACCACAGAATTCGACCATTTCGAGAAGCGACTGCACTCCCCCGCCCGACTCGCGCACCTGCGTTGACAAGTTCCGCGGCGAAGCCATACGCTGCACGCCCTTCTGCAGAAAGTATGAGCCGTACCAGCCGCGCCGTATGCGGCCGGCGGCCGGCGCATCGGGAGCAGGTCAACGAGTTGGCGATCAAACGGATCATTCCAGTCTCATCTGGCAAGGGCGGAGTCGGTAAGACCACCTTCGCCGTCAACTTCTCTCTCGCACTCTCGCAGCACGGTCGGACAACGCTGATCGATCTCGATACCGGAACATCTTCGATCAGAAATGCGATCGATGTCCCGGTCGGAAAAGACCTCTATCATTTTCTGAAGAAAAACGAGCCGCTGGAGAACTGCATTACCCGGCTCGACGACAGGCTCGATCCAAAGGGTCAATTCAGGAATTTCGGATTCGTAGCCGGACCGATGCACCTGATCGAAGAGATCACCAACTTCAATCACGATCGAAAACAGAGGCTCATCGAAGCCATCAACGGTCTGGACACCGACTACGTGGTTCTCGATCTGAAGGCCGGGCTCGACTCCAACGTCATCGACTTCCTGCCGTTCTCCAACTCGGGCGTTCTCGTCTTCACCCCTCACCTCCCCGCGGCCACGCTGGCCGCTTCCGACATCGTCAAAGCGATTCTCTTCAGGAAACTTCGACTTATCTTTTCAAAAGGATCGCCTTTCTTCACGACTGTCTCGGACCGGCTCGACTTCTACAAACTCATCAATGATCTGATCGACGAAGTGGAAGATGTCTACGACTCGGCAGTACCGAATCTCGATGCCTTCAGCAAGGACCTGGTCGAGTCCCTCGGGGCCGAGCATCCCATCGCACGAACGGTGAACAGCACCATCGAGCAGTTCCGCATCTATTACGTGCTGAACCTGTTCAGCGGAATCGACGACTCATTCAACACCGCCATCAAACCATTCATGGAAAACCTGACCGATCACGTCTCCAGACGCTGCAGCGTCACCAATCTCGGATGGATCACCCGAAGTGATGCCATTCACAAGGCCAACTGCAACCAGACTCCGGCCATGCTGCTTCGTGAAGAAAAAAAGATCCAGAAAGTCGATCGCTACGTCCAGGAACTCGAAGACCTGCGAGTCACCGCGATCGGACTCGAACCGACTCGTAAGACGCCTGTGACGCAGAAGCCCGCGCGCAGCGTGGAACCAGCCGATCACCTCACGCAGCAACTCGACGTTCTGCGCTCAATGTACGAGCAGAAAAAGCACGACGACTACCGCGCAAACTTCGAGTACGCCACCCAGCGCGCCCTGTTCACCATGAAGACGCGGAGGGCAAACGAGTTCGGAGATCAGAGGATTTACAAGCCTGACGAAATACTGCAGTCTTTATTCAGCAAGTCCAGCAGCTGATGATGCAGTATCAACGGTCAAGGAAAGGCCCAGAGAGCGGGCGAGCGCAGCTCGCCCCTACTTTCGGCCCGAGTGCACCGTGATGCGCAACTACATGTAGGGGCGCGTTGCGCGCGCCCGCTCCCCGGACTTCTATCCCAACAAGTGATATCGCTTACTTACCGGAAAAATCGAGTCCGCACCAGTGTCAGGGCGATCTTCAGTGTGTCCGCAACCGGCCGGTAGTGGCTCGTCGAGATTCCGTTCACGAAGCCAAGCTCAATGGGGATGCTCTCGATCTTAAGACCCGCGCGTCCGGCCAGTACGATGACCTCGCTCTCGGCATCGAAGCCGGAGCCTTCAGTCTTCACGGTCTCGAGCAGCTTTCTCGAATACAGCCGAAACCCACTCTGCGAATCACTGACCGCCACCTGTGCAGCCCAGGAGATCGACCGGGCCGAGAATTTGTTGGCGGCGCGGCGGCGGCGCAGCATTCCCTTGAATAGATGACTGCGACTGCCAATGATGAGATCGGCCGAACTTTCTTTCCAAACCTCGATAAACCGAGGAATCTCCCGCGGCACATGCTGCCCGTCGGCATCGAGCGAAATGACCGCTCCGGCACCGAGATTCAGGGCATGTTCGAAGCCGGTTCGCAAGGCAGCCCCCTTCCCGAGGTTTCGAGGGTGCCGGATCACGAACGCGCCTGCAGCCTGCGCTTTTTCGGCAGTCCGATCCGTCGATCCATCGTCGATCACCACCAGATTGCTCGTGAAGCGGAGCGACTCGGAGACCACTTCGCCGATCGATGATTCCGCGTCGAGCGCCGGAACGATGACCACGAAATCAACTGCCATGGCGCGCGATCACACAGCTGATGATCCCACCACCGGCAGAGATCGAGTTCACCAGCGCGTATCGGATTTCCTTCTCTTCTGCCTCTCTGCGAATGTTGATCGCGAGGTCGGGATCGCCACTCTCGAATCCAACGCCTGGAGGAAGCTTTTGCGAATGCATCGAAAGAAACGCAGCCACCAGTTGCAGCGCTCCTGCTGCAGCGTATTCACCGAAAATGCCTTTGGTCACCACGACCGGGATTCTGCCCCCGCCGATGCGCCGAATTGCGTCAGCCTCGAGCCGGTCGCCTCTCACGCTGGAGTTCGCGGAAGCGAAAATCACGTCAATATCGCTTTCGGTAATCCCTGCGTCGGCGATGGCATCACGCATCGCTCGAACGACGGCTTCTGCATCATGTCCCCAGTCGGAGATTGACGCCGTAGGATCTTTGGCAATCCCGAAACCGGCAAACCAGCCGTACGGCTCCCGCCCGCGAGCGGCAGTTTCCAATGTGAGAGTCGCTGCGCCTTCGCCCAGAATCATTCCATTCCGGCGAGCATCGAACGGCCGACAGACCTCCCCGCTTTGCGCTGTGACATGCGCCAGCGCACGGATGCGATCGAGCACAGAGAACGTAACGTCATTGATTTCGTCCACACCACCAACTACAGATGCCCCGACAGCCCCGCTCACAATGCGCGAGCAGGCGTACATCGCTGCCGCCATCGCAGAGGACTCACGCTGAGTGAATGTCAGATTGAAGCCTTCGAAATGATTCTCGATGGCAATATGACTCCCCGGCGCGTTGGCCACGGATTCAGCGAACAGCTGAGGGGGAGCCAGCGACGGGCCTCTGGCGATGTACTCATCCAGATATTCGACCGAGGTTTGTACCGGACCAAAGGCAGTCCCGATTGCAACACCGATCCTGCTGCGCTCGTATTCGAGCGGTCCACCATGATCGTCCAGCGCCATTTTCGTCGCAGCCACGAGCATCCGCGACAGGCCGTTCATCCGCCGCATCCTGGCCATTGGAATGAACTCTTTCGGCCTGAACTGCTCGACCAGCGCAGCGCGATGCGCGCGATATCGCGAGGTGTCGAAGCGGCCTACTTCCCGGATCGCACTGACCCCCGAGTACAGCAGCGCTCGAAAAGGCTCGAGCCCTATTGCATCTGGTGCGACGACTCCAAGGCCGGTTACCGGGATACGAGCGCTCGTCCGCTCAGTGGCTACATCCATTCGGGTGAGATTCTACGCGATGTGAATCACCAGTGCTCCGTCCGTGAACTAGTGGCCTGTTACAGGTCACCGCTGGTCACAGCGCGGAGAAGAATCGAGACGTTGCTGCCGCCAAACCCAAAGGTGTTCGAGATGGCGTTCGTCATCGCTAGTGGCCTCGGGGAATCTGGAATGTAATCCAGCTGGCAGTCGGCCGACCCACTCTGGAATCGAAGCGTAGGTGGGGCCACCTGGTGCTGAAGGGCCATGATGGTCACTACCGCCTCGATTCCACCCGCGGCACCGAGCGTATGTCCGAAGAACGATTTTGAAGAGGACGTGGGAACTCCAGTACCGAGCACTGTGGTGATGGCCTGACTCTCCGCCGAGTCATTGAGCAGAGTTCCGGTGCCGTGTGCATTCACGTAGTCAATCTGGTCAGCAGCGGCGGTACCGGAAGACATGGCCTCACGCATGGCGGCTGCGGCGCCACGGCCGTCCTCAGCTGGCGCAGTGGGGTGATGTGCGTCACACGTAGCGCCGTAACCGCAGAGCTCCGCGAGTATGTTTGCCCCTCGATCGACGGCATCACTCCAGCGCTCGATCACGATGTAACCGGCGCCTTCACCGAGTGTAATTCCCTGACGTTCGGCGTCGAAGGGCGTGCAGGGTTTCGTATCGACTGCCTGCAGCACGTTGAATCCGCTGTACGTCAGCCGGCAGAGAGCGTCGCTGCCGCCAGCAATGGCGACATCGGCGTGACCCGAGCGCAACAGGTCCGAGGCCATACCAATGGCGGCGCCTGCCGAGGCACAGGCCGTGGCGTTGGAGAAAACTCCTCCCTTCAACTGCAAGAGTTTCGCGACTGCATCGGATGGCCCGGAGGTCGGTTGCTGGAGCACAGATGAGGCGGCGGTCCGCAGCGCGCCCCGCTTTACACGTTTGAAGTAGAAACTCTCGCCTTCGAGCAGTCCGCCGGTCGAGGTTCCTGACGAAACCACGGCACGATCACGGTTGACGGGACGTCCATTGGCGTCGGCCTGCGCCAGCGCCTCCGCCGCCGCGACAACGGCCAGCAGATCCGTGCGTGACATCCGCTTGATTTCTTTGCGGCTGAAGGGAACACCGAGTTTCTCGCCTGAGACCTCGGCGGCCAGGTCGGTTGGGAAAGTCTCACCAGGAAAACTGCCGAGTTTCCGGACTCCGCTCTCAGACCTGCTGATGGAATCCCAGACCTCGTGTTGATTCCGCCCGATCGAGCAGATGACACCGAGGCCCGTGACGGCCAACCGCATTTCCGGATCAGTTCTACGCATTTTCTGTCGGCTCTGGCGCCGCAAGATAGAACCTTGCGCGAGCGAACTCTGTTCCTTCTCGGGTGGCCGTGCCGCTGAATCGAAAAATGCGACCGAACTCCGCGTCGAGCATGACCCGAAGACGCAGTACATCGCCGAGTTCCAGTGGCCCGTCGATACTCGCGGAGTCGATGGCACTCAGATAGCCGGGTATGCCGCTGTCACGAAAGGCCAGAACGCCACCTATCTGCGCCATCGCTTCATAGATCATGAAATCGGATGGAGGCAAACCCTCACTCAGTTCGTCATTCGCACCGTGATAGTAGAGACCTTCAACAGTCTTCTGATCGATCTGATTGAGTGATGAAGCAGCCCGGAAAGGAATCCGATGAGGCAGGCCCCGAAGCCAGTCGCTATCCACGAACCTCTGCCTGACTTCCTGCCTTACGCTCCTCGATCAATTGCGCGAGACTCGAGACTGACCGGAAGTACTGCCTTGCAGAGGATTCGTTTTTGATTTTCAGCCCGAATTCGCTCTCGAGCATCACAACGATCTCGAGCGCGTCAATGGAGTCGAGTCCCATGCCCCCTTCGAACAGTAATTCGTCGTCACCAATCTCGTCGGGAGTCATGTCTTCGAACTTGAGCCGTTCGATGAGCAACTCCTTGAGTCGGTATTTGAGGGGTGCGAGATCAGACAAGGGATTCCTCCGGTAATGCAGGGACGGGGCCGCTGCGGGCCCGCGCTGAAGCCGGTAGTGTATCCCACTCAATTCTAGGAGCGATCACACCGCGGAACTTCTGAAGCCTGACCAGCCCGAAGAAGATGGCCAGCTTCCAGCGATCATGGGTCTTGTCGAACACGTTGCCTGCCAGAACGCCAACGACCGCCCCGAGAAGTCCGAAGCGTTCACTGGGATGGAGGAACACCTCCAGAAACTCGCGCCGATAAAAGTTCCCGATGAACATCAGGTACTTTTTCAGTGCGGCGGTCATCCTGCGCTCATACACTTTCAGCGGCCGCATGACGCCGATCCTGAGTTTCGCCGACACAGCCTCGGAGGCGATGTCTGCAGA
>JBKJUK010000168.1:0-18727 GCA_046590705.1 Thermoanaerobaculia bacterium
CTCCTCGCAGTCACAGCTGCGTAATCATCACGAGTCACGCGGCTCGTCGGAATGACGTCGCGTATGTGCTCGCGGGTGCTTCTTCGCTTTCGGGTCGTCAGAGTCCATCTCAACTACTGGTTACTGGCTCCTAACTACTAACTACTGCCCCAATGGCAGTCCTGTTGCACAGCCCGCATTCGTGAATTCACCCCCGCGGCGCTCACCTCTCAAAACTGTTCTTGCCGCCGGCGCCATTCTTTACAGCGTGCTGTTCATGGTCGTCACCGGCTATTTCTTTCTCCTCAATATCCGGCTCTCGCGAGAACTCTTCGGTCATCAGTGGCGCACTCCCACCGAGATTTACAGTGGCAGCAAAGCCGGACCACCACGTTTAATCGCTAAGGTTTACGGCAGCGACTGGCGTGTGACCTATCCGCTTCGCCTGGAGCAGATCCCCCAGGAAATCTCCAACGCCTTCATTGCCGCAGAAGACATTCGGTTCCGCAAACACTTCGGCGTCGATCCAATCGGAATCGCGCGCGCTCTTTTCACGAATCTGAAAGCAGGTGGAACGGTTCAGGGTGGAAGCACCATCAACCAGCAGCTGGTGAAAGCGAAGGTACTCTCCCAGGATCGAACCTATCGCAGGAAATTACTCGAGGGTCCGCTGGCGATTCTTCTCGATCTGCGGATGAGCAAAGACGAGATTCTCGAGGCCTACCTCAACGACGTTTACCTCGGGCACGTCAACGGCCGGCCGGTCCTCGGGCTCGATGAAGGTGCGCGTCTTTTCTATGACAAGGCACCCGCTGAACTGCGCGTCGATGAGGCAGCTCTGATCGCCGGCATCATCCGTGCGCCGAACCGGGACACGCCCGACAAGCGGCCGGAACTGGCCCGAGCCAGACGCAACATCATTCTCAAACGAATGCTCGATGAGAAGTGGATCGAGGAAGCGGCGTACCAGCGTGCAATCGCGCGACCCGTCAACTTCCGATGGGGCAGACTGCCGGTCCAGCCGTATCCATTTTACTTCGCTGCGCTCCGCAACGAGGTGATCAACGAAGTCGGTCGAAGCCACGTTCTGAGCGGCGGACTGATGATCGTCTGCGAGCTCGATCAGACCATGCAGCAGAACGCTGAGAATGCTGCTCGCCGCGGCGTGCGGGCACTGCAGAGCCGCTACTCGTGGATACGAAAACAGTCTTCGTCAGATCCGTTGCAGGCGGCCATTCTCTCAGTCGATCCCCGTACCGGCGGGATTCGGGCACTGGTCGGCGGCTCCGATTTCAAGGTGACGCGTTTCGACCGCACCTCCCAGATGAGGCGGCAGCCGGGATCGGCCTTCAAGCCATTCGCGTTCCTCGCGGCAATCGCCTCGCGTGAGGCTACGAACGCGTCACTGCTGCTCGACTCTCCCATCAAGATTCAACTCTCGAAGAATGAGACCTGGGAACCACATAACTACGATGAACGTTTTCGCGGTCAGGTAACCGTGCGTGAGGCGCTCGAGAAATCGCTCAACATTCCGACGATCCGTCTGACTGAACGTATCGGAACGGACAAGGTCGTCACCACCGCGCAGAAGTTCGGCTTCACGGAAGAGTTCAAGGCTGTGCCTGCACTGCCTTTGGGCGTAACCGAGGTGACGATGGATGAGTTGACCGGAGCCTACACGGCGTTCCCGAATCTCGGAGAGAGAGTGACTCCTTTCCTTTTGACGTCGGTGAAGGGGCGAAACGGTAAGGCACTATTCGCGCAGACTCCCGAGCGCATCCGCGTCGCAGATCCCGGACCAACCTACATCGTCCACTCGTTGCTACGTGGCGTAGTCCAGCGAGGCACTGCCACACGATTGAAGAAATACGGGCTCGGTCACGTAGCGGGAAAGACCGGCACCACCAGTGATTATCGTGACGCCTGGTTCGTCGGCTACACCCCCGATCTGGTGACGACGGTCTGGGTCGGCTTTGATCGAGGAGCGCCGCTCCGACTCTCCTCGGCAGAAGCTGCGCTTCCGATCTGGGGCTCGTACATGCGGGAAATCAAAACGGATCGCACCCCGATCGAAGCTCCGAGCGGCGTGGTATCACGCGACATCGATCCGGAGTCGGGATACCTCTGGGCGGAAGGTTGTCCCGGCCCTGTGCGGGAAGTCTTCCTCAGTGGCACCGCCCCATCCCGCGGCTGCCCACGGGGAGTGATGGGTCGCATCGTGCGAAAGGTGCTCTTCGACGACGAGACCTTCGACGAACCGACGGCCATCACCTTCGACAAGTTCCGTCGATGGACCACGGAGATCGACAGGAATCGACAGGAAGTGGAGAGTGGGATCGATCGACTGCGCAAGATTTTCGGAGACAACGAAGAACCCTCGCGCGGCGAGAAAAAGAAGAAGGCTAAAAAGCGCAAGAAGGATGAGTGACGGCAGGACCTAAATTCAAACATATCCTGGAGCGAATAAAGCCGTCATTCCGAATGAGCACGCCGCGGACGCTGGAGAAACAAAGTCTGAGTGCGAGTGAGGAATCTACGCACAAGGGTCGCGCTCGTTATTCACAGCGCGATCAACGTACGTAGATTCCTCGCACCCACCCTGCCGCCGCTCGGAATGACGGCCCGGTTGTCTCGACGTCCACATTCCGGGGCGCATTAAGGAATCTCAAGGCCCCATGACCCCGGCCCCCGGCCGCTTCCTCTCCCTACTTCACGCCCTCGTAAACCTTACGCACTCGCGGCGAGAAATAGCGAGGGTCCAGAGTCTTCATTCTCGGCCGGACTTTCTTGGCCATCCTGAAGGCACTGTCTGCTTTCGCGCGCATGGCCGGATCGCTTCGTCCGTCGTAGATCCAGCTGTAGTACAGCGCTGCACCGTGGAAGGCGTGAATCATTCCGTTGTCGCGAAGCGCGCCGCTGGCAAGGACGCCCAGACTTTCCGCTGCTATCTCATAGTCGCCTTCGAAGTAGGATTCGAGTGCGTCTTTCACTCGGTCCCTGATCGGACTGACAACCACTTCGGCCACCGCACCTGGCTGCGACTTCCTGTTGGCAGCCGCCATCTTCGCAGTCGATGCCGCAGCACGGAATGCAGCCTCTGCGCGCGATGCCACAGTTTGCACCTGCGCGAACTCGGCGGCCGAGGTTGCACTGATGTTGCGGCTTTGCGCGTCAGCAAGAAAACTCTGTCCCTGCTGCCACTGAGCGAGTGCCAGAGTTCCTGCATTCGCTCGCTGCGCCTCACTCATCCTCTTCTCGGCGAGAGTGATCTGCGCTTGGGCCAGACGCCTCGCCTCGACGGACTGATCAACGGCTGCCGGCTGCGGACGTGAGGGCACAGGGAGCGGCGTCTGCTCGCGGGAAGGTGGCGTAGGAAGTGGCGTTGGAGCCTGCTCGCGCGGTTTCTCGACGGCCGGCTGCGGCGCAGGTGTCTGTGCAGCAGAGAGCTTCGCCTGCACCTTGTTCTGAAACGATTCGATGCTTCCGAGACTGACGCTGCCTACACCGGTGGCCCGGTCGAGATCTGCGGCGGCCTTCTGGTATTCACCCTGGTTGAAGTAGGCAACTCCACGGTAGTAATAGGGGTGATAAGCGATGAAGATCGTCCCGTACGTCTTGAGATTCTTCGATTCGCCCGGCTTCTTGGCGATAGCCGCGCTCATCTTGCTTACGACCTGCGACCAGTTACCGGAGCTGGCGGCCTTCACGCCATCTTCATACAGCTCGTACGCTGCCTGGGCAGCCGCCACTCTCGCCATCATCGTGGAGAGAATCAACAGCAGGACCGCGGAGCGCAGCACCTTCACTGTTTGAAAACTTCCGCGACCGCTTCATCCACACTGATTTTCTTCAGGACCTCGCGATGGATGGTCTCTTTCCCGGCATTCACTGTTAACGCCACTTCTTTCGTCACTCCATCGGGATCGGCCACGGTAATCGTATAAGGACCCGCCGGAAGCGAACGACGGAACGGAGAATCGCGCTCGTCTTCCGTCAATTGAATCTCTTTGTTGTTCTTGTCGCGAATGCTGCTTACGTCTCCCCATGGACTGGCGGAAATGAGCAGAATTCCTTCACCCTCAGGCAGACCGGGCACGGCACGACTTCCGGTCTGCGTAACAACCTCGGTGATGGGCTGCTGCATGGCCGGGTCGAGTACGGCAGGTTTCGGTTTGAACATGAACCAGGCCAGCACCGCAAAAAGAACTGCGCCTGCGGCGAGACCTGCATACAGCGGCTTTCTGCTCTTTGTTTCCTGGACGAACTTTTTCTCGATGACCGTCGGAGCCGCGTCGTCATGCTGCGGGGGCAGGCCCATCTTCGCCTCGACGAGTGTAGGAGCCGAGGTGCCGAGGTGTTCGACCATGGTGGCGTCGTTCGAGCCACTTCTGGTTTCGATGACTGTCGCGTCGCCACCGCCGGCAACGATCTTTTTGTCGAGGCGCGTCGCTTCCTGTGATGCATCCCTGGTAGCCGTCGCTCGTCCGGGAATCGTCTTTGGCAGCGAGGCATCGGCGGTGCGGTTCGTTCCGGTGATGTCGACCGCTGTCTTGCGGCTGGAGAGTGTTGTGAGCCGCTCGCCAACCCCGAACTTCGCATCGGGAACGATCTCAGCGCGCACACTCTCGAGCTCTGCAATGTAGTCGTCGGCGGACTCGTGACGGGCGTCACGATCTTTCTCGAGCGATTTGAAGACGATGGCTTCGAGCTTCGGCGGAACTTTGACTTCCGGATTGAGTTGCGAAATCGGCAGCGGTTTCTCGGTGGCGTGCTTGAGAATGTAGCCCTGAGGATTCGTAGCCAGAAACGGAGCGCGTCCGGCCAGCATCTCGTACACCACCACGCCGAATGAATAAAGATCGGTGCGGGCGTCGAGATTCTCGCCCTCTTTGATGAAGCCAGCCTGCTCGGGTGAGGCGTACTTGAGTTTCCCGAGGAACATGCCGGTCTGCGTGAGTCCCTGACCGCCTTCGGTATCGGACAGCTGTTTGGCGATTCCGAGGTCGATGACTTTGACCAGCAGTTTTCCCTGGTGGTCCTGAGAAAGCATGATGTTCTCAGGCGAGATGTCGCGATGGATGATGCCCATCTGATGGATCGCGCCGAGTCCGCCCAGTGCCTGAATCGCGATTTCAACAGCCAGGCGCGGCGGCATGGGACCGTTGTCGCTGATCCACTTCTGAATATTGGTTCCTTCGATGTACTCCCAGACCATGTAGTACGAACCATCGTCGAGAGTCGAAAAGTCGTAGAGCATCGCCAGATTGCGATGCTTGATCATCGTGGCCAGTCGCGCTTCGTGGAGGAAGCGTTGCAGGGCCTGCTCGTCGGCAGCGATGTTGGCGCGCATGATTTTGATCACGCGCTGCTCGTTCAGGTGAATGTGGCGGACCTTGAAAATCTCGCCCATTCCGCCAATCCCCAGACGCTCGAGGATCTGGTACTTCCCGTCGATCAACCGGCCGCCGTACGTGCGTTGCAGGCCGGTGATTTTTTCTCCGCAATTCGGGCAGGCGTCTAGACTCTCGTCTACTTCGTTCTGGCAGCGGAGGCAGGTCAGGGAACTCATTGGGATTTCCGGGAAAAAATGGTCATCCCTATGTTAACCCGCATTCCTCACAGAGCTTCTGCTGCGGGCGTGGGCAGGACGTCGTTGCGACGAAACGCTGTGAGAAATAAGGGTCGACCACATTCCTTCGTCAACCTCGAAGATCGAATCGGGAACGTTCTGCGAGCACATCGCACAGCCCACCTCTCCATTACTGCGCGGCATCCTGACGTGTGCGCACGACATAGGTACAGATCGGATCTGCGCCGAACCTGACCACGTCTCCAGCCTTCAGGACAGCGCGGGCGATCCTCGAGTTGTTCACGTACGTGCCATTGGCCGACTGCAGATCTTCCAGCAGAAACTCGCTGCCGAAAGTGAAGCGTGCATGTCTGCGCGAAATTGCCGGATGTGAGAGCACGATCGAGCAGGAGCGATCGCGCCCGACCATGACGCTCTCGCCGCGGAGCTCGTGCCGCTCGGCCGCATCCTGCCGGACGAGCTGCCATTCCACTTTCGGAACTTTCTCGAGGATGGGAGTGACGAAGTCTTCGGTACGAATCCGGGTACCGTCCTCCGGGTTCTTCTTGAGCGAGTACTCTTCGAGTGCGTCGTAAAAGTCCCGGGCCGATCCGAAGCGCTGTTCCTGTTTCGGATGCATAGCTTTCAGAAGCAGATTCTCCAGGTCACGATCGATCTCGGGCCGAAGTTCAGAAGGCTTCTGTTTGTCACCCTTGTATACGGCTTCAATCAACTTCGGCAGTGAACGCTGGTTGAAGGGGAGCACTCCAGTCAACATCTCGTAGAGCACCACCGCAGTCGAGTAGATGTCGCTGCGCGCGCCAGCTTCCTTTGGTTCACGAATCTGTTCAGGCGACATGTAATGCGGGGTCCCCAGAAGAAACCCGGCCTTGGTGAGGACGGTCTGTCCCGTACTTGCTGCGTCCCGGATTTTGGCGATCCCGAAATCGGTCACCTTCACTACGCCACCATTCTGATGAATCAGATTGGCCGGCTTGATGTCGCGATGAACGATCTCTTTTCCGTGCGCATAGACCAGGGCTTCCAGCAGGCACTGGATGTACTGAATGGCATCGCGAATCTGCAGCGCCCCTTTCTCTGCAATCAGCTGATCAACCGGCTTTCCTTCCACGAACTCCATGACCAGCACGGCGCCTGAATCGCGCGGGATGAATTCATAGAACCGGGTGATGTAGCGGTGACGAAGTTTGTCGAGGATCTGCGCTTCCTTGACGAAGCGCTTGCGCGCAATGAGTTCGCCGGCGAGTTCGTCGGACATCACTTTGAGTACGACGGCGAAGTTCGCTGGCAGAGTCTCGGTGGCGGAGATGGTCCGACCGACGTACACGTGACTCATTCCGCCCTCGGAGAGTTCCCGCTCGATGCGGTAGTTTCCGATCACGTTTCCGATCATCGAAGGGCCTGTGATTCCCAGTCGAATTTCTCGCCGCAGAGAGCGATGAACACGAACCGGTGTGTTCCTACTCGTACGATGTCGCGGTCATTGAGGTTACGTCGCGGTTCGATCTCCATCTCGTTGACGAAGGTCCCGTTGGTCGAGTTGTGATCCATGAGGATGTAGCGGTTCTCTTCGGGACGGAAAACCAGATCGGCGTGATGCGCGGACACCTGATCATCGGTAATAGTGATGTCGCTTTTGCGGTCCCGGCCGAGCGCGTTGCGGCCCGAGCGGATGACGAAGCTTTCTCCGCGCGCTTCACCGTCGAGTCCGACCAGCCAGCCGACCACGAAGCGTGACGCCTCCGGGAGCGCGACCTCGGGCCGCGGCGCGGAGATCGTACGCGTGGGTAGAGGGGAGATCTCCGACAATGCGGAACTTTTTCTTTCGCGCTCCGGTGCAGCATCTACTCTCGATGTGAGGGGGAGTGCGACCGCGCGCGTGTCCGATGCCGCCACGGACAGCGAGGGCGCAATGATTGGAATCTCGCTGGTCTTTTTCTTCGGCGGACAGTAGGGACAGAGGTCCCAGCTCTCGTCGATGAAATGACCGTTTTCACAGCGCTTGTCGGCCAACACGACCCTCACAAATGGAATGCTACCGCTATGGCGTTTCGTCCACCGAAGTGAATGATGTCGCCGTCATTGAGAAACTCACTCTTGATTCTGCGATCGTTGACGAAAGTACCGTTCGCAGAATCCTGGTCGACGAGCATCACTCGACCTTCGACTGATACGACCTGTGCATGGAGACGACTGACCTTTGGATTGTCCAGGACAATCTCACAAAGTGCGGACTCCCGTCCAATCCTGATCCCTGATCCACCCAGTCCGAACCGTTCGCCAGCCAGACCGCCGTTTAGCACAGTCAGCTTTCCCAGCAGGTTGCTGGCCGCCTGCAGTGGCGCGACCCTGAGCATCCCTGCTCCGGCCTCGATCGACTCGGGAACTACCGCTTTCGGGAAAGTCTGCGTTCCATGCCTCACGATCGAGACGACGGCCGCGAGCAGAAGCAATGCGCCGAGTGAGCAGGCTGCTGCCAGGTACGGATAGGCTCTCCAGAACGGTAGTGCAGCAACGCCTGCTTCGGCATCACGCGTGAATCGAATCAGGTCCGGCGAATTAGGAAATAGAACGGACGCCTCGCGCAGCCGCTCGCGCGCTTCCATCCAACGACCGTCCCAGGCCGCGTCGAGCGCTTTTTCGTACACAGAGTTGAAGGGACCCGTCACATCCGCCGGGACGGCTGCCTGGGCCAGGAACGCTGAAGCTTCTGCCGCTGGAAGCAGCAAGCCCACTTTCTGCGAGATCGCATTTCCGAGCACGACCAGGCCGATCACGTGACCCTGCGCATTGACGACCGGCCCCCCGCTGTTGCCGCGAAACATTGCGGCGTCAGTTTGAAAAAGCGTTTTTCCACGCGCATCTTTTCTGATGGCCGTGATCGCTCCCGCCGTAATCGTCGATTCGAGGTCGCTCTCGCTGGCCAGCCACTTTCCAAACCCTTCAGGGGTGCTGCTGGCCACGGCTGGATAACCGACGATCCAGACCGGATCCTGCAGCTGCACCGGGTTCGAGTCAGCGATCGGAAGAGTGGGAAGCCGCGTCCTGGAGATTCGAAGTAGAGCGAGGTCATTTCCACTTTCATGAATGGAGCGCGAAGTTCGCAGAACTCTGAAGGAGAACTTCTCTCCGTTTGAGAGTTCGACCACGCGGCTCTCGACCAGAGAGGTCACCTTCCCTGACGATGCGATGAAGGCGATGGCCCGTTCGAGCTGGTCGCTCGCTTCCAGTTCCTGCAGCGTCCTGGCGGGGAAGTGATTCCGCAGGGCGGCAATGGCTCCGTTCCGCAGAAGCTGAGCGGAATCCTTCGACGCGTTCACCACGTGCGCGCTCGTCAGAATGAACCCGTCCGGATGCACGATGAAACCGCTTCCCGAACCCCCAGCTCCCGTGGCGACGCTTCTCTCTCCCGGTCTTCCGGAGCGTGCGCTCCCTTCAAATCCGCTCTCACGCAGCTGGTCGTCGATTTCGAGAATGGCATCCTCGTCGAACTGAAACGTTCCCGTCGAAAAAGCGTGAACACGGACCACGGCCGGCTTCACGGTGTAGGCCATCTTCTGTACAGGACGGAGGTCTCTTTCACGGGCACATCCCGAGTAAAGCGAGACAAACGCGGATAGACAGGTGATCAGCAGAAAGGTGCGGCGTGGCAGTTCGCGATACGCCCGTCTGGAGAAGACGCGCAAGGAGATCACCGCCTGGTCGAAGCGGGTACGTCGTTCAACAAATACAAGGACGCTCCGATGCAGACCACCAGGACCAGCAGGAGAATCAACCACAGAATGATCCGTCCGCCGGTCACAGAGTGCGCTGTCGGGAGCGAGGGGACGCTTGCCAGTGCTTCGTGAGCGTCTTCGTCTTCAGCGGTCGTCCCGGCCTCGACGACGCGGGCCACGATCACGGTGACATTGTCAGGCGCTCCACGTTCGAGCGCCCTGGCCAGCAACTGGTCCGCAGCGGCGCTGATCGGCATCGCCGCGATGGTGCGGATCTCTTCATCCCTGACAACTCCATGCAGTCCGTCGCTGCAGAGGATGAAGGTGTCTCCCGGAATGACCGTGAACGCCTGCGAGACGTCGATCTCGACGTCCTGCGACACGCCCATCGATCGCTGAAGGACGTTTCGACGAGGATGAATCTCCGCTTCAGCTGCAGTGAGCAGACCTTCACGAACCATCGAGGCCACCAGAGAGTGGTCGTCGGTGAGTTGGCGAATCTCCTGGTTGCGGACCAGATAGATGCGCGAATCGCCTACATGAGCGAACCAGGCCGTCGAGCCATGCACCACCAGGGCGGAACATGTCGTACCCATTCCCCGAAGGTCAGGGTTTGCCTGTGAACTCTCGAAGATACGCCGGTTGGCTGCCGTCAGCGAACTCTGCAGAATCTCGCGGACATCACTGCTCTCGGAAGCGAGAAAGGCGTCTTTGATCGTCGTCGCCGCGAGGCGCGAAGCCGTTGCTCCACCCCGATGTCCGCCCATCCCGTCTGCAACCACCATCAGACGCCCGCGTGATTCGGGATCGAGTTCCTCGGCCGAGGTGGTCACTGCGTAATCCTGATTCTCGGATCGCACCTTGCCGACATCGGTGCGTAGCACGACCTTCAGGTCCATTGCCGGACCTGACATCGTGGATTCCTCTGCGGGTTCATTCAGCATTTTGACGTGCAGGGTCTATCTCACTGCACGCATTCTCTTGGATTGGACCCGCGGATTATACAGGGAGCCGAAGAAAATCGCCGGGCTATCCAGAACCCCGTGCAACTTCAAGTGGTGAGACCGACGGAGTCAACAGATTCCGGCCGTTTTAACCCTCCCGACGATTCAAGGTAACTGGAGGCATCGCGGTGATCAGAGCTCGAGTTAGTTATAATCGGTGATTCGTGGAAGAGCTCCAGATTCACTACGTCGACCTCGGCGCTCCAAGAGTGCTGGAGCTTCGTAACGACCCGACCTCGATCGGACGAACGGACGGCAACGATCTCGTGCTGAATCATCCATCCGTCTCGCGAAGGCATGCCCGCTTCGAGCGCCGTGCCGCGAAGTGGTGGATCATCGATCTGCAGTCGACCAACGGAGTGAAGGTGAACGGCACGCTGGTCGGCGAAACCTCGGTCGGGCACGGCGACAAGATTCTGATCGGCTCGGTACAACTCGATCTCGACGTAAGGCCCGCCGTCGATTTCTCCGACGAATCCCCGTTCGACAACCCGACCGGAACAGTGATCCGAAGGATCTCCGACTTCAATTCTGAATTCGGTCTGGAACTGGCCGGAGCCAAGGCTGCAGCCGTCGAAGGAAGTCAGGAGGAAGAAGTCGCTCCAGGCGGCAGGTCCACAGTGACCAGAGAGAAGATTTTCTCGGTCCTCGTTCAGGTAGCGAAAGTTCTTCTGCAGTCGGAAGACGTCAATTCTGTCCTGAATGCAGTGATGGACATCATTTTCAAGTATCTGCCAGTCGAGCGCGGACTGCTGCTGCTGTTCGACGAAGACGGAACACCGATTCCGAAACTCGCCAAATTCATCGAGGGTTCAGAACAGCAGGAAATCCCGATCTCTCGAACGATCCTGAACATGGTGGCCACCCAGCAGGTAGCCCTGCTCACATCGAACGCGCTCGAGGATGCGCGACTTCTGGGAGGAAAATCGATCGCCATTCATGGGATTCGTTCCGCAATGTGCGTTCCTCTCTGGAATCGCGATCGTGTGATCGGAGCCGTTCAGGTCGATTCCGGAATTCACATCGGACGTTTCACCGAAGAGGATCTGGACCTGATTACAGCGCTGGCGAACTTCGCCGCAGTCGCCATCGAGCGTGCCCAACTGACTGAGAAGATCGAACACGAGCGAAAGATCCGAAGCAAACTCGAACGCTATCACTCGCCAGGAGTGATCGACGAGATCGTAAAGGGTGTCGTGTCGACCAACGAGTCGGAGATCCGTACGGCGGATGTCTCGATTCTCTTCGCCGACATCTGCGGCTTCACGACGATCAGCGAGACCAAGAAACCAGAAGAAGTCTCTGAATTTCTGTCGCACTTCTTCTCCTGCGCGGTGGAGGCGATCTTCGCCTACGGCGGTACGCTCGACAAGTTCATCGGAGATGCTGTGATGGCATTCTTCGGCGCACCAATCCCCCAGGAGGATCATGCCGCTCGCGCAGTGGAAGCGGGCCTGGCCATGCATCGCCTGGTGAAGCAGTGGAACGCCGAGCGTGAACGTGAGGGCCTGCCGGCCGTGATGATTCGAGTCGGCATCAACAGCGGTCCTGCCGTGGTCGGTAATGTCGGAACGGAGAAACGCGTGGACTACACCGTGCTCGGGACCTCGGTGAACATCGCCTCTCGGATCGAGAGTGGCGTTGCCAAACCGGGAGATCTCGTCATCTCTCAGAACACCTACGACCGACTTCAGGGCCAGTTCAAAACGAAATCCCTCGGAGAATTTCCACTCAAGGGATTGCAACAGAAAATGCCGGTGTACAGCGTTTTCGAGAACGACGTCCGCGATTCGACTTCGCCCGCGCTCATCGTCCAGTGACCCGCCGCAGCGCAGTCCTCTCGATCGCGGGAAGCGATTCCGGTGGTGGCGCCGGCATCCAGGCGGACATCCGCACCATCTCCTCCTTCGGTGTACACGCGGCCACCGCTCTTACCGCAATCACCGCACAGAACAGTCGCGCCGTCGTTTCCATCGAATCGCTGTCCGACGAAATCATCGAGCGACAGATCGATGCGGTCATGGAGGACCTCCAGCCGGCGGTCATCAAGATCGGCATGCTGGGTGAAGCGCGAATCGTAGAACTCGTCGCTCGCAAGATGCGCCAGTGGAAACCAGCCGAGATTGTTCTCGATCCGGTGATGATTGCCTCGAGTGGCGCCACGCTGCTCGCGGAGGACGCCATCGATGCACTGCGAGAACAACTACTCCCCCTCGCGACGATCCTCACGCCGAACTGGCCGGAAGCAGGAGCTCTGATCAATGCGCATCCGCGAGGACTTCAGGATCTCGAGCGCATCGCCATTTCCTTCGCGCGACTGGGCGTGCATCGAGTCCTGCTGAAGGGGGGACATCTCGAAGGAGACGAGGTCATCGACACGTTGATCGATCATGAGCAGATGACTCAGTTCAGCAATCGCCGAATCAGGAATGCCGAGGGGCACGGAACGGGCTGCGCACTGGCCTCGGCCATTGCTGCGCTTCGCGCTCTGGGCAGGAGTTACGAAGAGGCCTGCAGCACGGCGATTGCGTTCGTGCATGGCTCGCTCGAACGTCGCTACGAGACGGGAGGGTCAAAACCGCTGTTCCTCGACCTGGGTGGAGTGAAACCTGAATGAGGGGTTCGTCGTCAACTAAGAGAAGAGTCCTCCGCAACCACGACAGCACCATGCCCCCAGCCAACTAGTGAAAATAGTCGATATGTCGAAGATCCTCCTCCTGCCGCTGCTCATCGCGCTGGTGTTCTCAGCCCTCGCGCATCAATTCGTGCGCGTGTTCACCATTCCCTCCACCTCCATGCAGCCCGCTCTCGAGGTCGGCGATCACATTCTGGTCACGCGCTATTCGCGGCTGACGGGCAGGTCGGAACCGGAGCGGGGGGACGTGATCGTCTTCCAGGCCCCCTCGCGACAGGACGGATATTTTGTGAAACGTCTCATTGCCCGACCTGGTGATCTGCTCGAACTCGATCATGGAAAGGTTCGAGTGAACGGCTACACCCTCTCCGAACCCTACGTAGCGTCGCCTTACGAAGATGGATTCTCCCTGTCGCAGATTCTGCCGCAGGACTGCTACTGGGTCATGGGCGACCGTCGCGAAGATTCACGCGACAGCAGGCACTGGGGTTTACTCACCAGACCGATGATCGTCGGCAGAGCCAGAGTCGTTTTCTGGTCTTCTCAGCACGCCCCGAAGTCGGGGGAGCTCGCGAGTGCTCAGTCGATCAACGCCGATGTGCAGTCGGGGCCTGTTCGTCAGCTCAGTCGAGTCGGCACTCTCGTTCGCTGATCGACTTCACGTTGTTCTGCCTCTACTCCGCATTTCTCACAGAGAAATGCGGGCTACTCCGGCCCCATGACCCCGGCCTCCGGCCTCGAAAAGGATTCGTTCAAACCACGATCCCGGTTCCTCCTGTTGACTTGCTGATTTGGGCTGTCTAATCTTTCTACACAAGAGGATCCAAGATGAACAAGCGAGCGAGTGAGCGTGGTGAGGGCAAGGGTGGCTGCATTGTGGGGTTGATCCTTTTCCTGGCGGCCATCTTCGTTGCCTACAAGATGATCCCGGTCAAGGTGAAAGCTGCAGAACTTCGCGGCGTCGTGGTCGACGAGGCCAAGTCTGCCGGCACGCACAACGATAAGCAGATCCGCGCCTCGATCCTGAACAAGGCCAACGACCTTCATCTCCCGCTCAAGGATGAAGACCTGATGATCGCCAGAGCTGCCTCGACCATCAAGATCGACGCGCAGTACACGGTGCCGCTCGAGTTCCCCGGGTACACCTATATGTGGAAGTTTCAGCACACCGCGGAGAATCCGATTTTCTAGCCAGCATTTCTTACCCTCCTCCTCAGCGCGGCGGCGGAAGGTGGCCTGGATGCGAGGCGCACATCGTTTCGCAAGAAAACCATACTCGACGCGATGTCGACGAGCGAAACCGTCGTGCAGCGAAGCAGACAGGCTGCTATCCGCCGTTTGGCGCAGCAGCGGTGCGAGAAACGCCCGCTGGAAGGGCTCGGCACTGCCACTTCTGTCCTTCCACCACGGTTTCGTTTTCATCCCAATTCGGCTATGGTCTGCCGGACTCGCGCGACCAGAGGCCCTGGAACTGGTCTGGAAGTCGCATTTATCGGAGAACAGAGTCTCTCCCTTTCTGAATGAATCATGAAACGCCAATCCCGTCTCTTCAAGGAGATGTAGTGACAATGCAGACGATCACAACCCCTTCGACACGATCCAGGGCTCTCCTGTTCGCACAGAATTTCTTCAAGCATCCACGCATGCTCGGTTCGCTGATTCCAAGCTCTACGTTTCTCGTGAACGAACTGCTGCGGCGTGTCGACTGGAAGAGAGCCAACGTCATCGTCGAGTATGGTCCCGGAGTGGGGAGCTTCACCACTGAGGTGCTGCGCCGCATGCCCCCGGACGCTACGCTGGTCGTGCTCGAAACCAACAGCGATTTCGTGCAATGGCTCAAGGCTACCTACAACGATCCGCGAATCAAAGTGATGCATCGTTCCGCGGAAGACGTCGACCTCGTACTCAGAGAACTGGGCCTTCCTCGCGCAGACTACGTGATCTCCGGAATTCCGTTCAGCACCATGCCCGATTCTCTTCGTGAGAGCATCCTTCGCAAGACGCAGTCCGCACTTGTGACGGATGGATCGTTTCTGGTCTACCAGTTTTCGGGAAAGGTGCTCATCGACCTGAAGAAGTACTTCAGCCGCGTTGATCAGGGTTTTGAGCCGCTGAACATTCTTCCGGCCCGCCTGTTCTATTGCGCGCGCTGACATTTCCAGTCCGCGTTTTTCACATCGTTTCGTGACGAGGATATGACTATTCGGGGGAGCGGTAATTTCTCGACAGAGAGACGAAGCGATTTCCCGCAAGGAAAAACCGTAGTGGCCAGTGCGCCGCTTCACCCGAGTTGTCGATTCCGACTCGCGGGGTGACCGCGACATCAGCTTCGTCAACGTGTGCGTTTCCAGCCGAGAGAAACAGCTGATCGGAATCGAGAGCGATTCCATCGCACGAGCGATCAATCCCCAGTGCCTGACAGAGTTTTCCCGGCCCGTTCAGCAGATCGAAATCTCTTTTGGCCTTTGGCCGGTTGCGTCGTAACGCCTCGAGTCCTGTCAACGGTTCTGCGGCGCGTATCAGCACCGCTTCGGCGATGCCGTCTTCCTGAGTCACCACGTTCATGCAGAAATGCATTCCGTAAGTGAAGTAGACGTAGGCATGGCCGCCGGAAAGGTACATCGATGCGTTACGGGCGCTGCGCAGGCCGCGCCGGGAGTGGCTCGCCGCGTCGTTGGCTCCAAGGTAGGCCTCGGTCTCCACGATGCGGACCGAAAGCAGTTCCTGCCCTGAGCGCCGCCACAGAGTGCAGCCCAGCAGATCGCGCGCGACCTCGACCGTATCGCGAAGATAGAACTCCCGCGCGAGTGGAGACGGACTGCTCATCGATCCAGCTGATCTTCCATGGTGTGTCGAGCTACAAGTTCCAGGAGTTCGCGATGAACTCCGGGCGGCGCACCGATCACATTGCCTCGGTCCCAGAAACGCTGGCCACCCGAAAAATCCGTGACGACTCCCCCCGCCTCCGCGACCATCAACGCACCCGCAGCAACATCCCACGGCGCGAGATGCAATTCAAAGAATCCGTCGAAGATGCCAGCGGCAGTGTAGGCAAGATCGAGCGCCGCGGAACCGGCACGGCGTACTCCCTTCGATCTCGAAATGACGTCCTGAAAGATCTGGCAGTAGAGGGGGACGAACTTCTGGGCCCGGAAAGGAAATCCCGTCGCAAGAAACGATCCCTCCAGCTGCTGATGTGAAGACACAGTCATACGCTGACCGTTCCGGTACGCACCGCATCCTTTCTCTGTCGTGAAGAACTGGTCTCTGAGCGGCTCGTAGATCAAACCCGCGACGGTCTCGGTACCCCTGCGCAGACCGATCGAAACGCACCAGAATGGAAAATGCTGAAGATAGTTCGACGTGCCGTCCAGAGGATCGATGATCCATCGATACTCTGCGTTCTCACTGTCACCGAGACTCTCACCCGACTCCTCTCCGAGAAAGGCGTCTTCAGGAAAGGAGTCGTGAAGGCTGGCGATCACGGCTGCTTCGCTTTCGCGGTCTGCTCTCGAAACCCAGTCATTGCGGGCTTTGAGATCCGCGTCGTCCTTTCCGAGAATCTGCCAATACCGCAGAAGCACCTCTGCCCCCGCCTTCGCCGCTTCCGCCGCCGCTTCAATTCGTTTCACAATCCCTCACTCCAGTCAGCTCGCATGTTCACAAAGTCTCAGCCTGCAGGCGAAGATAAAGTCCTCGCGCTCAAACCCGCCGAGAAGTACGGATGAAGCATGTGTCAGGCCGTCACCAGTGAGACACTGCATAGCGCGCGCAGAAAACGAACCGGTGGAGGTGAGCGTCCCGCTTCGCATCACCGGAGTGCAGGAACGAACAGCGGCCACCGCTCCTCTCGTGAACTCTTCAAAAGATCCCTACAATGGTGACTTTCCAGGGAACGATGCTGCCCCAGGAAGTGGTACATGAAGATCGAGCGCCTCTCCCACTACCGGATGGTTCGCAAAATCGGCGCAGGCGGAATGGGGGAAGTGTACCTTGCTCGAGATGAGCGGCTCGAGCGGAATGCAGCGATCAAAATACTGTCTGCCGACCCGACCGACAAGGCGGACCGCCTGCTGCGATTCCAGCAGGAAGCCCGGGCCGCCTCAGCTCTGAATCATCCGAACATCGTCACGATCTACGACATCGGTGAAGAGAACGGGATCCACTTCATCGCCACCGAATTCATCGAAGGCTCCACGCTCAGAGAACGCATGCGGGAGGGGCTTTCCCTCAGTTCTTCCCTGGAAATCGTCATCCAGATTGCCGGTGCCCTGGCCACCACGCATGGAGTGGGAATCGTGCACAGGGACATCAAACCGGAGAACGTCATGATCCGGCCCGACGGATATGTGAAGGTGCTCGATTTCGGTCTGGCCAAACTGACGCAGGACTTCGGCGAGGCCGGCAGCGCGAATCTCACTGAACCAGGCCGCATCATGGGAACGGTGCAGTACATGGCACCTGAGCAGGCACTCGGATACGAACTCGATGCCCGAAGCGACATCTTTTCACTTGGTGTGGTTTTGTACGAAATGCTGGCAGGCAGAACTCCGTTCAGCGGGATCTCTCGCGCTGACGGGATTGCTGCACTACTCGGACGTGATGTACCTCGGATCTCCAGCCTGGTCGAAAACACGCCCCCCGAGATCGACACCATTCTGGGCCGCGCGCTCTCACGTGACCGGGCCAAACGCTATCAGAGCGCAGCGGCCATGCTGACCGATCTGGTGGCCCTGCGAAACAAACTTTCGACTTCCGGACCAGGGCCTTCGCACTCGGCGCCTGCAGACATGGACAACACGGCCGATCAGCCACTCTGGAGCAGCATCGCCGCGACCGCACAGAGTTACTCAGATGAGGCCATCACCAAAAGAAGGCCCCGCCGATCCGTACTCCTCATTGCTTCCGCGCTGCTGCTATCGGCGGCACTCGGCGCATTCGCCTTTCTCGCAAACTCTGGTCGCACCGGACGACGAATCGAATCGATCGCCGTTCTTCCCTTCACCTACTCGGGCGTCGACGAGACACGGGAGTTCGTGAGTGAAGGCCTGACTGAAAGCGTCATTCGTAATCTAAGCCGAATCTCGAGCCTGAAAGTTCTGGCTCGAAGCACGGTCTACAAGTACAAGAACAAAGAGATCGACCCTCTTCAGGTTGGCGCGAAATTGAATGTACAGGCCGTGCTTACGGGGTCAGTCGCTGAGAGAGATGGAGTTTTGAGAGTCGAGACCGATCTCATCGATACCCGTGATGGTTCCCAGCTGTGGGGCGACTCATACGAGATTCGCCCCGACCAGCTGCTGGCGACAGAGCAGCAGATCTCTCAGCAGATCGCCGGAAAGCTTCTGGTCCGGCTCAACAGTTCAGAGATCGAGCGGCTCTCGAGGTCCGGTACACGCAACTCCGTCGCGCACGAAATGTATCTGCGAGGCCGATACTTCTGGAACAAGCGAACCACGGCAGGCTTCTGGCGAGCAATCGAGTTTTTCGATAAATCCACCGACGAAGATCCGTCCTACGCCCTCGCCTATGCCGGCTTGGCCGACTGCTACAATTTGTTAGGTAGCTATAGTGCCGTGCCACCTGCCGAGGCCTTCCCTCGTGCCAGAGCCGCGGCCAGCAGGGCAGTGGCGCTCGATCCATCACTCGCCGAAGCGCACACCTCCCTGGCCTACGCACTACAGAACTACGACTGGGACTGGGCCGGTGCTGAACAGGAGTACCGGCGGGCCATCGAACTCAATCCCAGCTACGCCACCGCCTACCAGTGGTACGGCGGTTTCTCGATGCTGATGGGACGATT